>NZ_CP163512.1:3418606-3729389 GCF_041075285.1 Providencia rettgeri | reverse complement strand
GCTGGTAAAGCATGGTAAGGCATAAAGAATGAATTTAGATTTCGACTATATTGTGCGGATCTTTCCGCAAATTTTAAGCTACCTACCCGTCACGCTATTTCTTGCTATTGTTTCAATGGCTTGTGCGATGGCATTAGGATTGACGCTTGCACTACTGCGCACAACAGGTATCAAAGCGATTGTTAAAATCGTCGATTTATATGTCTCCCTATTTCGGGGAATTCCAACGCTGGTACAGCTGTTTATTATCTATTTCGGTTTACCTCAAGCCTTTCCTATTTTTAGTGGAATGGATGCGTTTACGGCAGCAATCATTGGCTTTAGCCTCAAAAATTCTGCCTATATGGCCGAAATTTATCGTGCTGGATTAACATCCGTCGACTTTGGGCAGATGGAGGCAGGTTTGTCGATTGGTATGCAAAAGCGCCAAATTTACCGCCGCATTATTTTGCCACAAGCAATGCTAAACACACTCCCTGCGACTGGTAATACCTTTATTTCATTGATTAAAGATACCTCTGTAGCCTTTGCGCTTGGTGTCACCGAACTGTTTGCTGAAGGCAAAATGATCGCAGCTGAATCATTACGTTACTTCGAAACATTTATTGTTGTTGGGCTCATTTACTGGCTTACCGTACTTATTTACAGCCGTATTCAAATGGCGCTAGAAAAACGCTTAAGCCAATCATTGCAACGCTAAGGAATGATGATGATCCGAGTATCACAACTAAACAAAAGCTTCGGCGCAAATACCGTGCTAAATAACATTTCCCTCGATATCCAAGAAGGGGAGGTGGTGGCAATTATTGGTCCATCAGGCTCAGGGAAATCCACATTATTACGCTGCTTAAATCTATTGGAGCAACCTGAATCCGGCTCCATACAAATTGGCGATGTTATATTAGACGCCCATAAACACACCATCAGCGAAGCCTATGCCTTACGCCGCCAAACGGCAATGGTGTTTCAAAACTACAACCTGTTTAAAAATAAAACGGCACTGGAAAATGTGACGGAAGGGTTAATCACCGTCAAAAAAATGGCAAAAAGCGAAGCTGATGAAATCGGTTTAGCGCTATTAAATAAAGTTGGTCTTGCAGAACATAGTCACAAGTATCCAGCCACTTTATCCGGTGGCCAACAACAACGAGTGAGTATCGCCCGCGCACTTGCCGTCAAACCATTAGCCATTTTATTTGACGAACCAACCTCTGCTCTCGACCCTGAAAGAGTGTTCGAAGTTCTTCAGGTCATTAAATCCCTCGCTCAACAAAAAACAACCATGGTGATTGTGACCCATGAAATGGAGTTTGCAAAAGAAGTCGCTGATCGCGTGATTTTTATGGCGGATGGGAAAATTGTAGAGCAAGGGCCCGCAGAGCACGTTATTCGCTTCTCTGAAAACCCGCAAACGCGCCGTTTTTTACGTCAATTGACCAATATAGAACCCATCGACGAATTCAATATATAACCAAAAATATCCATAGGCACCTGCGCCTCAATTGGGAGAGACTTAATGAACATTAGCCGCCATGAACAAGTACTTGCAGATAAAATTCAAGCATTTCGCCATGAAATGCACCGATTCCCTGAACTATCAAATCAAGAATATCAAACAACGCAACGTATTCGCGATGCATTAACAGAAGCGGGGATCTCTATCCTTCCACTCCCACTGGCAACGGGATTAGTGGCCGAAATTAAAGGCCAACAAGACGGTCCTTTAATTGTGTTACGTTCCGATATTGATGCACTACCGATTGAAGAAGAATCCGGTGTGAGTTTTGTCTCTGAGAACAAAGGAGTCATGCATGCTTGTGGCCATGACTTTCATGCATCCGCAGCGCTTGGCGCTGCCATTTTACTGCAACAAAATATCGCCAATTTAAAAGGCACCGTACGCGTTCTCTTCCAAGCCGCAGAAGAAACAGGTCAAGGCGCACCAGCGCTACTTGCCACTGGCGCATTAGACGGTGCCCTTGCGATATTTGGTATTCATAATGATCCTACATTGCCAGTCGGCGTTATCGGAAGTAAAGAAGGGGCGCTGACTGCTGGAGTTGACCGTTTCGAGATTAAAGTTGCCGCAAAAGGCGCCCATGCAGCTAAACCACATGATGGCAATGATCCACTTATTATCATTGCTCAGATAATTAATACCACACAGTCAATTATCAGTAGGAATGTTTCTTCTGATCAAAACGCAGTGGTATCCATTACACAAGTTCATAGTGGCAGTACATGGAATGTGATCCCTGATACAGCTTATTTAGAAGGTACTGTACGCACATTCAAACAAGCCACCCGAGAGCAAATTGAGCAACGCTTACGTCAAATTTTAGACGGTATTGCCGCCACCTTTAATGCTAAAATCGAACTATTATGGCATCCAGGTCCACCTTCGGTGGTCAATACTAAAGAATGGGTAGATTTAGCATTGATCCAAGCTGAAAAATCTGGTTTTGAAGCAAGAAGAGTCGAAGCAAGCCCGATTGGTGAAGATTTTGCTTTTTATCAACAAAAAATACCCGGTGCGTTTATGATGATCGGCTCTGGTGGCCCGTATGCCCTGCACCATCCGAAATTCCGTGTTGATGATAAAGCCTTGTACCCCACCGCTCGTTATCTTGCCGAATTAGCGCAAACGGTACTAAACGAATACAGCGGAAAGGCGCAATGATTAGCGAGTTAACCACCGTATTGGCGGAGAAAGTCCTTGAGGCATCTCCGTCTCTTTGTGCCCAGCAAGCTGCGCAAAATGGCATCAAAGATTACCTTGCCGTCACACTCTCGGTGACAGAAGGTCATATCAATGATGCAGGCTGGCAACAATTAAGCACCCTATACCCTGAGCGCGACCCACGTAGTATCGCTCTATTACTCGGTTATGCTGGTCACGCCCTTGACTTTGATGATTTTCACGCAAATTTTCGTGGTCATCCTTCAACGGTCATTTTACCGGCACTCTTTGCCTTAGCCCCTGCTAAAAACGAAATCAATAACGACCGATTTTTAAATGCTTATTGTGTTGGTATCGAAGTCGCTGGCAGATTAGGGTTAGCAATCACTAACCAACATTACCAGTTGGGTTTTCACTCAACAGGAAGCTTAGGTGCTATCGCAGCCACCGCAGCATTGTGTTATTTATTCAAAGCTGATCTAGAAACAACGGCTTGTGCGCTCGGCCTAGCAGCAACACAATCAACAGCGCTGCGAGCGCAATTTGGTTCAGCGGTAAAACCCCTTCATGCGGGCTTAGCAGCACAATCTGCCGTCATGTCATTTCAGCTCGCATCTCGTGGTTTCTCATCACGTTCCAATGGCGTGATTGACGCATTTTTAGATGCCATGAGTCACCGACAAGCCATACCAGAACTGCTGACCAAAGATTGGGGAAAACCATGGCGTATTGTGTCTCCGGGACTTGAGTTCAAACCTTATCCAACCTGTGCAGGCACTCACTCCGCTGCCGCGGTAACCCAAGTTTTACGTGAACGTTGGCTAAGTAGCGGAAAGCCATTGGCGGCCCTTCTTGATAACCTTCAACGTATCGATATTGCGTTTCCATTAGGGGGAGATATTGCTGCCAATATTAGAGTGCCAGAAAACGGTATCGAAGCGCGTTTTTGCCTTGAATACATTATCGCAGCCATGCTAATTAAAGGTGATTTGCATTTGTGCGATTTCACACAACCCGAGTTAGACCCGCAAATTATGGCATTGGCGCAACGCGTTAATCGCAATCCTGATAGAAGCGTTCCACCGGACGTTCTTGCCCCCGAAAAGCGTTTTCATCAAGTCACCTTGTTTCTCGCCGGCTCAGCCCAACTAAGCCACCGCTTAGACCGCCAGCAGTTTCTCAAAATACCCGTTGATTTAAAGCAAAAATGGCTAAATTGCCTGCCAAATGCCACTTACCAAGAGATCGAAGCGTGGCTGGAACTGTGCCTGTTCAATCGCCCACAAAGTGCGTTATTGATTAGAAACAAGCTCATTGCAACGTTAAATTAGTCCCTATATCAGGAATGCCGTTTGGCATTCCTCAGACTGCTGGCAAACCGATTAGGTTTGCCACTACACCCAGAGCCATAACAAAACCACCGTAAACCCTATCTGTTACAATCAAAAATGAGAATTTAAAGGTACAAGATACAGCTACCTATAATGATCCCAGTTGAACTGAGTTGACGATGAATTGCTTTTATATGTTGAATTTCAAGGAGTTAATTGACTTCAGCGGAGGCGTATTGAACTTGAGTGGCGATCACAGGAATCGCATATAGATACAAATAATATGATTTAAAAGGAAATTATTAATATGGATAAATAACTACCCCCCAAATACACCCCCAAGGCAAAATCATATCTAAATTAATAATTATACACAAACAATATTTTTAACTAACTCATATCTAGTAATCATAAGCCATCATAATACACAGTAGATTATACGTTTCAAAAAATCATATAATCTACCTGCATACTCACTACTTTCCTCTTAACAGTATTAACTATATATTTCTCGTATCAACGGCAATAACCCTAATGCTGTTAGCTGAATCTCTATCTCATTGGCTTTTTTGATATCCGCTTTATCTGAACCATCAAACACATGGTCGGTACTGATAATCAAAGTACCTTTATTTTTGTCATTATCAATATCAATAAGTTCAGCCGCCATAGGTAATTGTTGTTGGGTTATTTTTTTATTGAGATAAAGCATCCAGCCAACGGGGAGTCTGTCAGGGAAAACATTTTTTTTATTATACCTATATCCATTAGTATCAATCCGCATACAAACGATTTTATAGGCACTAAAATAATAATTTATGGCCTCTATTACAGAATTTTTTTTGATGTAGTTAATATCATCAATAGCAAATTCAAGATTATAGATTAATCCAGAACTGGTATACTTTATATTCAATGCCTTGTTTTCATTAGCCCATATTGATTCCATACAATCAAAGTAAGGAATATCCTTTAATAAATTGGTTGGTGTGTTTTGATTAAAGGCTTTCTTTTTTAATGCATCTTCAAGGGTATCGCCTGTTAAATACCATGAGTCCTCTTTTTCATTAGTAATTGATTCACATGTTAAAATCATATGACTAAAAATATCAATTAAAGATGGAGTTGATATTTCTTCATTTAGCTCGATGTCTAACTTAATTAATAAGTCCATGGCTACCTCAAAACTATGGTGTGTAATGTGTCCGTACCTGTGATAGTGGTTCTAATAGCACTTCACAAAATTCAAACATTTTTTTATGTGAAAAATGCCAATCAATAAATGATCTGCTTTTAAACTGGCTGGAACATAACCAATTTTGATCAGTTGCTTGCTTAAGTATTTTTTTATCTTCTCCCATAAATTTATTTGGTTTACCTTTACTATTAAAGAAAAAATCATAATTATCTTTCGTTTCAATAAAGTTACATTCACTGGGTACCCAACCATCAAAAATAACATTATTTTTTGTTCTTGTTGGTACAGGAATGGTGCATTCCCATTCATCAATGTATTTAAGTTGTCCTGCTAGGGTATCAACGGTTCTTATTTGTGTGTTACATATTCTAGCCTGATACTCATAAGCATTTGGTGAGCGTGTATTCGTTATATTACTTTCATGAGGAATAATGTACGGAATAGCAGGACAATCCTTACACCCTTTACTCGCTTCAATTGCAGCAACACCAATCGATGAGCCAGCAACAGCTCCTGTAGCCGAACCTTGTCCACTATTTCGACGACCATTTACATCTTCGTCATCAATTCCACCAATGGCTATACTTTCATACTCACGAATTTTATCACCGTAACTTGTGTTATCTCCCCATTCATCATCTCCACTACCTGACGAAGAAGGAAAGCCGATTTTTGAGGCCTCTTGTGTCACAGCGGCTAGACCGCCCAGAGTCATTAACCCTGCACCTGCAACTATTAATGGAATCGGCATGCTAAGTTCTCCATTCAATCAATTTCATGGCTATCCGTAAAAAATCTTGATACTGCTGCTCTGGCACACGATTTTTTTCCTCAAGCATATTTCTAATTTCGGGTTTTAAATGAAAGCCGGGGCAACATGCTTCGTAAAATAAAAATGACCGAATTAACGGTTCTTGAGTGAAACCGAGGGAGAGAACATATTGAAATGCGGATTCTAAACGTTTATTCAATGTTTCGAGGTTCTGTAGTTTATCCAAATGATGTTGATAAAAATCAGTACTCACTTGAGTCACATAATGACTCTGTTCAATATTTTGAATTTTCTTTAATTGTTCTTCGCTAAACTGCATTTAAGCCGCCTCCTTGTAATGCATAAAATCGTCCTTCAAAACGGTAATACCATGCAATGAGTGGCGTGGTTATTTCATTGAATTGTTCGGATGTCAGAACTTGAGGCATATAATGGGTTACGCGAGGGTCATAAAACCGAAATAAAGTGGTTTTACCATCAGGCAAACTGACATTAAGTCGTTCAGAGAAGTGAGTCGCCAATTTCTCAATTGATGAGTCACTGACTAGCCATGATAGTGCCGGCGATTCAGTTTCTAATTGAATTAAATCGGTCAGGAAATCACTTCGTTTGGTCACGTCAATTAGCCATGGACCCGCCCATGCGATTTCCGAATCTGGAAGTTGTTTAAAGAGTGGACTTGCGGTTCCATAACGACTCTGAAGTTCTTGATCAAAGTAACGTTCATATTGCAGACCACAGATTAAACAATAATGCTTTGCATCAGGATAGCGTTCAAAATAGTTAAAAATAGGATGCAGATTATGCATTTATGATTATCCTTCTCGAACAACTAGCATTTGCCCAGACTCAGCTGCTTTCATTAAGCAACTAATACAAATTTTATTTGTTAAAACTGGAAAGATAGCTGAAGCTGTTTCTGGAGAGGCTGACCCACTTTCATCGCTATAGCAATCATGAATTGAATTAATAAATCGTGCATGACAAGGGCAGGAACTAAAGCTTTCAAGTGTTCCAGCGTGTTTCCTATCTTCAAGCCATACACTATTTACACCCCCGAGAATTCGGTATGCTCCTGAATGTTTACCGCAACTGACCATATCGCCTTCACGAGCACCAGCAACACCATACCATTGTATGGTATTGTCTCCCGTTAGTATTTGACCTCCACAAGTGGTTCTATCACCAACCCGTAAAAAATATCCTATTGCCATAATCTATCCTCATCCATAACTGAGGATAGATTATTTTACACTTAAGCCAAACTTACAATACTTAAATCAAACTTACGCTTATTTATGCGACTAACTGCATTATATTAAAGAAAAATGCTCATGCATCTTTTCTGTCATTACCCACAGCGCCTTATTCAATTTAATATTACCATCAATACTATTCACCGAACGAGTTCGAGCTCGCTTACCTTTCGCATTCTTTCCCGATAATCCTCCCTTGATTAAATTCTCCTGTAAACGCTGATATACCGTCCAGAGATCATCTTTCTTATCCTCCCAACGGCGAGGCTGTAATACTTGCCCCTCGGTAATCGGTTGATGCTCCTCACCAAAGCGATAAGTTAAAGCCGCTTGTGCCAAAGCTTGTTGTGCTGGTGGCTGTAAAAATAGTGATTGCATCTGTTCACGCTTTTCAGCTAAAGCTTCAAAGGTTTCTAGCACCTCTAGGTCCCTTCAATGGCCTTCCCGACAACATCGCCTTTATGTGAGACATGCACTTCACCAAAGGTATCTCCGCAGACTAAACCGTTCGAGCATACTGCTCTAAATAACCCCGGCAGCATCTAATAGCTGCTTGTGCCATCGTGGCTATTCAAAAGAATAATTTCAGGCACTTGGATCCCTGAGATTTGGTCATGACGACGTAGCCGTAGCTCTCGGCGGCTTGCATTTCGCACACGGGTCTGACAAGCAAGCCGTTACGACCCACTATCAGAAGATATAACCCTTTCGAATCAGAAAGTTTGTAGAGCTTATCTAGCGGCTTCGCCGTTTTAATTTTTATATTACCCAGAGCCATAACAAAACCACCGTAAACCCTATCTGTTACAATCAAAAATGAGAATTTAAAGGTACAAGATACAGCTACCTATAATGATCCCAGTTGAACTGAGTTGACGATGAATTGCTTTTATATGTTTAATTTCAAGGGTTTAATTGACTTCAGCGGAGGTGTATTGAACTTGAGTGGCGGAAGATCACAGGAGTCGAACCTGCCCGGGACTGCTGGCAGCCCCAACTGGATTTGAAGTCCAGCCGCCTCACCGGAGACGACGATCTTCCTCTATAGATTGGAGAGTAATTATAGACTGAATTCATTATTTTCTAAAGCATTGAAACTACAACTATCACCTTTATTGATAAAAGCTAATAAAAATCCCATTTATTGATAAGTGCTGACAAGAAAAAACGTTATCTTGATATTGAGGTTTGCATATCCGCCCCCATATACTTTCTTATATTCATAATGGTGTGCTGGTTTTATTACCCTATAACATAAACCGTTTTAGGGATAAGTTCGCCGTTTAACTTTTATTGTCAACACTGTAAGCCTTGGCCTACGAGCACAAGCCTGCAATCACAGGATGTTTTTTATGACAAATTCATTATTAGCCGATTCTGCATTACCCCGCTTTTCGAGTATTGAACCTGCACACGTTTTTCCTGCTGTCGAGCACGTGCTCACCGAGTATCGCCAAACGGTTGAAAATCTCCTAAATGCGACCAACCACTATACATGGGATAACTTATGCCAGCCGTTAGAAGAAGCCAGCGATAAGCTGTCTCGCGTCTGGTCACCAGTAAGTCATCTGCACTCCGTGAAGAATAGCCCTGAACTGCGTGAGGCCTACGAACAATGTTTACCGCTGTTGTCTGAATTTAGTACCTGGATGGGTCAGCACGAACCTTTATACCAAGCGTATAAATCCTTAAAAGAAAGTGCGGAATTTAATTCACTTAGCCAAGCACAACGCAAATCTATCGAAAATACCTTACGTGATTTCGAATTATCCGGCATTGGTTTGCCAGTTGAAAAACAGCAACGTTATGGTGAAATTGTTGCACGTTTGTCGGAGATAGCCTCTAAATTTAGCAATAATGTACTTGATGCGACAATGGGCTGGACGAAGCTGATTAAAGATGAAAAAGAATTAGCAGGGATGCCTGAAAGTGCTATCGCAGCAGCTAAAGCCATGGCGGAAGCCAAAGGTGAAACAGGTTACCTCTTAACCCTTGATATGCCAAGCTACCTTCCCGTCATGACCTACGCAGATAACGCTGAGTTGCGCCGTGAAATGAGCCATGCATACAGCACTCGAGCCTCAGACCAAGGCCCAAATGCGGGTAAGTGGGATAACAGCGAGCTTATCGATGAGTTAATGGCTCTACGCCATGAGCTAGCCCAGTTATTGGGGTTCAAAAACTACGCAGAGAAATCTCTGGCAACAAAAATGGCGGAATCGCCTGAACAAGTTTTAAGTTTTCTCAATAATTTAGCTGATCGCGCCCACCAGCAAGGTAAAGATGAGCTCGCTGAACTTACGGCTTTCGCCAAAGAACACTATGGCGTTGAAACACTAGAGTCATGGGATTTGGCCTATTACAGCGAAAAACAAAAACAGCATAAATTCTCATTAAGCGATGAGCAATTACGCCCTTACTTCCCTGAGCAGCGCGTTCTAAACGGTTTGTTTGAAGTTGTTCATCGTATTTATGGTTTAACCGCCAAAGAACGCAATGACGTGGAAACATGGCATAAAGATGTGCGTTTCTTCGAACTGTATGACGATAGCAATACATTGCGCGGTAGCTTCTACCTTGACCTCTATGCACGTGAACACAAACGCGGCGGAGCGTGGATGGATGATTGTGTGGGTCGCATGGTGCACAAAGATGGTTCGTTGCAAAATCCGGTGGCTTACCTGACATGTAACTTTAATCAACCATTAGGCGATAAACCCGCACTCTTTACTCATGACGAAGTGATCACCCTGTTCCATGAGTTTGGCCACGGCTTACACCATATGTTGACGCAAATTGATGTCGCGGATGTCGCTGGCATCAATGGTGTGCCATGGGATGCAGTGGAATTACCCAGTCAGTTTATGGAAAATTGGTGTTGGGAACCTGAAGCACTAGAATTTATTTCTGGTCACTATGAAACGGGTGAACCATTACCAGCAGAAATGCTACAAAGCATGTTAGCCGCGAAAAACTACCAATCCGCGATGTTTGTTCTACGTCAATTGGAATTTGGTCTGTTTGATTTCACCTTACACGCAGAGTATGACCCTGCAAAAGGTGCGCAAGTTATGCCAACGTTATATGCAATTAAAGAGAAAGTCGCTGTGGTGCCATCGCCAAAATGGGCGCGCTTCCCACATGCCTTTAGCCATATTTTTGCAGGCGGCTACGCAGCGGGTTACTACAGCTATCTATGGGCTGATGTCTTGGCGGCAGACGCCTACTCACGCTTTAGCGAAGAAGGCATTTTTAACCGCCAAACTGGTCAATCGTTCCTTGACAATATTTTAAGCCGTGGCGGTTCTGAAGAGCCAATGGCGTTGTTTGAACGTTTCCGTGGTCGCAAACCCGAACTCGATGCGATGTTGAAGAGCTACGGTATTCATGGCTAATCACATTAAGATCCAGTTGATCTGTGAGGAGGGTGCTGATCAAAGCACCCTTTCCCAACTTTCTGAAAAATGGCAACTTTCTCATACGCCAGACGCCACAATGGCGCTGGTACTTACCCGTGAAAATCTGCAATTACGTAAACTTGACGAGCCTAAGCTTGGCGGTATTTTTGTTGATTTTGTTTCTGGGGCGATGGCACACCGCCGCAAATTTGGTGGTGGGCGTGGTGAAGCCGTTGCCAAAGCTGTTGGGATCAAAAAAGCGTATTTACCTGATGTAATTGATGCCACCGCAGGGTTAGGTCGCGATGCGTTTGTGCTTGCTGCTCTTGGTTGCCGTGTTCGCATGTTAGAACGCCACCCTGTGGTCGCTGCATTGCTTGACGATGGTCTACAGCGTGGTTATCAAGATGCAGAAATCGGCTCATGGCTGCAACAACGCATGTCCCTAATCCATGCATCGAGTATTACTGCATTGAGTGAAATAACCCCTGCGCCAGATGTTATCTATCTTGACCCGATGTACCCACATCGGCAAAAAAGTGCGTTAGTTAAGAAAGAGATGCGGGTGTTTCAGTCATTGGTGGGAGCGGATGATGATGCAGATGCGTTATTAGCGCCCGCGATTGCCTTAGCCAAACGCCGTGTCGTGGTAAAACGCCCTGACTACGCAGAGCCCCTCGCGGGACAAAAAGCGCCGTCAGCGGTAACAACAAAAAGCCATCGATTCGATATCTACCCGTGTGTTAAAAACAACGATGGAACGTAACGGCGAAGGGCGTATGTACAGGTGAATTATCAGTATGTTACAGCCGCCCTTTCGCGTACGTTTTTTTGTCAGAGAATTACAACACACCCTGCCCAAGCATTGCATCAGCGACTTTTACAAAGCCTGCGATGTTTGCACCTTGAACATAGTTGGTTTGTTTTCCTTCACCGCCGAACTCAACACAGTGGTGGTGAATATCCAACATGATGTGGTGTAAGCGCGCATCAACTTTTTCTGCTTTCCAGCTAAGACGAGCTGCGTTCTGCGCCATTTCCAGACCTGATGTCGCCACACCGCCTGCGTTAGCAGCTTTACCTGGAGCAAATAACACGCCAGCTTCAAGGAACAGTTCTGTTGCAGGGATTGTCGTCGGCATGTTTGCGCCCTCAGCGACCGCTTTAACGCCATTTTTAATTAACACTTTCGCTGCATCAATATCCAGCTCATTTTGTGTTGCACATGGCAGTGCGATATCAACCGGAACATTCCAAGGTTGCTGACCAGCTAAGTAAGTTAACCCAAACTCTTTCGCGTATTCTTCAATACGACCATAGTTGTTTTTGATTTCTTCTAAGCGCGCTAATTTTTCCGCCGTAAAGCCAGCTTCATCAACCACAGTACCGCTAGAATCAGATGCAGTAACGACTTTCGCCCCCAGTTCCATGCATTTTTCAATGGTGTACTGTGCCACGTTACCCGAACCTGAAACAGCAACACGCATACCATCAAAGCTTAAGCCATGGCGCTGCAACATCGCATTAGTGAAATACACTAAGCCGTAACCGGTTGCCTCAGGGCGAATTAAGCTACCGCCGAAAGACAAGCCTTTCCCGGTAAATACGCAAGAAGTGTCATTAGACAGCTTTTTCATCATACCTGTCATAAAGCCAACTTCACGCGCCCCAACACCAATATCACCCGCAGGTACGTCAGTGTTTGAACCAATGTGGCGATACAGCTCTGTCATCAATGCTTGGCAGAAACGCATCACTTCACCTGTGCTTTTCCCTTTAGGATCGAAATCTGAACCGCCTTTTCCTCCCCCCATCGGTAAGGTAGTCAATGCGTTTTTCAGTGTTTGTTCGAAGCCTAGGAATTTCAGAATGGATAAGTTAACAGATGGATGGAAACGCATACCGCCTTTAAATGGACCGATGGCTGAGCTAAATTGCACACGCCATGCGCGGTTGACTTGGACTTTGCCTTGGTCGTCCATCCAACACACTCGGAATTGGATCACTCTTTCCGGCTCGACGAAGCGCTCAAGAAGTGCTTGGTCGCGGTACTTTGTATTTTGCTCAAGAAATGGCCAAAGGGAAGTGAATACTTCACGCACCGCTTGTAGAAACTCAGGTTGTGAAGGGTCTCTTTTTTGGACAGACTCCAAGAATGAAGATAGTGATTGTGTCATCTATGTCTTCCTTTTTAACGTGTAGTTGTTGTGATGTGCCTCACTCTTTCTTGTCATTATTTTTAGGAAATGTGAGGTTGATTTGTGTTTTGCCTATTGAATATATCATTAGTTTGTATTCTAAATTCAAGGTTTTTTTTCACTATATTGCAAAAAAAAATGCTTGACCTGCCAATATCTATCCTGAATGACATATTTTGTCACAAAAAAAAACGCCTGCATAAGCAAGCGTTTTTAGTGAATAATATTTCAAATTCTGGGAGATAGATTATTCTTCGTCGTCATTTAGCGGGACAATCAACATATCCACATGAACTGTATTGATTAACTGACGAGCAGACGACATCAGTTTGCTCCAGAAATCTTGGTGGTGACCACAGACCACTAAGTCCATGTCATATTTTTTAATCGCATCAACCAGTACTTGACCAAGATCGCCACTACCACTTAGCGTTTCTTGGATTTCATAACCTGCACCCGCAGATAAGTCTTTCAGCGCATTACGGGTTTCGTCAGTAATGCGTTGCTGCATATCGCCTAAATTGACATCAATAAGACCGGTGTACAGGTCTGAATAGTTCACATCAACATGGATCATGGAGACTTTGGCACCGTAAGGTTTAGCCATAGAGACAGCCTTATCCAGTAATATTTTACTTTCAGGTGATAAATCTACCGCAACAAGAATATGTTTGTAAGCCATAAGTAAACTCCTTCCGAATGCTGATTAATCCAGTGGTTATACCTTCACCACATCTTAATAATACTATACCTGTTAATTGTGATAATTAAGTGTTGCTTTGATCACATCTAAGCAGATTAATCTCAAAATCATAAGCGCATATAACATTTTATAAAACAATAACATCATTCATTCAATATTAATATATTCACCTAAACAATTCGAGTTATGGCTACACATCTTTGGGTAAAGTACAACACAATTTCATACATAAGTGTGATGTCCAATGATAAGCACTCATAAAGTATTTTTTGAATATAAACAAAAAGTAATCATATTTTTGAGGGGGATGTACTTTTTTTAAACAAATATTTATCCTACAATGAAATGACTGAGTATAAATAAAATATCTTGCTGTATTTCCTTTTTGACAGGTGCTGTGAGCTGGGTTTCTAAGGAGGGGATTATGTTCAGTATGATTGCTTTATTTTGGGCGCTCTGCATTTTGTGCATCTTGAATATGATGCGTTATTTTTCTTCAATTCGCGTTTTATTGTCTATTTTGCGAGATTCTGATCCGCTACTCTACCAATCCGTTGATGGCAATGGTTTTTTCACCACACATGGTCAACTGAACAAGCAACTTCGGCTTGTCCGATACATCAATAGTAAACAGTATCTTGAGCATTATGATCCTGAAGTCATCGCCCGTTGTGAGCGGATTCGCAAGCAGTTTATGACGATAAGCCGGCTCAGCATTCTTGTTATCGTAAGCTTAGCTTATCTTTTAATGGCAGGATAACGGGTTTTCTTAACGAAAAAAATGAGAAAAAAATAGTGATGCCCTTACGGTCATCACTATTTGTTATTTTAATATCACTATGTTCATGTCACTTTTGACAGCTTCACAACAGTGAAGCCAAGTGAAATACTGTTAAATAAACAGCAAAGATAGCCAGTACAACCCACCAGACAGTACAATTGATACTGGTAAGGTCAGTAACCAAGCTAATGCAATACTTTTGATTGTTTTAGTTTGTACACCACCGCCATCAACAACCATGGTTCCAGCAACGGCTGAAGATAAAACTTGGGTTGTTGAAACAGGCATCCCAGTATAACTCGCCACTCCAATCGATACTGCTGCTGTTACCTGTGCAGACACACCTTGTGCGTAGGTCATGCCTTTTTTACCAATCTTCTCACCGATAGTGACTGCAACACGCTGCCAACCGAACATGGTGCCTAAAGACAAGGCTAAAGCAACCGCAATGATAATCCACAGTGGTGCATATTCCACGGTATACAACAGATCATTACTGAGCTTTTTCAGTAAGCTTGCATCTTTTGCTCTGGTTTCAGGTAATTTTGCCACTGCGTTTGCTGTATCAGAGATACACATCAATAAACGGCGTGCATGGTTACGTTGGTCAGGCGTTAACTCTTCATAGCTCTGGATGCCGTTTAACATCGTTTGAGCCTGATTTAAAATTGCACCTGTACGTGAGCTATCACAATGGAATTCCCCTCCTGGCTCATTGCTAGTTTCAGCAACCGTCGGGGTATTTTCAATTGCATGATTTAACGCAGGCTTATGTGTTTCATAGTATTGTTGCAGGTGAACCACTGCGTCATGGGTTCTCGCGATATCATAACCGTTCGAGTTCATGTTCATGACGAAACCTGCTGGCGCAACACCAATCAGCACAAGCATGATAAGACCAATACCTTTCTGACCATCGTTTGCACCATGAGAGAAACTGACGCCAACCGCGGATAAAATCAATGCGGTACGGGTCCAAAATGGTGGCTTACGCTTACCATCTTTTTTCTCACGTTCTGCTGGTGTTAAGTGAATACGGCGACGTTTCTTTGTTCCGCTCCAATAACGGCGCAAAAAGAAAATCATCAAACCGGCAATCACAAAACCGATCGCTGGAGAAAGAATTAATGACATGAAAATACTGATCATTTTCGGTATATTCAAGGCGTCAACTACTGATGAATCAGTCACTATCGCGTTGGTTAAACCCACCCCGATAATAGCGCCAATCAGTGTATGGGAACTGGATGCGGGGATACCTAAGTACCACGTTCCGAGGTTCCAAATAATTGCAGCCAGTAGCAATGAGAAGACCATTGCAAGGCCGTGAGCGGAGCTCACATTAAGCAAGAGGTCTGTTGGTAAGAGGTGGACAATCGCGTAGGCAACGCTCAACCCTCCCAGCAAGACACCAAAAAAGTTAAAAACTCCTGCCATGACAACTGCGAACTGTGCCCGCATTGCTCTGGTATAAATAACCGTAGCTACCGCATTAGCGGTGTCATGGAAGCCATTTATAGCCTCATAGAACAGCACAAACAACAGTGCTAGAACTAATAATAGACCTGTATGAAATTCTAAACCTGTAAAAAGATGTAGCATAGACGTTAAGCCATTATATGTTGGACATGAACGCGGCGCATTATCAGTGACAAACGCTGGCGGTGGAAGCAAAATCTAACCTTTTTTTGATTTAACTACTCATCAAAAAAGCACCTCATAGCAATTACTCCATATATTTCAATGCATTACCCAAAACGAACTTATTCTGAAATTTTGAAACTTTTTTAACGATATTTCCCGAAAATAAAAGTTATTTGTTCTTTTTGAGCGAATTTTTCTAATTATAATACGTCTTACGCACTTTTCATCCGATCTCGTTCCAAGCTTTACATTACAACCATCTCAAGATGACGTAAAATAGCCACACTACATAATATAATTATGCTGAAAATCAAATAGCTATAGAGAAACTAATCGTGAAAAATATCGACGTTATTATTTTAGGTGCAGGTGCCGCTGGCCTATTTTGTGCCTCACTCGCAGGTAAACGCGGACTCAATATCCTCGTCCTTGATAACGGCAAAAAATTAGGCAGAAAAATATTGATGTCCGGAGGCGGACGCTGCAATTTCACGAACATGTATGCAGAGCACAGTCATTATATTTCGACAAATCCCCACTTCTGTAAGTCAGCACTTGCTCGCTATACACAGTGGGATTTTATCGACTTGGTCACTAAATATAATATTCCTTATCACGAGAAAACATTGGGTCAGCTTTTTTGTGATAATAGTGCACAAGATATCGTTGATATGCTGCAAAATGAGTGTAATTTACCGAATATTTCGATAAAACTCCGCAGTGAAGTTACCTATGTTGAAAAAATACCAGAGGGCTTTTTAGTCACTGTGAATGGAAATCAAGTAAGTGCTCGCTCACTTGTTGTCGCTACAGGTGGGCTATCCATGCCGGGCTTAGGCGCTACGCCGTTCGGCTACCGTTTAGCAGAGCAATTTGGCCACTCCATCATTCCCACCCGAGCGGGTCTTGTTCCATTTACCCTGCATAAACCACAGTTAGAGGCTCTGCAAGTCCTTTCAGGGATCTCCGTGGCAGCGACCGTGACAGCCGCAGATGGGACACTCTTTAAAGAAAATATTTTATTTACCCATCGAGGCCTCTCGGGTCCTGCTATTTTGCAAATATCTAGCTACTGGAATCCCGGTGAGTATGTGAGTATTAACTTACTTCCGAACCTATCACTGGGTGAGTTTGTCATGAAAGAAAAACAAGAGCACCCAAATCAATCTTTAAAAACTACCCTCGCAAAATTATTGCCTAAGCGGCTAATCGAAACTCTGCAAGCCCAAGGGCAAATTCCTGAGTGCCCCTTAAAGCAATTAAACCATCCACAAGTTGAATCCTTGCATAACACGCTGCATAACTGGCAAGTTCAACCCAACGGAACAGAAGGTTACCGCACCGCAGAGGTGACTTTAGGCGGCGTTGATACCCATGAAATTTCGTCGAAAACAATGGGCTCACTGAAAACAGAAGGGTTATATTTTATCGGTGAAGTCGTGGATGTGACAGGCTGGCTAGGCGGTTATAACTTCCAGTGGGCGTGGAGCTCTGCCGCTGCATGTGCGGAAAATTTACCTGAAACTATTCTTATGCAAAATAGATAAAAACGCATTTTAATGAAGTGAAATTACACAATAAAGAGATCTTTTAGATCAAGTTGGTGAGCTATCATCCCCCTACTTCTAGGCTAAGAAAACGCTCACCATTGTTGGCAATAATGCCACTACCTAAACATTGAAGGCAATATTGAACGCGCAATTGAACCAAAATGAGTTCGAGCATGGTAAATCATGTCACTAGCAAGCACCGAAGTACAAGTAAATTCATCATTCAATCCTAGCAATATATCATTCCAAGAATCAAATTGATACCCCATCACAGAAGGGCTTAAATCATGTACTGTATTCATTAGTGCTGAAACATAATTTCTTAAAGCTACTGGTGAATCATCTTCAGTGCCGAACATTTTACTACTTGATAGATAACAAAACATAGCAGAAAGGCAGAATAACGTTTCAGCCTTAGTCCTATCATTTTTGAAGTCTAAATTATAAATATAAGATAATGCATCATAGTGTTCATATGTTAGTGTATATACCCTATCAAACGGATTCTCAATGACATTGTCAAATATTTCGCTCAATTTTATTTGATCTTCGTTTCCAACTAGTTTTTTCAAATTATGCGTTGATGTCCCCATCAATGCGTTCTGAAACTCGCTTTCATAAGATGACAGATTCAGCGATTTTATTAAACTTGGCATCATCGATTTATTTAAATCAAAGAGATAACTATCCTTAAAAATTTTAAAATCTTTAATAAACAAATTATTAAGATTACCACTTGGTATATTATCATCATTTTCATCATAGAGGTAAAAATGATCCCATTCCATATCTGAATCATTATTTAAAGATAACATTGTTGTGAGATGATCATAATCAATAAGCATTTTTTTATTTTTAGATAAAAGAATAAAATTAAGGCTGCTTTTATCTGTCCAATCTGGCTGATTTTCCCCATTACCATATTCATGTTTTAAAATAATATTACCAAGTCGCTCTAAATTTAAATATTTATTATATGCTTGAATTGCTTCATGATGAAGTTTTTCATTTTCACTGTAGAGAGAACGCAACATTAACTTTGTAAATACAATATTGCAACGAGGAAAATACAACATTCTTATATTTCCTCCAAAATCCTGATGTAATCCTCGGGTGCTAACCTCTAATTTATTAATGTAATTCATAAAAAGTAATAACGTATTATCAGAAAAAGAGTCTATTAATGTCCTATTAACAAAATCTCTCTCTCTATTAGGCCGAGTATTGTTATTAGCTGCAGGCCTTGCGAATTCTCTCTCTATGAGCTGATGGACTAGATCACTAATTTGCTTATCTTTTAAATAAAACTCTTTGGATGTAATGTTGTTTAATATAGAGGCTATTGGTACACTACTGCGCATAGTTATTTTATCGGGAAATGAACTGATAAAATTGAGTGAATCACGCATTAATTTTGTTTTTAAATTTGAATAGTCATCACTGATAGTATTGATCATACTGAAAATTGTATCAGAATTATTAATGTCATTAAAATAACGGTTTATTATATCTAAGCTTTCAGATATAGTTAATCTATCAGGGCTAGGTAGTTTTAAACTTATTTCAGTATTTTTCATTACTGCTTCAGTAAAATCAGCTGAATTCAAACATAGTTTTGCTGACGTTAAATTACTAGAAGTAAATTTAGGACATTTTAAATAAGTCAAACTTAAATCAACTTTTTCTAAGTTAGAATTAGAAAAATCTATACCTGCTCCTATTCCTCCAGAAAACTTACAACCTGTTAAATTTTTATTTTTGAAAAAGTTATTATCATAGTTTCCTAGATTCCTATTTGTGAAATTAGAGTAAATTTTACTCATCATCGGTAAAGGGCTAGAAAGCTCATTTATACTTGATAATTGAGTTTCATCTAAACTATTTGCCTTGTTTGACGTGTTTGATGGCGTGTGTAGTGCCTTGGCATTCATAATATTATTTAATTTGCCATGCAACTCAGTATATTTATTAGTTTTTTCCATGAATTTTCTATAACCAATATACTCTTCTCTTAAATCAGTATCAATATCTGCCATTTTTATAGCTAATAATTTTTCTGCAAATTTTAAGTTTTTATCTGATGGATTAATTTCTGCTAATTCTATCGCAGCTGATGAACTATGCATAATGTGAGATTTAAAATATAAAGATATATTACTCATAAAAACCTTAGTGTGTAAAAATTAAAAATATTAAACCAATTAATGGTTCAATGGTCATGATAAAAAACATTTCAAATGTATTATTAAAAAGATTCAATGTTATTTTTAATTAAAAATAATTTAAATAGCCCCTTGCGGGGCAATTACTACAAGATAATTAATTGAAAGTTTATCTAGTTATAAATATTAAGTTCGTGATTTTATAATATCACTCTGAACATCCATTTTACGTTCATCTAAAGCCTTTCGAGTAGCTTCAACAATAAATGAGCTAAGAGATAATGAGGTGTAGCCATTTGTTTTAAATTGTTGATACTTCTCTATGTATTCAATTGGTATATTGATTAGCTTTGGTTTTTTAACCATGTAGTCACCATTGTGTTTATTAGTAAGACCGCACATCCAAATAAGGATTCGAGTAGAATTACTCTAATTTTGAGTAAAAAAATTCAGCAAGAATTTGAGGTTGCCTAATATAAAACAATTAGAGAATCTAAACAAAAATAAAAAGTAACAAAATTTAAATATCAATATTATTCATAAGCTTATAAACAAAGAACTTGATATGGCATTGCATTTAAATCCTTTCCAATCAATAAGATACACAGCAAAAAGTAAGAAAAGAAATAATTACCCATCAAAAAACTAACGCACATAAATTTATCTTTAGTTATGTTTTTCATTAATATTTTCATATGAAAAGCCGCCATGTCCTTCCATTTTTTTACAGAAAATTATAGATTTGGTTATTAAATTAAAAGAACACCATGAATGGACTAAACTTAACGTTTATTAATTACATCATAGTTCAGGGTAATACCTTATATACTAAATAATGCAAAAATATAAAATATCTTTCTTTTAATATCGATTGGTAATCTCTATGAAACTCCCTATTCAATTTATTGAACAAAAAAATATAATACAAATAGCCTCACTCACAGATAGAGTATTACTCGATATTAATGGTCACAGTGGATGGGGTGGCAACTACAGCTATGGAATGTGCATAGCAATAGATACAGAGTTGCAAAATGTGAACACTGATTGGCTAAAACATCTTTGCTTGTGGATGGCATCCATGCGGAGTTCTTACAATGACGCTCTTTTTATAGAGTCCGACCGTTTGTATTTATTACGTCATTACCATAAAGAGCTTAATTGTGAACAATATAACCTGATTGTTGAACAGCAAATTGGATTAGTCCAAAACCTCGTTAGACACTATAAACATTCCATGCAAACTAGTCATTAGAGCAATCATAATGAGAAAAATATTGTTATTCATCATAATAACAAATGCTTTACTGGGTACTGAAACCTTGGCATCCACTATACCTTGGAAAAATGATTCACTTTTCTTTATTTCAAGTAAAGGCCATAAGCTTTCTGATGTTTTACGTGATTTTGGTGCTAATTATAATATTCCCGTTATTGTCAGTAACCAAATAGATGAAATATTTAGTGGTACTATTCCTAAGATCCCACCGGAACTTGCGCTAAATAAACTTTCACAAATGCACAAGCTTGCTTGGTACTATGATGGGCAAGCACTCTATTTTTATAAGGCTCAAGAAGTTAACTCTCAGTTAATTTCCCCAACATATTTAAATGTAAATACCCTTATTCAGCAATTAAATAACAGTGATATTTTAGATGGACGGTACTGCCAAGCAAATATTATTTCGTCCTCTAATACTTTACAAGTTCAAGGCGTACCAGTATGTATTCAACGCGTTGAATCCATGACAAAACGTATTGATGAACAAAAATTAAACCAAGACCAAAACCAAGAAGAAATCCGGGTATTTCCTTTAAAATATACTCATGCTGCTGACAGTGATTATGAATATCGAGGCCAAAAAATAGTGATACCCGGTATCATCAGTGTACTAAAAGACATGGCACAAGGGCGTACCTTACCCTTACAGCAAAGCCAAGGACAACCCTCTCCTGCGGATAGTAACCTACCGATGTTTTCTGTCGACCCTAGACAAAATGCAATCATAATACGAGACAGAAAACTCACCATGCCTCGTTATGCTTCACTCATTAATCAATTAGATAAGAAACCCGTAATTATTGAAATCTCTGTACTGATTGTCGATGTTAATGCTGAAGACT
Organism: Providencia rettgeri; assembly: GCF_041075285.1. Lineage (NCBI taxonomy): Bacteria > Pseudomonadati > Pseudomonadota > Gammaproteobacteria > Enterobacterales > Morganellaceae > Providencia > Providencia rettgeri. The sequence continues at coordinate 3,707,592 of NZ_CP163512.1, read as the reverse complement.
TAAGTACACTTGGAATTGATTGGTCTGTCTCAACTCAAATTGGAGGGGGAAATATAAGCTTAAACAGCAGCGGTATACCTGATACCAGCAACTTCTCTTCAATCGTATCTAACACAAATAATTTCATGATTAAGCTAAATGCATTGCAACAAAACGCTAAAGCACAAATATTATCTCGCCCCTCTATTGTTACACTAGATAATAACCAGGCTGTCCTCGATAGAAGCATCACTTTTCATACAAAATTAATTGCCGAAAATACAGCTAAGCTAGAATCGATATCAACAGGTTCATTATTACGAGTCACACCGCGCTTAATTGAAGGATCAGGGAGAAAAGAAATTATGCTAACCCTATCCATTAAAGATGGTCGACAAATTCACTCTACGAGTGAACTAGAACCACTACCACAGACATTAAGCTCTGAAGTCTCGACTCAAACACTATTGCAAGCTGGTCAAAGCCTACTACTAGGTGGTTTTGTACAAGATGAGCATAGTGAAGGAGAACGTAAAATTCCCCTACTCAGTGATATACCTTTTGTCGGTGGTTTATTTAATTCGTCTCAAAAGAATAATCGCAGCACAATTCGCCTTTTTTTAATTAAAGCACAGCCAGCTAACCTGCACTAATGATGAACCCAATTTACAAATTAAAATGGCTAAATGGCATATTAATTGGTAGAGAACTTGAGCTACCATTTGGAGAAATTCGTTTAGGGGGAAATACCCCTGATATCGCCTTACCTCTCGAACTAGATGCTGAAACTCAGCTCATCATTAATGAACATGGGATCATTGTATCTCAGCCTGTTCCTCTTTGGGTCGATGGTATTCCATGGGAAATAGAGACTCCCCTACCGGCAGGGCATATTATCGACTTGGCTGGGCTTGTATTTATATTTGGGACTGTAGACCAAGTATTACCCACACTCCCCATCCCCCATAGAAAAGACAAAAATAAAAAGAATAAAAATTTTTATGGCGTATTTTTGTTAATAATTATCTTACCTTTATCGCTTATTTTAATATATATAACAACGCTAAGCATATTTTCAGAAGATAACGCTTTTTTCGATGAAAACGCTTGGTTAGTAGAGCAAATGAAAAAACCAGAGTATGTTGGTTTACAAGCAAGCTTTGATGATCATCATATTATACATCTCAGTGGTATATCATCATCATCAGATGTCATTCACCAATTGAAAGAGCAGTTTTCCTACTTTGGCTATTCTTTTTATAATCGAAGTATCGATATTAACACTCTTCATAATCTGGTCAGTCAAATTCTAGAAATGAATGGCTACCATGATGTTGAAGTCGTGCGTGGTGAGAAATTAGGCACCGTGAAGATATATGGTGATATTCAGTTGGATAACCAGTGGCACCAGACACAATTACAATTAAAACAAATTAGTCAGCTAAAAAGTTGGGTTGTCATTAATGATAGAGATGAGGAGTTTAAAAAATTATTCCAAGCACTTGAGACTGAATCACTTTTAGAAGGAATCAATATATTAATTGTTGGTAATGAATTACTGATTAGTGGTCAGCCTTCAAATAATAACGAGAGCAAACTTAATCATATTGTAGCTACGTTTAACGAAGAAAAATATACAAGAATGAGAGTTAGCTACCAAGACATACCTAATAAAAATTATCTAGCAGAGGTTTTACCTGCAGAAATTATCAGTATTGGGGGAAATGATGATTATATTTATCTTCAATTATCGAATAATCTCAGGCTATATCAAGGTAGTATTTTACCAAGTGGATACAGAGTATATGCAATAACCGACAATACATTAATGCTCATCAAAAAACAGAGATTTATTTCAATTGCTATTAATCTTTAAATATTCATGTCACAGCTAACAGACCTAGAAATAGAGCTAAGAGAAGACAAGTCAGGGGATTACCGTGATAGTTTACTTTTAAAGATAAACCTATCTCAAGAAAAAATCCTAAAAGACCTCTACTTAGTTAAAAATTCGGTATTAAGAGAACGAATCTATCATATTTTGGATGCTCACCAACAAGCAGAAAAAATCATTAAAATCATATGGAAACGCTATCATTCGGAGACTATAGATGTATACTGATTTAGCAGAGTTAGTCACAAGTGCAATTAATCATATCGGCCGTGAAGATGTCTTTAACAACAGTAAGATTGATAACCACTCGGCAATCACGATTAGTTTTCATGAATTACCTGATGTTAATATATTTGTAGTTGATGAAATGCCAATGATATGGGCTATCATTGAAAAAGCTGATGATGTCAATTTTAAATTAAATAGTGACGCATTATTATCTTATATTATGGATAGTAGTACACCATATTTTCATTTCGGACAACCTGCCTTATTAAAGATAAATGATAATATTGAATTAAGAGCGGCATTTACACCATTATCATTACAAGATGGAGAATCTATGTCTATTGCAATAAACATCTTTGTATCATTCATGAATGACGTTATAAAACTATATAAATAATTATTTTAAAAAGCTCATTCTATTAGGAATGAATAAAGTAAAAACTGGCTGGTAAATGCTAAAATAACAATCCATTTGCCAGCCAATTTTGATTGGTCATAGTCTAATAAACAATGATACTTATTTACACTAAAATTCAATAGCACTGAGAAATCTGTTTTAGTAGTAACTGCTTGTCTCTTTCAGACCAAATTCCAGCTTTCACCTTATTTTCTAAATATTGACAAAACTCATAAACATCACCAATCCCAATGAGTGCTGCACAACCTTTTATCGAATGTAATACTTCTAAAAAACTATTTCTTTGCCTTTTATACCAAATGTTTTCCACTTGATTATAAAATTTCTCAAATGTGATTTTTAACCTAATATTAAACCCTTCACAATCGTTAATATTTATAATAGAACGACTTGTATTTTCGTTTTTCGTAAGCTCAATTCCCCTTTCCAACTGGCTTATAATAACTTTATCAATAATTTCAGATAAATTTTCTAACTTAAATGGTTTAGTCAAATAATCATTAAACTTTACGGATTTCAAGCTACTACAGTCGGCTCCATTAGGATCCGCCGTTGTTGCAATAATTGGTGTCTCATTATCTAATATTTCATTTTCTAATTTTCTCCAAAGCAAAAGAGTCTCAAAGCCATCTCTTCTTGGCATATTTAAATCCATTAATACCATGTCATAGATATTCTTTTTCCCCAAGTCAATCGCCATTGAACCTGAACTCGCTAGATCAACTTGATGTCCCATACTTTGCAGTATCAACTGCATGATATTTTGATTAATAGCGACATCATCCACAATTAAAATTTTCAGTGACCATAAACAAGGCTTAGAATAACGATATCTATGCATGTTTTCTTTATATTTGTTTGTAAACCTGAAAAGTTTTTCATGTAGTCTCCCTGGTAAAAAAACTAAATCAGGACAAGATAGTAATTTATTTTCGCCTAGTTTTGGTGTTATTTTCCATAGCCGTAATTGTTGATGAAGCTCTATAGGCGCTGTGATAGACGAGCAAAAATCCTCAATTATATTTTCTTTTACCTCCATGGGGAAATATAATTTAAAATGTGAACCTTTGCCTAATTGACTCTGAATTTTTATTTTTCCGTTCATTAACTTAACAAGCTTGGAGGATATACTCAAGCCTAATCCACAACCATTCTCATTCAAGTTAACTTTAAAAAAAGGCTCAAATATTTTAGTTTGATTGCTAATATCAATACCAATTCCGGTATCAATGATATCAAAGACTAAGTCTTTTTTTTCTATACCTACTTTAACGGTAATAGAGCCTTCTGAAGTAAACTTAATTGCATTTCCTATTAAATTTATTAATATTTGCATCAAACTTACTTGATTGATTAATCCTTTTTTGGGTATGTCCGCAGAAATCAGGGTTGACAGCATTAAACCTTTTTTTTTGGCATCAAGATTGACAATTAACATAACTCTATCAATAAGATCTAATAAATTAACCATTTCTTTTGGCAATCTATTACTGCCAACATTTAATACATTGATATTAAATAAGTTACTTATTAAATCTAGCATATAATCACTAGATGTACGCATGATCTCCATTATATTTTTTTGCTGAGTAGTTAATGGTGTTTGTTGTAATAATTCGATTGCTCCAACAATCCCATTCATTGGCGTTCTGATCTCATGAGTAATGCTTTTACTTATTTCAGCTGCGTTACCTTTGTTCATTGGTTTTACCTATATATTTACAGTTTGAAATAATCAAACCATTGGATAATAGTTTATAAAATTTCAATTATTTATTAAAAAAATAAACTAAGATCCTTTAAAAATAATCAAATAAAAAATTTAAAAAGTATGTACAGTGCCTTCAGTTTATAAATTTATTTTTAATATATTCTAGTTAGTACATCATCTAATTGTCAATATACATATAACATGATTTTTAATTATATATACTTATCATCATAAAATTAACATATTTAATTTTAAATATACTATTGGTACAGTGAAAATATAAAAAATATATTAAAACAGAATAACCTTTTCTTTTTTCATTTATTACCAAAAATTAAAATATTATTATTTCTAACTTTTAACTATAATGATATTCCACAACATTAATATTTAGAATATCTTACTTAATAATAATGATAAAATCAAAATAAGCTCATATTTAAAATATCAACATAGATTAAATAATTTAATAAAAAATCAAAATAAACAATCATTTTAATTAACAAAATCAAACCATTACGCTAACAAATTTAAAGACAACTCAGTAATCACCATAACTCAGGTATTTACCTTATATTTATAAGTCTTTTTTCAATTCATAATCTTCCTAAGCGAAATACTTGGAAAACATCAATGCCATTATTAGACCAACCACTGCAATTAATATTAACTTTATTTATACTATCTATTTTGCCATTGGTCTTAGTACTAGGTTCCTCATTTCTAAAAATAGCCATCGTATTCTCATTACTACGTAATGCCTTAGGCATTCAACAAACTCCGCCCAATATTGCGATTTATGGGTTAGCATTAATATTAACATTATTTACAATGGCGCCGATTGTCTTAGCTATTCAGGATAATTTGATTAATGAACCGATAGAAATAGAATCCCCCGAGTTTGTCTATAAAGTCGAAAAAAATATATTGCATCCATATCGCGAATTTCTGAATAAAAATACTGACCCTGAACAGCAGTTCTTTTTTATCAACATCGGCCATCAAGTTTGGCCAGAGAAATATCACGAAAAGATCCCTGATGAATCATTGCTTATTTTAATTCCTGCATTTACCGTTAGCCAACTCGTTGAAGCATTTAAAATAGGTTTATTGTTATTCTTACCTTTTATTGCAATCGACCTTATTGTTTCCAATGTATTATTAGCAATGGGAATGATGATGGTATCTCCTATGACAATATCTATGCCTCTTAAATTATTAATTTTTGTGCTAATGGGTGGGTGGGAGAAACTACTGAAACAACTCATACTCTCTTTTTCATAATATGATGGACTATATAATAAATGAGTGAAACACTGGTAATTCAATTAGCAAAACAAATGATGTGGCTAGTTTTACTGCTATCTTTACCAGTTGTAATCGTTGCATCCTGTGTCGGAATTTTAATTAGCTTGTTACAAGCATTGACACAGATACAAGAGCAAACAATTCAATTTCTTGTTAAGTTAATCGCGGTATCTATCACGCTTGCAATTAGCTACCGCTGGATGGGAGATGTTCTCCTTAACTATGCTGAACAAACTTTTGATATGATACTCCGCATGAGAGAATAGCCAGTGATTATTTGGTTTGAATGGTTACCCATATTAGGGCTTTGCATGTTACGCTGCTTAGGTATTTTTCTCCTTGTTCCTTTACTTAATAGCTCTAATTTGGGTGGCACATTAGTCAGGAACTCTCTGATACTAATCCTTGTCTTGCCTATTGCTTATGTGTATCCAGACTGGGGTCAGTCTAATTTAAGCATCAGTGGTTATATCGGGTTAATCATTAGTGAAATCTGTATAGGATTAACTTTAGGATTTTGTGCAGCAATTCCGTTCTGGGCAATGGATGCAGCGGGAACAATAATAGATACTATGCGCGGTTCTTCTATGGCGAGTATCATTAATCCATTATTAGGCCAGCAATCATCATTATTTGGGGTTTTATTTAGCCAAGTATTCAATGTCATTTTTCTTATTACTGGCTGCTTTAATAAGTTGATAGAAACCCTTTATCACTCTTATATTACTTTTCCACCAGCAAGTATCTTACATTATGACATCGATGCTTTTTCTTTTATTGCCAGCCTATGGCAGCTAATGTATGAGTTAGGTATTCGTTTTGCTATGCCTGCTATCGTTATCATCATACTAGTCGATATGGCTTTAGGGTTAATCAACCGCTCAGCACAGCAACTTAATGTTTTCTTCCTTGCGATGCCAATTAAAAGTGCATTTTCACTATTAATGTTAGTGATCTGTTTTAGCTTTGCTTTTAACCACTTATTAGATTATAGCTTGCAATATTTGAGCCTTAGTCAAAAGCTAATGGAATTTTTCAATGAGTGAGAAAACAGAAAAACCCACATCAAAAAAAATCAGAGATTCACGGAAAAAAGGACAAGTTGCGAAAAGTAATGAAATAACAAGCGGAATGCAGCTTGTTGTACTACTTTCTTATTTTAGTTTTGAAGGCCCAGAACTTTGGAATGCATTCAAGTTAATGATTGATACTAATATTAGTTTTATTAACTATAATGAACATTTTGCTATAGGGCAATGGCTCAATGCATTTTCTTCTATCCTTCTACGTTTTATGGGAGGGTTAGCACTCGTAGTCATATTTACTTCTATTTTTAGTATCATGAGCCAGATTGGGCCATTACTTGCAACAGAAGCTCTCACACCATCATTTAAAAAACTGAATGTGATATCTAATTTTAAGCATATTTTTTCAATGCAGAATCTATTTGAATTTGTGAAATCTATATTTAAAACGGTCTCTCTATCCGTTATTTTTTATTTGTTAATAAAAAATAACTCATATTCCATTCAGTTTTTACCTTTAAATCCTATCGGTAATGGAGTTCTTATTTGTATCCACTTGCTTTATATTATGATTTTATCATTAATTGGGTTTTATGTTGTTTTTGGAATAGCTGATTTCGCATTCCAGCGGTATAATAATACCAAAAAATTAATGATGTCACTCGATGAAATAAAGAAAGAGTATAAAAATAGCGAAGGTAATCCTCAATTAAAAAGTAAACGCAAAGCCATTCATAGAGAGATACAAAGTGGCAGTTTATCAAAGAATGTCGCTAAATCTACTGTCGTCGTTAAGAATCCAACTCACGTTGCTGTTTGTTTATATTACAAAAGTAATGAGACCCCGCTACCTAAAGTTATTGAGGTTGGCTTCAACAAACGTGCGTTGCATATCATCCAGTTAGCGGAGAAATCAGGCATCCCCATTGTCGAAAACATTGATGTTGCGCGTTCACTCGCTAAGAAAACAGCGGTAGGAAGTTATATTCCCCCAACTCTATTTGAACCAGTTGCAAACATTTTACGGACAGTTATGAATTTAAATTATGAAAAAGAGAGTATCAGAGATGAAAACTAAAGTTATTTTTTTATTAGTTCCATGCCTAATAATATCTGCTTGCTCAGCGATTAAAAATGATATTCCTAACGATTTAAACACCCCGAATAACAACGAATTAAATCTGACTGAAAAAAATATTAATGATAATTTAGCTTGGTCTGACTTTTTTGATAAAATATCAGAAATTGATAATATGGAGAATTTAGATATATACGAAAATCAGTTAAACAACAAATTTAAAGTTGAGTTTTCCAACCAAGAAAAGCATATTGACAGCCTTAACCCACAAAATATTTCAGTTATGGAATCAGAGAGAAACAATAATTTTGATGTGGATGAAAACATTGAAGACGAGCCAAGTAAACTAAATGAATTACTCGATAACGAAATCACCGAAGAACACAATGAAAACATTGCCAATAAGCTTATTTCGTTACTATTTTCATCCACCCCATCAAATGAAAATGAATTTATTAACCAAGAATAGAAAATTATTCACACACTTCTTATTCAATCGATAATTCATATATATTAAATATTAAGAATGTTGATTATTTTAACTTTAAATAATCAACATACCCTATCAATCCTAACCGCTAATCGTTCACCTATGCGTAGTAGCGTACCAAAAGCAAAAATATGATGACCAATCCTTAATGAAACAGACGTGCTATGATGTGACTCACTTGGTAATAAATAGCCTGGTTTTATCTGACTTAGTTCGTTAACTGACACATTGAAATTAGCAACCTCTACAACGACAGGAATTGGTGCATCTATAACCTGATTTTCCTCACCCATTAAATCGCCAGTAGGTAAACCAATATCAATCCAATCATCAAAAGTCTCCATTAACGTCTCCACAGTAAATACACCAGTCCCTCTATTTTGATGAACAATGGCAAGGGGGCGGTGGGTAAATAAAAAAAAGTTTCCATTCGAGATGTCAGTTTGTTGCTGTAATACCAGAGCACTACCAGCTCGTATTGCACTTATTTGATCTCTAGCCAACAAAGTCCAGCCAGCCACTAACTTAGCGCCAATAATAATTGGTGGATCTTTTTTTTCCTCGCTATTGGGTGATGCATGGCTTACCAGCATTTCTAGCCAAGACCCTGGGGCTTGAGTAACCTGTAAATTAAGCACTCTATCATGGCATCTAGCGCACAACCGCCAGCCCATCCCCTGCGTTAGAATATGAGGTCTCATTTGTTTAACCGTTGGCCATTCAAAACCCTCAATATCCACACATACTTTGAGGGTATCCAATGTCCATTTAGCAAGTACCGCTTTAAATTCTTCAGGGATCATTGAAAAAGAAGGGATAACTAAAACAGAGCTTACCCACTCACACCATTCTTTTTCATCTAACCAAAAACTGATTTCGTCACCATTATGCATAGACGTGTTGAGCAATAATCCTGTTGTCTCATGGCGATGCTCAAATGTGATAGATACCTCCCCTTGATCCCCCATTAATTGGCAGCCCGCTCCTACAATGCTAACAAGCCTAGCCGTTACACTATCGAGTTGAGGTATTGGCATCATTTACCTTTAAAGTTATAGGGTAATTAAACTCTTGAGAAAATAAATTTTCCAACTCAGTAATAACGCCATTAATTTTTTCATAATGAGAGAATATATTTACAGTAAAAATGATCATTACTGCTATCCCTGTATAGTCAGCTTCAATAATCAACCCCTTCAGTGGACCATTCGTTAATTGCCACTTTAATCTATAGGCTTGATTGTGTAAGCTATTGAACGATATTTTTTCTCGTATTTGGTTATACAAATAAGCACTATTTATTGGCTCTACCTCATTTAAAAAATTGCATTTATTCCGTATATCATTATTTGTCGTTATCCTTTCAACAGGAGTAATTAATAAATCTTCAAATTGACGCTTTGCATCTTGATTAGATGCTGATTCTTCCATATCACTATTTAGAAATGTAATACCACGCCGCGGTGAAATAGTTTTACTGTACATACGTTATTCCAATAGAAGTTTTAACTTTTCTTGCTCAAGAATAATTCTTTGTAATAAACCTAATTGATTTTCTTTTTTTATTTTTAACTCAGTGTGTTTGTTCTTTGTTATATTAATTTTTTCAATGATAGACTGATCTTGTTGATAGTAACTTGCCAATTCATTGCGATATGCACTCACTTTATTAGCGGCTAATAACCGTTCATGTGAGCTGTAATCTTTCCATTGCTCACACAGTGTTTTTCTTTGAAGCATGAGTCTTTCACGAGCTTGCAATTGCTCACTTTGTTGTTTTTCTAATTGCACTAATTGCGCTCGAATACCACTTTCACGACGCTTTTTTAAGGAAAGTAATGCCATTATTGTTACTTCATGATTTTGCATAATGCGTCCAATGTTTCTTGAAAATTGCTTAATTCATCGGTTGGCTGACAAAGAAACTCTCGGATTAGTGGTCTTTTGGCTAATGCTTCATCTGATTCAGGATCTTGCCCGACTTGATATTCCCCCACTCGAACCAAGAGCTCAATCTCTTTCCATGCCGCTTGTAGTCTACGTAATTTCCCGGCATTAATGCGGTGCTGTTCCGTGGTAATTTGTCCCATGATCCGGCTAATGCTACTGCTAATGTCAATTGCTGGGTAATGATTTTCCTGTGCTAATTTTCGCGAAAGAACAATGTGTCCATCTAAAATAGAACGCACTTCATCTGAAACAGGTTCATTTATATTATCGCCTTCCACCAAAACAGTATAAATTGCGGTAATACTTCCTGACTCCGCTTGACCGGCTCTTTCTAGAAGACGAGGTAACTGAGCATAAAAACTAGGGGGGTATCCCCCTGATGCCGCAGGCTCTCCTGCTGCCAGCCCTATTTCTCTTGAAGCACGAGCAAAACGTGTTAATGAATCCATCATCAATAGCACATTTTTCCCTTGGTCTCGAAAGTACTCAGCTATTGTTGTCGCAGTATATGCCGCTTTCAAGCGCTCTAATGCAGACTTATCGGAGGTCGCAATGATAATGACACAACGCTTAAGTGCCTGAGGTGTTAAGGTAAGTTCAATAAACTCGCGGACTTCCCTACCTCTTTCTCCAATCAGTGCCAGTACAATAATGTCAGACTCACAACCCTCAGTGATCATGCCTAACAGCGTACTTTTCCCACAACCTGCTGCCGCAAAAATACCAATTCGCTGCCCTATCCCACAAGTCAACAGACCATCAATTGCGCGAATGCCAAGCGGCAATGGCGTATCTATAATCTGCCGAAGGAGAGGATTCGGTACATCGGCTTTCAAGCTGCGAAATTCACCACACTCTGATAAGAAATCAGCACCTTCTAATGGGCGCCCTAAACCATCAAGAACATGCCCCAGAAGAAAATCACCAACGTGAATTTGATGGGTATTCCCTGTTGGAATAACATGAGAACCTACTGTCACACCTAGTGGCTCTGAAAATGGCGACAACATCGCATAGTTGCCATCAATAGCAACCACTTCAGCTTCTATACCACTAGGCTCTAAATAACAAAACTCATAGAGGCTAACATTTGGTAATGATGCACGTAAGAGCGTTGGTCCAATTTCAATTATTTTGCCCGTTAGCCTCACCTCTAACTGTTCCATTTTTAAGGTAATATTTAAGCGTTCAGATAATCTTTGGTAAATAAAGTCCTCATCGGGTTGGCGCATTACTCATACTCCTCAATAAGATCAATATTACCTAAAATACGCAGTTCAACGTCTTCACCTATTTCTTGAAATGAAAGTACATTTAACCCATAAAATTCACGTTCGATGACTTTACGTAAAAAGCGCCTCACATCAATTGTTGTGATTAATACATATTTATTTTGCTGATTATCTTTAATAACCTCATTTATTTCTTCTATCAGTTTTTGGCTAAAAGAAGGTTCTAATGAAGAATAAGATCCTGACGATGTTTGGCGAATTGCTTCACGAATATGATTTTCAATATTGTTACCAATAATCCAGCCGCTAATCCAAGGCTGCCCAAAACTATGCTTAGCAATAATATGCCTGCGTAATCCCATTCTTACATACTCTGTGAGCATCACTGGGTCTTTTTCTCGAGGACTCCACTCAATTAATGATTCAAAAATAGTTCTCAGGTCACGAATAGATATTTTTTCTAAAACTAAACGTTGAAGTATGTCGGCAATACGACCAATAGGAAGTTGTCTTTGAACTTCTTTAACTAGATCTGCATACTTACCTTCCATCGCATCCATTAAGAAACGTGTTTCTTGGACACCAATAAATTCTTTTGCATTACGCTCGACAACAATAGACAAACAGTGAGTGATAATCTCTTCGTCTTGATACAGCACAATTCCCATTGCTAATAACGTTTCTTTATAGTTAGGAGAAACCCACTGTAATAATTGATTACCACTTAGCGAAAGCTTATCCGTATGTTCTGCTTGCATAATATCCGGTGAGCTAATATCTGCTAACATAAGACCTTTCGGTAGCGTAATATTTAAAATAACCTCTTGGTAAAGCAGTATTTGCAATGAGCCCGAAGGTAAGGCGCTATCTATCTGTATATTAATATCCGGTAATGGTATCCCGATCTCCTCAAACTTTTGGAAACGGAAAGTATCGATCTGTGCAGCCAATGTATTTTTATTACAACAATCTTTTGCCATCCTCACAATTAATGGAGTTGAACCTGGACTAATAACGTGGTTAGTTGTATCTCCCTGCATACCTGATGCTGCTGTTGATTGTTCAGAACTATTTCGCTTTCTAGAAAAAAATGAAATGGAAAATATTATGGCTGAAAGCAAGAAAAAATAAATGGTTGGAAATCCGGGTAATAAGCCAAATATAAGTAAAATAACACATGTTAATGCAACTGCTTGGGATTGCTTGCCAATCTGCATCACTAAGTCACCAGCTAGGTTATTATTTTCCTCACCCGATATTCGCGTAACGATAATTCCAGCAGTGATTGATATTAATAAAGCAGGAATTTGGCTAATGAGCCCATCTCCAATGGATAGAATTGCATAGGTCGAAAAAGCAGTACCCGCATTCATATCATGTATCATCATACCAACGGCGGTTCCGCCTAGTATGTTAACAAATATAATGATGATGCCCGCAATCGCATCGCCTTTAACAAACTTCATGGCACCGTCCATCGCACCAAAAAGCTGGCTTTCCTTTTGTACTAAGCCTCGTAATCTTCGCGCTTCATCTGCATCAATTGTTCCCGCTCGCAGATCACCATCAATACTCATTTGCTTACCCGGCATAGCATCCAACGAGAAGCGTGCACTCACTTCAGCAACACGTTCCGAGCCTTTTGTGATTACAATAAACTGCACAATCGTAATAATCAGGAAAACAGTTAGCCCAACACCTAAGCTCCCCCCAACCGCAAATTTTCCAAAAGTCTCAATAATATCTCCGGCATCAGCCTGCAATAGGATCAAGCGTGTTGTACTAATTGTTAGTGATAGACGATACAGTGTTGTAATTAATAATACGGCAGGAAAGGTAGAGAATTCTAATGGGCTTTTAATATAGATAGCCATCATCATTAAAAGGATAGACAGCATCAGATTAAGCGCAATCATAAAATCGACTAACCCTGTTGGTAGTGGAATGATCATCATAAAAATAGCCACTAACAGCAGGATAACGAGAAAAATATCTTGTCTACGTGAGGCTATTATTAAAAACTGCTTAATCAATTCCATTATTTAATACCAACAACTTCATCCAGTAATTTTTGCATAGTTTTAAAACAATAAACCCAATGATGAATTGAGCTAGTTGTATTCACTGTACAGCTCAGCATTAGATAATCTCCAGCTATCCAAGGACGTAATAATGTCCCTTTAGTCCTAGCTGGAAAACACTTTGATAATATTTTCAATAATATTTTTTCTCTATACGCAGGCTCTATTATTTTTCCTATAGTAAAAACAATATTGTCATTTATATATTCAATATAAAAATTATAATGTGGATGTGAAAATTCCATTTTTTCCGATATGCTATTATCTGGTAAGCCGACCAGTAATAAAAAACTTTCTAACCAACGCTCAGTTTGTAATTCCATCCGTTTTCTTAAAATAGAATACTATTTTAGTATCGATAATATCATCTAATAATCTTACGATTCATAAAATCAGGTTTTTACCTGAAAGGTAATATTTCATTATTCTGATTCATCTAATTTCTGTAAATATTCAAGGAAGGTATCAATAATAACGTTGCGTTGCTCATCGTCCATAAAACAAGTATCAGGTAATAACTTGATCAACTCCATCAGTCCTTTCGCATAACTATACTTATTTTCTAATACTTGAGCTGAAATTTCATTGTCTAACCAATCTATATACAGCCAAGATTGTTGCACTATCTCGAGTAATAAATGGGTAATTTTCTCACCAGTAAGATTTGGGGTATCAAGGTAATTCGCCAAACGGTGGCTATGTGATTTGATAGTGAGAAATTGTAACACCCATTTTAAGTCCGTAATGACTGCAGCCAAGCGAATATCTGTTGCTTTATAACCTGCGGATAGCTCAAAAGCGAGTGTACGGATCAGCGTTCTGAGGTGTCGTTGATCCCCGCTATATTGACTAAATTGTTTAAGCCAATAGAGTAATTCAGGCTGGGAGCTAACCGCTTGCTGATATAATAAACGTAACCCAGCCAACTCTTGTAAATTAGTCGCCCCAAATTCCACACGAGCAAATAATTTCAAAACCCACTCTTTATCATCGGCTATGATTTTCGTTAAGGCTTGCTTGAGCATTTCTTTATGCTGTAAAGAAGTTCCCTCTTTGCCATTTAGCATATTAGCTAGGAGTAAAATACTTTCTCCTGTATCAAAGCGATGCCGCTGAAAACTATTAAGAAGATCATCAATTTCTTCAACCTTCGATACGCCGCCGATACGATGGCGTAACTCACTCATACTATCAGGATCTGCATCCTCTAAATTCTTTGCAAGCCGCTGTAACATGCCTCGAGTTGAACGTTCTGAAACTCGAGGGTTATACCCCCCTCTCATACGTACAAAATTACCAATTGCTAGCCCGATATTTTCTTGAGCTTCTTGTAAAGAATAATTCTCGAAGAAATCACTATCAAAGTTAGGTATGTCAATATCCAATTGGCTTTGTGTAAACTCAAGGGCTGATTGCGCAGGAATGACTTGCGTTATCGATTTACTTTTCTCACCCTGACGAGCAAGCTCTACATTTTGTTGAGTCAATTGCTGACTTTTAGCTAAAGATATTCGGGAATCAATGGGCTCAATTTTGCCAGACATAGTATATCTCTTATTTCGTTAATAAAATGCGCTCACAAATTGATTTAAATTGTTCTTGCAGATTAATATGAAGATTAAATAAAGAGGAAGAAAGTAATGCTTCATCTTTGCCTTTTGTATCATCAGGTATAATATTCAGCCATGGATAATCAGAAAATAATTCAACAAATTCATTGTGTTGGCTAGAATGAATATACAACGTTGCCACTTTTTCATTATTCATCATCTCAAGTTTATCTTTCAGCTGCTTAGCCAATAACTCTGCGCTACTACTTTCAATAAAAAATGAGCTGACTATATTAGCAAGTACATTTTGCAAGCAAGATTCCAAGCGTATTAGAATATTTTGCTCTAGCTGATGCTCGGCCACCAACCATTCAATTGTATCCGCTGTTATCTTTTGTCTAATATAAGGGGCTTCCTCCTCCAATAAACGGATACCCTCTTGATAAGCCGCTTGGCGTAAGTCCTCACATTCTTGTGTTATTTTTTCTCTATGGCTTAAAGACTCTTGGTAGATAACTTGTGCTTTTTGTTCTGCGATTTTTATAATGTCATTTGCAGAAAAATAGTCGCTAAGTTCATCGGGGGAAATAATCGAGCCAAATATAGGCATATCCGGTAATGAAATTACCGGCGTTTTAATGATATTCATAAAAAACGCCCAACCCGCAACAGCCAAGGAATAATGCTACCAAGGTGAGGAACCTCTTTAGCAGGCTGTATTGGAAACAATGTTCCTAACGCCTGATAAACAATACAATTGTTTTTTTCTGAATACCACCAACTTAACCCTATCTCCTGCGCCTTCATAATAAAATCATCTTCTGAATAAAGGCATTGGGACGATGAGTTCTGAAATACACCAATCGCCAGTAATTGCTCACAACCTCTCTCACCAAATATTTCAACCAAATGACGGCGATAATGACCAAATAATAAATAATCAGGGCTCGCTAATACTAAAAGTCCCATTGCAATAAACAATTTCATCAGTTGTGTCTCTAATGCAAGAAACTGGCACTGATATGCGTCAAGGTCTCTCGGTATGGGAGACATAGGAAGCCCTTTGCGCTGAATAATAATTTGATCAATCAAAGGGCGACAAGCCGCTGATTGTTGGTACACCAATTGCCACTGAGACAACTCTAATTGTTCCCACCATGAAGGATGCATCCATTGACCAGGTCGCCAGAATAAATCATGTAATCGTTGCTGCTCAGCCCCAATAATCGTATTCATACTTTATTTTGAGATTTGCTTTTGAATATCATTAATAAAATGGTCATACCTACTATAAATATGATAGCGCCCCCCCAAGGAACATATTTTTTCCATTCAAACCTATCCGTTGCTTTACTTTTAGGTTTAGCTTGCTGGAAACGATAATCAGCCATTTGCATCACAACACTGATATTTTCGACTTTCAAATTTGAAATAGATTTCTGAACTAGCCTACGAATTTCCGGTTCTTTAGTTTGCATATTGATATGTGGTGCATACTTAAGAAATATCGATGCCGTTGGCGGGGGTATCTCACGACGATTTGTATTGGGACTTTCCGATATAGCGACCTGAGCAATAATAATACCGTCCATACTCAATAACATTTTCTCGATGTTTTGTTCTTTCAAATAAGTAATTTTTGCCTGTTCTTGCGCAGGGGATGTTACTAGTTGCCCAGCCGGAAATAAGTCAGCAATACTCTCAGTTCGTTTATTAGGTAAACCTTGTTGTCGTAACACTTCAACAGCATTCGCAAAATCTCCTTTCTCTACATTAATAGTAATACCGCTGCCTTTGATAACACTTTTTTCTGCATCAATATTTCGCAACATTAATAATGCTAACATCTGATTAGCTTCTTCTTCAGTAAGATCACTATAAAGTTCTATTTTGCACCCCACCAAACAAAATAGAACTAATACAATAAAGCTAAACCTAACGGAAAATTTCATTACTGCATACTTACCAATTTATTAATTCCTTGAGAAAGCTGTCCTGTCACTTTTGCAATAAAGTCAACTTCCACCATTGCATTTTTAAGGAATGATTGCGCTCTTAACATTGTTGCCGGATTATTAAGAACATCCTCTGTCGCTCGGGCATGACTAATAGTATCTGAGACGGCTAACGATTTTTCTTGTAACGATGTCATTAGCACTTCTTCTGGATAAGCCTCGTATTGCCCTAATAACATGTTGTTAAATAACTCTACATCCTCAATACGCTCAACTGAAGTAATACTATCTGCCGGTAATGTTATATTAGTTGAAGATAAGGGTGTTATATCCATAGTATGGTACCTTTCTTAATTAGTCTTATATTAATATATAACCATTTTACTGATGGTTTATATGATGAATGAGTTGTCTTAATATCTCAGCTTCATGGGATAAATTTCCTTGCAGCTTCTCCTGTGCTAAATATAGATTATTCATACCAATTAACATCGTGATATCAATAATATTGCGAGCATGTTCATTCTCAGTTAAACATGATAGAGTATTGCGAATACTTTCTGCTTCAAGATAAAGACCATTATTAACAGCAGCTAGGCCACATTCAATTATCAATTTCCTAACACCGTCATCTAACGAAATCATATTTTCTGAATTATCCCAGATAACATATCTTTTACAGCTCGCATGATTGCACTTTGGTAGCTCACGAAAACAGAATATTGCTGAATAGCAAATTGAGCTTGTAACATTCTTGCAGGATCGTTTAAATCCGCAGCAGTGACTTTTGACTGTACTTCATTACCTGCTTTATCAACCAACTGTGATAATTGATTAGTTATTGCTTCTATATCCATAATTATTTCTTGATGCCATGATGTTTTATTTGAAGTGAACGATTACGATATTGCTTTGGACTACAATTTAAATAACGACGAAATCTATCGGTAAAATGGGCATGACTAGAGAATCCACATTCAATAGCAATATCAATGACTCTCATCGATGTTGTCGTTAGTAACTGCTTTGCATACTTAATTCTTCGCTCCAGTAACCAACGTTTCGCAGTTTGACCATAAGTACATAAAAATAATTCATTAAACTTACGTACAGGTAAATCAAACTCTTGAGCTAATCGAACAACTGACCACTGACGCATAAAATGGGTCTCAATAAAAGAACAAAAGTCTTTATTACCTGAAATATATTTATACAGCAAAGCAGAAAAATATTCGTTATCAAATCCTAGGCAATAGGTATATGCAAATTGTAAAAAATTATCCTCAGAAAGCTGTAACAAATAGGTAAATACATCCAATACTTTTTTTTCTGCACGAATAACTTTAAGTGGCTCAGTATTATATAACTTAGATACCTGTGGATGTAATAAACTAATCAGTTCGGGATAAATTTTTTGCAAATTTACGGCGTTAAACTTAACAGCTAACGGTTCATAACCAAACCCTCTTTTCACTATACTCGCATCACTATTTGTAACGACTAAACAACTCGCCGGAATGGTATATAGTTTACCATATAAAGATAGCTGTCCTGCTTCTGTACTAATAATAAACTTTACCCCTGGCATATACCCCCCTAAAATCTAGTTTTGATTATTTTCTGACTTCAAGAGGAATAGCAGTATCAGGTATTAACCTGATATTATTTTGTTATCAACTAGTTAATTAACTATAAGATAATAATAATTAAAATTAAATAAAAAAAATCTGATAGTTTCAATATAAATTCGAAAAAAAACTATTTTTAAACAATTAACATTGACCTTACTAATCACGAAGCATTTATCTTCGCAAGTTTATCAACATGTAATTATAAAGGAAAAAACTATGGTTTATTACGATTTTGACCAAAATGGTGCAAACCTCTACCCTACTCCAGAGACATCATATGCCGGCGGTAGTCTAATAAACAATGATAATAATGTAAGTCATGGTGATACGGCTTACCGAAGTGCAATGACAAACCATTCCCTTATGGGTACAGCTATGGTTACCATGGAAAACATTATGTTGTTATTTACTGAGCTAGCGAATTCAAAATTTGAAGCCATGTCTAAAAAGACAGAAGTAGCTCGTGATGCTCAAGATATGGCTAACCGAGTTGACCGCGTTATTGCTGATTTAGATAAGCCTGATTCGACGGGTGAGTTACCTCCAGATGTTATTCATTATATGCGAGTTAACAATATCATGATTGATGGTAACCAAAGTATTGATGACTTTATGAAAGGCAAAAATGGAAAATTAGATAAAGGTGATTTAACCGCCGTTAAAGCCGCGTTAGAGTCAGCTTCTGGTCGTGCATCCGATTTCGTACAACAAAATCAGCTTAAACTTCAACAGCTTATGCAGAACTTCAATACCGCAGTGACAATGGCAAATAGTATTCAAAGCATGAATGCCGAATCCACTAAATCCATCGCTCAATCTATTCGCTAATAATTAGAGTATCGTTGATACTATTATTATAGGATTGAAGATGAACACATTAATTCAGTTTAAAAATATGATTAATGAATTACAACGTTGCAGAATGAATGTCAAAAAACAAATTGATGAATTTAATTTATTGCAAAATGAAATTAAAGAGCTGCATGATAAAGCTAACCAAGATCCAGATGCTTTACATAAACTCACTAAATTCAATAATGTCATAAATTCTGAGGATACTAAAAAAATCATTAAACAATCAGAAGAAGTGAAACATGTTTTTAATCAATTAAAAAAACAGTTTGCGCAACTTTCGGTTGATAATATTGAAGAGAAAAACGCTAATTTAATATTAGAAAAGAAAAAAAATATAACAAAAAAACAATATCGTAATTTTGTTTAATTTTTATTTCTTATTTTTTAAATTCCTCTATTGCTATCATCATGAGATTTATATGCCAAAAACCGTTAGCACTCCGTCGCAATCTGAAAGCGATGATAATTTGCAACATTTTTTAGCGCGTGGTGGCTCATTAAAATTAATTGCTGGTTTAAATAGCCAGCAATTAGCACGGCTTTACGCATATGCTAATCAGTTGTTTGATACTCACAATTTCTCTGCTGCACATAATATTTATCATTTATTAAGCTGTTTTGATCAATGGGAACCTGAATATCTAATTGCTTTAGGGTTATGCCATCAACGCTTAGGCAACCATGAAGATGCCATAACTCATTTTTCACGTGCAGGGATCATAAAAATTGATGATCCCCGCCCTTCATTTTTTGCAGGTCTGAGCTATCACTTGCTTGGTAATACCACATATTCAGCTAAAGCCTTCAATGCGGCTATAGGTTGGTGCGGCGATCGTTCTGAATATCAAGATATAAAACAAAGTGCACGCGAAATGCTAAAAACCATATTGGAGGCACAATAATGTCGATGTCCCTTACTCATTCTTTTTATAATAAAAATATACCATCAGAAAATTGGATAAATGAAATACCAACAGACATTACTAAAAATACTGCTCAAGCAATTTCATTTCAACGTTGTGAATTAAATAATTTTTCCCCAAAGCATAGTCGACCACTGACGGAATTGGCGACACCAAAAGCAAATACAGAGGAAGTCACACAAGCTCAAGCTGCCGACGACCTTGATAATCTATTTCAAACATTGAACCAACTTTCTGTGGAGAATAAAAACAGTCGCGTAAACAATCCGATAATCAATATGTCTTTGACGACAGTAGAAGGGCTGCCAATGAATTCAATGTTTGCAGCATCATTATTACTCGTCGGGCAGGTATTAGGCGATATTGCAGCCACAAAAGGTGAAATGCTAGAAATTATCACCAAGAAGCAAGACTTGCTGCGAATGGAAGAGGTTAAAAATATTCGAGAACAGATGAATAACGCTGTAGAGCAACAAGATAAAGCGAGAAAAGCGGGCATTATTGGCGTGATTTTCGACTGGGTCATTGCCACTGTTGAAGTGGTTGTTGGCGTTGCAAAAGTGGTAGGGGGAACGCTATCAGGTAATGCATTAATGGCCGCAAGTGGTTCCATGGATTTTATGGCTGGGCTTGCAGGGATTGGTAAAGCAGTCGCTAATACAATGGCTTTAATCGACTCTAATAATGCAGAAAAATACCATGCAATGGCAGATAAGTTTGGTAAAGCTCAGCTATCATTCGAAATTATAGGAGCCACTATTGATATTACCAGCGCTGTCCGTAATGCGCTTGCAACAAAGATTGTCCCCAAAGTTGCCACTAAAGTTTTACAAGAAGGGGCAGGTGAAGCGTTAAATGCCGCAATAAAAGAAGGTAGCCAAACCGCCATCAAAAGCCTTTCAAAATCAATTGGCCAAGAAGTCAGTACCCAAGTTGGTAATAAAGTTATTAATAAACTAGGTCAGCAAGCTGCGGAAAGCGTCAGTAAAAGTATGTTTAACAAGATGGTAGATGCTTTCTCACAAAAGGCCATTGAAGAAATGGTTACTAAATCAGTAGAAAAAGCAGCGCAAAAAGCAGCGAAAAAGGCGGCTAAACATGGCACACAAATTACCACCGATACATTGATTAAGAATGTATCCAAACAAATACAAAAAGACGTTTTAAAAGCGGTCAGCAAAGCTTCGGTAACCCGTCTAGATTTCTTTTTGCAGTCATCTAGAGTGGTAATGACAGGCACTCAACAAATCTCTATTGGCGCTTTAGAAATACAAAAAGCCAAGCTACAAAAACAAATAGATCAATTGATGCTGGACCAAAATTGGCTTCAAAATCTATTCGAATTTTTTGAGGAAGAAAAAAAGGAAACAGTAAAGAAAGTGAGTTCTTTACAAGAAGACAAAGCGAATGTCATCCAAGATGGAACTAAGCTATTAAGTACAATTGCATCCACACAAATGCATATGGCTTCATCGATGGTTTAATTAAGATGCATATCTCTTCCACAACAAATGGGGCATTGATTGATAATTCTCAACCGATACAAGGAATAAACAGTCACCCTGAGATAATATTGGCTTCTAATGAAAAGGCATTAGCGACTTTTCCCATTAAATTTACCGAGGAGCAACTAAATTATGAGCTCATTGATTTTACATCTCATTCGAAGACTGCAATTGATGACCTCAAGCAAGACGCACCACAGCAACAAAAGCTACTCGCTTTAATAGAAGAATCAGCGCCTGGTGTTTTCTCAAACTGTATACCAACAAATGAAGATTGGGACAATACAGTGAAATCACTCAATTTAAGCGAAAGTAAGCTTATCGATATTATTTCATTGTTGATTGAATTAATGGGAAAAGTAGGTGAAAGTATGCGAAAAAGAGGGGAGCAAATATTACCGACGCTATCTTCTATACATATTATTAATTATACCTTAGGTTGCATAAGTTCAGAGTTAATCAACCAAAGTACATTGAACTCTAGTAAGACAATGTTAATTGATGCTATAAAACAAACTCCAACAGCAGGAGTTAACTATTACCAATCACAGACAAATAATAATTTTTCTCCCATTAGTATTAAAGAAATAAATGATACAACAACATGTAGTGCCGAGGTACTTCATGAAGGCCAATCTATCGCACAGCATACTTCAGCTCAACAGTTGAATGACTATACCGAATTAGGAAGCCAAGTCAGTAATATAAGTCAATCCATGCTAGGTTCATTATATTCAATTGATAAAAGCATGATGTATTCATTACTCAGTGAGGCAAATAATTTTATCAATTTAGATAGTAATGAGATCGCCAACGCTATTGTTAAAAATGATAATGCATTTTCTAAAAAATAAACACTAAATAAGGTAAGAATATGAACACCATCAGTGAAAAGACAAACAATATCGAAGAAATTAATATTAATAGCAGCGAAATATCTCGTACATCAACCTCTCTTGGTATCTGCGCGACAATAGATGTCATGGTTTTATTACTACAAAAAATAAATAGTGATATGCGTGATATACAGCGAGATCACTATGCATCACAACAAAGCACCGCATTTAAAAAAGAACTGACCGCAATAGCCACAAAACAAGCAGCCATTGAACTAAATTACAAAGCAACACTATCGAATGCAATTGCAAAGACAACCTCGGGTGTTATCAGTGTAGCGGGGGCTGGCTTAGGTATTGCAAGAGGAGCAAGTTTAGGTGGAGAATTTATATCATCAGGAACAAGTGGTCTCGGAAGGCTTACCGAAGGTTCCGTTTCTGCTGGCATGGCAAATACCACTCGAGATGCACAAAAGAAACAAGCGCTCGGTGACTTTCAATCTAGTTCAGCAACTGAATACTATAAGTCATTGTCAAATATCGCAGATTCAGGTGCTGAAGCCTCTAAACGTATGGCGAATTTAACTCGAGAGCTGAATGAATTACGAGATAGAATTTTTTCCGCTGTAAGATTTTAATTATTAATCACTTATTTCTTATAAAAAAGATAGAAAAACATGATGCAAGTAGATATCGTCACAGACTATTTATATAAAAAAGGTAAAAATCCAATTAAAACTTTCTTTAATCAGAGTGAAGTTTTTATCGGCTGGAAAGTTACCTACCCTGACTTTGAAGTCATTTATCGATTAGATAACAAGGAATTAATTATTTGTGATTTCACATCGACATCATCATGTGAAAATAAAGGAACTTCTGCAATTTCTTTTATTAAATTCATTCATGATTTGGAAAAGTCACTTACCCAAATAGAATCAGTTAGAGGGCTATTTTTAAATAGTCCTCACCCTAAACTCACTAACCTTCGTCAACGACTAATAAATGCACTTATATCACAGGGAGCCGAATGGAATGATATTGATAATGAGAAATGGCTAGTTTATCAATTTAAAAGATAATAAATAAAATAGACATATAAAATAAATACACTTCAAATATTATAAAATAAAAAAATAAAAATATTATTTGACATCTATAACAAATTATCTATAAAAGTATAATTAATAGTAAATAAATCCTATAAAGTTAAAATGAAGAAAAAAGTCTTATTAGTCGAAGATCATGTATTATTAAGTGCCGGAATAAAGCATTTTCTTTCATACCTTCCAGAATATGAAGTCATCGGTGAAGTCACTAATGGGCTGCAGGTTTATGAAACTTGTCAGAAATTAATGCCAGATATCATCATATTAGATCTTGGTTTACCCGGAATGGATGGTATCGATGTTATTTGTCGCTTAAAGCAACGATGGCATGAGCTCAGAGTTATTGTCTTAACTGCTGACTGCGTAGAGCATCGCGCTTGCTCCGCGATAAATGCGGGTGCGATGGGTTATGTGCTAAAAAATAGCTCACAACAAACTTTATTATCCGCCCTACAATCTGTTGTTTTTATGGATCGCGTATTTATCGATCCACAACTCAGTGAGGCACAAATCCTTGAGTTACCCCAAACAAAAGAGCCTGTACGCCTCACGATGCGTGAAAGGCAAATACTCAAGCTAATATCAGAAGAACGGCGCAATCGAGATATTGCGGAAGACTTAAAAATCACCATAAAGACAGTTGAGACACATCGTCTGAACCTAATGCGTAAGTTGGGCACACACAGTTCTGTCGGGTTAGTAAAATGGGCTTACCGATTAGGAATTTGCTAGTTTTTATATATTCTTGATAAAAAGTAGGCTCTTTTTAGGCACTAAAATTATTTAATCCATTGAAAAACAATGGTTAATATTTAAATTTTATATAAATCATATAATTACATTATTAATTATAAGATATATTATTTTGGTTAAAAATAATGCTTTACAAATGATAGTGATAAGCATTATCATTAATATCACCTCCTCGATACGGTTACTTAGTCACCCATTGTTGGAGGTACGACATTGCTCACATTGCTTCCAGTGTTTACTTTAGCCAGCCTTGTGCTGGCTATTTTTTTATCTACATTAACAAGTGAGTTGACTACAATTTCCGCAACGCCATATCCATCCATTTCCTTCACTTATCTCAAACGTACTTATTCAAATTTTTTGGATCCTATGGTTAATAGCAGCTACTTTTCTCCCTGAGTAAAACGGTTAAACTGTCAGCAATTGATTTAGAGAGAAGTTCAACCACGGTTGGATTATCCAGCTAGGAGATAACACAATGATCTATTTACGCAAAGCAAATGAACGTGGGCATGCTAACCATGGTTGGCTCGACAGTTGGCACACTTTTTCATTCTCTAGCTACTACGATGAAAAATTTATGGGCTTTTCGGCTCTGAGAGTGATTAACGAAGACTTTATTGCCGCAGGACAGGGTTTTGGTACTCACCCTCATAAAGACATGGAAATTTTGACCTATGTGCTAAATGGCACTGTCGAACATAAAGACAGCATGGGTAATATGGAACAAATTCCAGCGGGTGAGTTTCAAATTATGAGTGCAGGAACGGGGATCCGCCACTCAGAATACAACCCAAGCAGTGATAAAGAGCTACATTTGTACCAAATCTGGATCATTCCTGAAAAAACAGGTATTGAACCACGTTATGAACAAAAGCGCTTTGATTCACTTGATGGCAAACAATTGGTTCTGTCACCTGATGCTCGTGACGGTTCACTGAAAGTTTATCAAGATATGGCTTTATGGCGCTGGGCATTACCTGCAAATGACGTACAAACCCACGAGATCGCACAAAAACGTGTCGTCTGGATCCAAGTCGTTAAAGGTAACGTTGACGTTAATGGTCAAAAAGCCTCTACCAGTGATGGGTTAGCTATTTGGGAAGAAGCTAACTTAACCATCAAAGCGGATGAAGACAGCGAAATTCTGTTATTTGACCTGCCTTCTGCCGAATAATCGCAATATCAACAAGAAAGGCTCTACTGTGTAGAGCCTTTTTCTATCACACAAAACACATTAACGAATTACAGTTTAGGGCCGGCTTTCACTAAAGCAGCACCTGCTGGTGTATCCGTGTACTTGTCGAAGTTATTCACGAAACGGTTCGCTAAATCCTTCGCTTTTTCATCCCACTGTGCTTTATCTGCATAAGTATTACGCGGATCAAGAATATTCGTATCCACGCCAGGTAATGCTGTTGGGACTTCTAAATCAAAAATTGGCAGTTTAATGGTATCGGCTTTTTCGATATCGCCACTTAATATTGCATCAATGATGGCACGAGTATCTTTGATTGAGATACGTTTACCTGTTCCATTCCAGCCTGTATTCACTAAATAAGCTTTCGCTCCCGCAGCTTCCATACGTTTAACTAATACTTCTGCGTATTGTGTTGGGTGCAGTGATAAGAAAGCCGCGCCAAAACACGCTGAGAACGTTGGTGTTGGTTCAGTGACACCACGCTCTGTACCGGCTAATTTCGCGGTGAAGCCAGACAAGAAGTGGTACTGAGTTTGCTCAGCTGTTAAACGGGAGACTGGCGGTAACACACCAAATGCATCTGCCGTCAGGAAGATAACTTTTGTTGCGTGACCCGCTTTAGAAACTGGCTTAACGATGTTTTCGATATGGTAGATTGGATAAGAAACACGGGTGTTTTCAGTCTTAGAACCATCATTGAAATCAACAGATCCATCAGCCAATACCATGACGTTTTCTAGTAGAGCGTCACGTTTAATTGCGCCATAGATGTCTGGCTCAGCTTCTTTAGACAAATTGATCGTCTTCGCGTAACAACCGCCTTCGAAGTTGAATACGCCATCGTCATCCCAGCCGTGCTCATCATCACCAATTAACTTACGTTTTGGATCAGTAGACAGTGTGGTTTTACCTGTGCCTGATAAACCGAAGAAAATAGCAACGTCGCCATCTTCACCCACGTTAGCAGAACAGTGCATTGAAGCGATGCCTTTTAATGGCAGCAGGTAGTTCATCATTGAGAACATACCTTTCTTCATTTCACCGCCGTACCAAGAGCCACCGATTAACTGCATGCGTTCAGTTAAGTTGAAAGCAACAAAGTTCTCTGAGTTCAGACCTTGTTCTTTCCAGTTAGGGTTAGTGCATTTTGCACCGTTCATCACGATAAAATCAGGTTCAAAACCCACGAGTTCTTCATCGGATGGACGAATAAACATGTTTTTAACAAAGTGAGCTTGCCATGCAACTTCAGTGATAAAACGGACTTTCAGGCGAGTATCTGCGTTCGCACCACAGAATGCATCAACAACAAACAGACGCTTGCCGGATAACTGCTCAGTCACAAGATGCTTCAGACTGCTCCAAACCTCTTGGCTCATTGGTTTGTTATCGTTTTTACCTTTGCCTTGGTCTGCCCACCATACTGTATCGCGAGTAACATCATCACGAACAATATATTTATCTTTTGGTGAACGACCCGTAAAGATACCTGTATCGACTGCAACCGCACCTAATGTGGTCACTGTGCCACGTTCATAACCTTCAAGTTCTGGTTTGGTTTCTTCCGTGAATAATAGTTCATAACTTGGGTTATAAACCACTTCAGCGACATCATGAATACCGTACTTTTCAAGTTCCTTCAGGGTAATGCTTTTAGCGCTCATTATTTTGCTCCTGGTAAACATAACTAATCTGCAGATGATCATAATTCTTTACGACTAATTAACAGCGATAGTTATCAAAGAATTGAAAATGTATAATTTTTTTTAATTCATAATGAGACTTAGAGCACGTAATAATGCTTTAAAATTATAAAAAAAAGGTGCAGAATTGCACCCTTGTCACATAATTAGGTTGCTAAATCGTATCAGTGAAGTTGCTGATTTCGCTCATCATTTAACCCTTCAATATCGGATTCAATAAATACGTAGTGTGTGCCACAATATTCACACTCCATATCAATTTTTCCATCTTTGTGCAAAATACTGATAACATCCTCTTTAGGTAAAGTTGCAAGTGTGCTTTCACAACGTTCCCTTGAACAGGTACAACGAAACTCCACAGATTGTGGGTCATATAAAGTAATATCTTCTTCGTGATACAGACGGTATAAAACCTCTTTAACACCCAATGTACTCAACTCTTGGCCCTTAATGGTTGCCGTCAGTTGCACTAAGTGATCAAAAAAGTCGTGGCTAGTATCGTCCGCAGCAGGCAACACTTGCAATAACATCCCCCCCGCACTTGCCTTACCGTCAACTTCTCCCACACGAATAAATAAACGCGTTGGTAACTGCTCTGATTGACGGAAGTACGCATCAATACTTTCTTCGATAGAATTCCCTTCAATCGCCACAATCCCTTGGTAACGTTCCCCTTGTTTAGGGGTAATGGTAATGACCATAAACCCATTGCCAATCATTTGCTTAAGCGTACTTCCTGCCACAACGGGGCCATCAACGCGCGCAACGCCGCGCATTTGTTGTAGGTTATTACCATTAATAACAGCCATTTTAACAGGGCCATCACCTTGGATTTGAACGGTAATATCACCATCAAATTTCAGCGTTGCCGTTAATAAACTGGTCGCAACAAGCAGCTCGCCCAATAAGCCTTTTACTGCGATGGGATAATCATGATTTTCTAAAATGTGTTCAAAGGTCTTATCGACGCTAATCATTTCTCCACGTACGGAATGTTGTTCAAACAGAAAACGATGGAGTTGGTCTGGTTTTGACATAATTTCTCTCTATTGCCTATTGCTCGGGCGGTTGCTCTGGCCATCATTAAGATGGCTCATGGGAATTCGTTTGTTTAAATTTTAGCAGAGTTCGTCGCTCTTTTTTATCTGGACGACGCTCTGGATGAGGCATTGTTAGCGCATTCATTTTGCGCGCGGCCGCTATTTTTTCCCGTTGTTCAATGCTTTCTGCCGTTTCACGATAAAGTAATTGAGCTTCAGGTGCCCCTCTACGCTGACTACTGATTTCAATGATCTCAATCGTCCGTTCATCATTTCCCTGCCTCAGCTTCACCAATGCATGAAGCTCGACGATTTTTCCGGGCTTGGTTCTTTGCCCATTATAATGAACTTTTCCGCCATCAATCATTTCACGAGCGAGAGAGCGTGTTTTATAAAAACGCGCAGCCCAAAGCCACTTATCGAGGCGAACAGGTTCTATAGACGATTGATTCACGGTGCCTCCTCACAATCAGTCTTCATCAAACTAAAATGAGGCTCCCACCATTTCGGGGTATTGCTAATGACGATTGGAAGGGTTATTAGCCTCAAAGCATTTGTCGTAGTATTGCGTAATATTACGTAGTCGCTTCTTATTATTCAAAATACGAAACACAATTAGCGAACCGTTCAATAACGCACAAAAGATAAGAAACAAGACAAAAAGTGTACTACAGACATATTGTGAGACAATATCTTCATTTGGCTCTTCATGTAACACGATATGCAGTGTGCCATTGGCATCTGTCGATAAGTTAGTCACAATCCCCGCCACATTAAAGGGGGTGTTAATTAACAAATTCGATAAACGATGAAGCTCTTTCCAACGTTCCAGTTGTGACAACTCATTAAAATTAAACGATGGCCCCACCATTAAATCCACTAGAGGCTTGTTTTCATCACTCACAAACAACACTCCACCTGGGGGAGGGCTGTTAATTTTACGTACTTCTTTGTCTATTTCTTTCCTGATAAATTCATATGTGGTGTCTTCAACGATATTTTCCAAGGCCTCAGCACTTCCTGCACGTAATAAAACATGCGCACCACTTAATTTTCCTGATGATGCTTTACTGACTAATGTCGACCACTCATCGGTACTTCCTAGGTTTGTCAGGGCATTTTTGAGTTTTAGACAGGCGTTATCATCATGACACAATTGGTCTGTTTGCATAATAATGGCGGAAAAATCAAAGATAATATTCATTCCTGATTTCATGATGTCGCGCTGTAATCTTGGGTTTACGCCAATAGCATTTTTATCAGGATGCAATTGGCTTTTGACTGTGTTAAGTAAGGATATGGATCGATCAGCGACTTCAGACTGAGGCTCTGTCGACAAACTGATGTTATTCCAATAAATACCTGAACAATCAAATGGAACGAATTGTGCCTGATTGGTGTCATCTAAATTCGGAGGACGATAACACATCCCCTTACCTTGCGCGGTTAGGGTATCTCCAATTTTCAGTTTATGAGAAACAAGCTCAGTCACGTCAGTCACATTGATTTTTTGTGTTCCGCCAAACCAAGCAAAACCCAATTTAATGGGCAGACTCATGGATTGGTAAGAAAACACTAGGGCAATTACAACTAATGCACCGATGAACATCAGTACATTTTTTTTGTAACGCTTATAAGGATAATACCGCTCTTCTTCATGCAGCGACAGATATTGCCCATGGCGAATGACTTCCCCCGTTGGGTAAAAATCAATATTTACGGGTCTATCTGCTTCGTATTTTAAATAGTCTTCCCAATGAGGAGGATAATGTAAATCTATACCACCAACAGAGGCATTAGTGGAGTATTTTTTATCTAATTCACCATACAATTCCCAGCGCTTTGGCTGCCCATAAATACACTGAACATCTTGGTACTTACGAGGAAACATTTTTGAACGAAAGAGGACTAACGCGCCGATAATAAAAACCAGTAATGCGATCGCAAGTCCCCACCCTTGCAAAATCCGTATAGAAATTAAGGTGATGTAGCCGAGTAAAAAACTTAAGCAAATCAGCCCTGCACCTAACCACCCTGTGGAATGATATAAACGGTGTTCCTCTGGCGTTTCTTGACGAACACGCAGTAATTCCACATTATGTTGCCCACGCTCTTGGATAGCCGCTTCAGGGGCAGCAGTGAACGATGCAGCATTGCCGAGCCATTCATGACTAAAATCCTTTAATGAATGACTATTCATCGATACAATCAGCGGTAAATGATCCGTCTCCAC
Source organism: Providencia rettgeri (assembly GCF_041075285.1). Lineage (NCBI taxonomy): Bacteria > Pseudomonadati > Pseudomonadota > Gammaproteobacteria > Enterobacterales > Morganellaceae > Providencia > Providencia rettgeri. The sequence continues at coordinate 3,676,907 of NZ_CP163512.1, read as the reverse complement.
TATCTCCATGACATTTTGCCGTTGCAAGTAAGGCTCAAGCTGTGATGGAAGTTGCACTTCAATTGTGTCGATAAAATAGCGCCAGCTATTTCCTTGTTCTTGACGTAAATTAAAACGTGTCACGGAATGGCAAACGGTCGCGATTGTCGAATTTTTCTTAATTTGCCACGGCTTATGTGAAGGAGTATTCGAAATTGAAGCGGAATAATTTAAATACTGCGTGATTGTTTGGTAGTCGGAATCAATCATTTTACGAAAGGAAGGTGAGGCCACCGACGGTATCTGATAGACACCAGAGTGCCGCCCCCGCCTGAAATACAGGAAGGAAGCCATTATAGTTAGGCTAATAACAACAATAGCCGTTATAATGACATGATTTAACATTGTTTCCCCAACAGAAAATGAATAAGAAAAGCATAGCAACCCTTCTGCTTTCTCAAAATAAGCCGATTCCTATTCTATTTATGGTTTTTATTTTATTTTACAATATGTTGTAAAAAAATATTTTATTTATTTATCTGTGCTATCCCCGTGCACGAATAGGCTAACAGCCATTTATCTACTCGATCATCTCTATCATTTTTTTTTGATATAGGTCATAGTGACATCATGATGTCAAAATACTGGCAACGCCGAGTAAAAATACCACATAAATAAATGAAACATGCTTTTAGCAATAAGTTTCTCCCATCTTGTTTGGAAATCGTTATGACAGAGCTAAAAAAACCTAAAATCTTGAATATTCAAGATGTCGCTCAATCAAAATTATTCTGTATCCAGTCAGTTGATCTCGAATTCAGCAACGGTGAAAAACGAGTCTATGAAAGAATGCGTCCTGCGAAACGCGAAGCCGTCCTCATTATTCCTATTATTGATGACCACCTAATTCTAATCCGCGAATACGCCGTAGGGATTGAAAACTACGAACTTGGTTTCCCTAAAGGGGCTATCGACCCAGGCGAAATTGCACTAGAAGCCGCGCAGCGCGAGCTCAAAGAAGAAATAGGCTATGGTGCAAAAAGCATTATTCAGCTCGCTAAGCTGACTATGTCACCATCTTATTTTTCTAGCAAAATGAACATATTACTAGCGCAAAACCTGTATAGCGAAAAACTTGAAGGTGATGAGCCTGAACCACTGCAACAAGTTAAGTGGCCGATTGCACGCATGATGGAATTGCTAGAACACCCAGACTTCAATGAAGCACGAAATATTAGCGCACTTTTCTACTTAGAACGTTACTTAAAAAGTAGTAAGTGACACTACTTATTTGTGTATTTTATATAAGTCACGTTTTTTTTCTATGGCTATCCTTACCTTAATATGCCATTTTACACTCATTTAGCGTGTTTTATCATAAAAAAACACCCCATGTTTTGATAACAGTGGGGTGTTCATCAAGATAACGTTAAGACCCGACTTTTTAGAATAATTCCTGGCTAGCGCCACCTTCGGTTGAAATGGTTGTTCCCACTTCTTGTACCGAATATTCTTTAGGTTCAGTTCCTTCGATAAAATACTCGCGGCGAGATGACCCTAGTTTGCCCGTTCTACTATCAATAGACACAGAGATAATCCCTTTTGGTGGCTTCATCATCTTCACAGGAACACCGTCAAGAATTGATTTCATAAAATCATTCCACATCGGTTGGGCACTCTTCGCACCAGCTTCACCACGACCAAGTGTGCGTTTATTATCATCAAAGCCTATCCAAGCGGACGCCACAACATCAGGACCATAACCAGAGAACCAAGCGTCTTTCGAGCTATTCGTTGTACCTGTTTTTCCACCGATATCACGTCGGCCACCTAAATCCCTTGCGGCACGCCAACCTGTAGCAGACCAGCCTGGCTCACCATAAATATTGGTCATCATCGCGTCACGAATTAAAAATGCGAGTGGCGTACCAATAACATGAGGAGCGTATTGAGATCCCGGACTCTCATTTTTCTCACTGGACACTGCCACTTCCATTGTGGGTTCTTGAGCCATTTCGTTACGACCGGATTGAGTCACTTCTTCTGTTGATTCATCATCAATCCCTTTCATTTCAATGGTGCGCTCGGTATCACCATAAACAACAGGAATATGAGTGCAATCAGGGCACGCTAATTTAGGATTGGCTTCAAATATCACTTCATCATTGTGATTTTCGATCTTCAAAATATAGTATGGGTCAATGAGGTAACCACCATTGACCATAACCGCATAGCCACGCACCATTTGCATTGGTGTAAATGACGGCGCACCTAACGCTAACGCCTCTGTACGGTTAATATTTTCACGAGGAAAGCCAAAACGCATCAGGTAATCTGCTGCATAATCAACCCCCATAGCTCGCATTGCGCGCACCATCACCACGTTTTTCGACTGCCCTAACCCTTGACGTAAACGAATTGGCCCATCATAGCGTGGTGGTGAGTTTTTCGGACGCCAGTCAGAACCTGCACCGGCATCCCAACGACTAATTGGTACATCATTCAGCAAAGAAGACAATGTCAGGCCTTTATCCATCGCTGCGGTATACAAGAACGGCTTAATATTCGACCCCACTTGGCGCAATGATTGCGTTACGCGGTTAAACTCACTCATATTAAAATCAAAACCGCCCACTAATGCGATAATCGCACCGTCATTAGGATTAAGTGCAACAAAAGCTGCATTGACATCAGGAACTTGCGCCAACCACCAATTGTCTTTAACTTTACGAACCCAAATTTGCTCACCCGCTTGAACAACCGCATTCACGGCCCTTGGTGATGCACCTTGTTGGGTATCCGAAATAAATTTACGCGCCCAGCGCACGCCAGCCATCGTAATATCAATTTTTGAACCATCCGCTAGCATAACGCTCGCCTCAGAACCTGTTGCTGATAATACGACAGCAGGCATAAGGGGCCCATAAACAGGGGATTTCTTCAACTTTTCAATAATTTTTTCAGATGTCCAAGCCGTTTCGCCTGACTTCCACAGCACTTCTGCTGGGCCACGATAACCATGGCGAGTATCATAGTCGATCAGATTATTACGCACAGCCTCGGTTGCGGCTTCCTGATCTTTGCGGATCACCGTCGTGTAAACTTTGTAACCGTCGGTATATGCATCTTCACCGTATTTATCATACAGCGTTTGGCGTGCCATTTCGGCTAAATAAGGCGCTGAGAAATCAATCTTCGGTGCATGATAGGACGCGACAATTTTTTCATTTCTCGCTTGGTCATACTGGTCTTTCGTAATGTACTTTTCTTCCAACATACGAGAAAGCACAACATTCCGACGATTGACCGCACGATCATAAGAATACAATGGGTTGAATGTTGACGGCGCTTTTGGTAACCCAGCAATCATCGCCATTTCACTTAGCGTGAGTTCATTAACGGTTTTCCCGAAATAGACATAAGCCGCCGCCCCAACACCATAAGCACGGTTACCCAAATAAATTTTATTTAGGTACAACTCCATAATCTCATCTTTCGAAAAAAGCTGTTCGATGCGAATAGCTAAGAATGCCTCTTTCGCTTTGCGCATTAAGGTTTTTTCTGGGCTTAAATAAAAGTTTCTCGCCAGCTGCTGAGTAATGGTACTCGCTCCTTGTGACGCATGGCCAGATGACGCCATTACGGATACCGCACGGAAAATACCAATTGGGTCAATACCATGGTGATCATAAAAACGGCTATCTTCTGTCGCAATAAACGCTTTCACCAGCAAAGGGGGGATCTCAGTCAGTGGAAGTGGAATACGACGTTTTTCGCCATATTGGGCGATTAACTCATTATCTGCGCTATATACCTGCATTGGAATTTGCAGACGAATGTCTTTCATGGTTGCAACATCAGGTAACTCACCTTCGACATATTTATACATGCCATAAATCGAGGCGGTTCCCAAAAAAATGCAACAGAAAATAAGAATAAAAAAATATTTTACGAACTTCACCGGAAAATTCCCATGCTCGGCTAACAAGAGGGTTTAGATATCACTAACGCATAGTATAAAGCTTATACAGCACAATAGAAAACGTAATTTATTTGTTAATGATAAGGAAATTAGCTATGTACACATCAAAATGGAACATTGGAATAGATATTTATCAAAATAAAATTCAGTTAGTTGCCACAAAACGTCGTCGAAAATACTGGTCTTTATGCGAATGTTGGCAACAACAACTTCCTTTCGAAATAACCGATAATTCAGATCCAGAACAACACCAAATTCTACTGAAAGTTTTACTACAGTGGCGTCAGAAATTACCGAAAAACTGCGCCGTTTCTATCGCCTTACCTGCTGTTCGCACGTTAAAGCAACAGTTTTCATTACCAACCCAACACCACTTGCAACAACCGGAGCTGGACTGGTATCTGCACTCTCAAGCTGAAAAATGCTTTCCAATGAATGTCCACGAGCTCGCCATTGACTATCGCGTGATCAACCAGCAAGTTTACCTTAATGGGGCACGGAAAACCGACATTGCCTTTTGGCAAAACCTGTTAACACAAAGCGGGTTTAATTTACTGGCGATTGATGTCGCCCCTGTCGCATTGCGCTATGTCGCTCGCCATTGTGGATTACCTGACGAATGCTGGCTAGTTCATTATAGACAAGGTGAATGGTTATGGTCAGGGCCAATTAGCCTACCTGCAAATTATAATCATGTTCAAGATAATGAAATCACCACGCTTTCACAACTTTTGCCCCATCTAAACGCAGAAGATCACAATGCAACCCTGCCCATTTATTTAATTACCGATCATCTCGATATTGCACTTCCCTCCGACCAAGCAGATCACTATACCAAGGGGCATTCGCACCGCTGGGAGCTACGCCAAGCTTTTCAATACCATAACCTAAAACTCCCCCGCCAATTAGGGGATTTTGTGATTGCTGCTGGCCTCGCACTGCGTCATGGAGATATTTAAGAGATGAAAAATCCCCTGCTATACCAAGTTAATTTTTTGCCTTGGCGACAACAAAAAATAGTGAAAAAAAAACGTGAGTTTCTCCTTTTCACTTGCGCATTGTGCTGTTCCACACTGACAACTTGCTATTTTTTATATTTATTTCAACAAAATGGAATTGAAAGTAAACAAGTGATCCTGCATAACGCACAAAAAAAACACCAACAAATCCAACAAATAAGCCAGCAAATGGTCAATCAACAAGCACAATTAAACCTATTGATTGAAAAACAACATAACCGGAAAACTATCCAGCAAAACAACCATGCACTCTTAGCTTTACTGCATAGCTTGCCCACCATTACACCATCAAAAAGCTGGCTTACCTCTTTTCAACTCATTAATAATCAACTCGATATCAAAACAAACAGCTATGACTTTCAAAATATAGCGATTTTTAGCCAGCAACTGGAAAATCTGAAAAGTATAAGTGGGATCCAATTAAAACAACTCAGTCGAAATCAACAACTAAATCGGCTACATATAACAGCCAAACACCAAGGAGAGGTAGATGAATAAGACATTTCATCAGTTTTGGTATCGCCCTTTTTGGCAACAAGCCTTACCCTTTGTTGTGCTCATTGGGCTACTTCTTTTTGTGGGATATTTTACCTATTGGAAAAGCTCATCATTACAACTTATTGAATTAGAAAACAAAAAAAACAATCTATTTGATAACATTCAAAAAGAAGAGCAACGTATTCGGCAACTTCCTTCATTAAAGCAGTTAGCACAACAAATTGAAAACCTTAAACAATACACCGTACTGGATAAGCGCCCTCTCGCATTATTTTCACATTTCAATGCACTGCTCAGCCAGTCTGCCGTTACGCTCAATAAGCTTCAGCCTATAAACCAGAACGAAGGGGTTTTTATGGAAGTTCAGGGGAGTTTCGCCGATATTTATCACTTTCTTCAAAAACTGATCGCCACTCCATTACTCAATATATGGTATTGCTCGGAAATCACACTAACCCAGCGAAAAAATGCATTAATTGCCTCAATAACACTGTCATCAACCATTAATTCAACCGCTATCAAGGATGAAAATAGCCATGAATAACCCATTCTTTTTCATCAGACTAATCGCCATCATTTTATCCTTAACCTTTAGCCCTGTTTTTGCAGAGCCAATTCGCGACCCTTTTGTGCCACTCCTCCCCATAGAGGAAAATGTACAGCCATCGGTAACACATCCCACCCCATCATCTAAGAACGATAACGTCATTTGGCATGAAAAAATTTTCAAATTAGTCTCAATAAAAGCGCAGGAAGTTCAACGTTTATTGACACAACCAGAAATGGTTTTATTATCAAAAACAGCAACCATTCACCATGATCCCACAACAAATAGCGTGATCATCAAAGAGAGTCCCGATCGCTTAGCGCTCATTGAAGAATGGATAAAACAGAAAGATTTGCCGCAACAACAGGTTCAGATCACAGCGCACATTATTAGTAGTAGTAAAACAGCACTACAGGAACTGGGGCTAGAATGGGGAATGCTTGCAGGTAACACAACCCACAGCCGCCTTAACCGCTATAATCGTTACCACTCTATACCGGGGCAATTCTCCTTTAATGTTCTCAAACTGAGTGAAGGCCTGCTAGAAATGAAACTCAATGCATTAGAAAAAGAAAATTTACTGTCCATTATTGCCAGCCCACGGTTAATGGCTTCACATCAACAAGCCGCCAGTATCCAACAAGGTACTGAAATTCCTTATGTCACCAGCAGCGAAAAAAAAAACCATGTGCAATTCAAGGATGCCGTCTTGGGTATGGATGTAACGCCAACAATCTTCGGCGATGAAAAAGTCGCATTGAATCTAAAAATTAGCCATAACTCACCAGATACCGCGCTCACCAGCGGTCAAAACCATCATTTAGCAATCAACAAACAGGAAATGACCACCTCAGTCACCATTAAAAATAATGAAACCCTGATACTCGGTGGAATTTTCCAGCAAAAACAGGAAAAAACACAAACCGGTCTCCCTTTACTTTCACAGGTTCCCTTTTTAGGCAGATTGTTTACAAATAGAGCGGAACATATCGATCGGCGGGTTTTAGTGGTTTTTATTACCCCAAAACTTATCGATATTTAATGTGAATAAAATAATACCTATACTTCAAGTAGTTGAATAAACTATAAGCCAAAGAGCACGAAAAAAAATTTTTTTTATACCATAAACCTACCGGATAAATTTGACGCTGGCGTCGTTTTAGCATACAAGGTTATCCATTGAATGTTCTAACTATCCTTAGATTAAAGAACAAGCTGTCAGTCGCTTATAAAACAGCCACAATAATTTTGCTCTATATTTAACAGAAATTATATGCTTCTAGCGGTATTCTAACTCTGTTAAAAATCATGCTAAACAATGCATTAGGCAATAACGACAGCTCAAATATCGAAACCTGTAATTTGAAGTGTGGCACTTTGTTCACTAAGTGCCACACTTATATAGTTGCATTCCTAGTTGATGTGTTGAGATAATTTTCTTATCTGATCTCACATCATCACTAATGAGGTTTCAGTTTAGGTCCCGCTGCTAATTATATTGGCGGGGCGGGTTCATTAACGAATAATCGTAGTAATACCAAAAAACATGGCAGAGAAACGCAATATCTTTCTGGTTGGACCGATGGGTGCAGGTAAAAGCACCATTGGTCGTCAGTTGGCACAACAGCTTAATATGGAGTTTTTCGACTCTGATCACGAGATAGAAAAACGCACCGGCGCAGATGTCGGCTGGGTATTCGACCTTGAAGGTGAGGAAGGCTTCCGTGATCGCGAAGAAAAAATCATCAATGAACTCACTGAGAAACAAGGCATTGTATTAGCGACCGGTGGCGGTTCTGTTAAATCCAAAGAAACCCGTAACCGCTTATCAGCACGCGGTGTCGTTGTGTATCTCGAAACCACAATTGAGAAACAGCTTTCTCGTACACAACGAGACAAAAAACGACCACTGCTACAGGTTGATGAACCTGCACGTGAAGTACTCGAGAAGTTGGCGGACGAACGCAATCCTATGTATGAAGAAATTGCAGATATTACCATTCATACCGATGAGCAAAGCGCTAAAGTCGTTGCTAGCCAAATCATCGAAATGCTAGAAAAAAACTAATTTATCATCATGTTATTTTGTTAGTAATAAACTCAAGGTAGAACAAGATGGAAAAGGTCACTGTTACTCTGGATGAACGTAGTTATCCAATCAATATTGCACCTGGGTTATATAACCAAACAGGGGCATTTTGGCCATTAGCTGCGGGTCAACGAGCAATGATAGTGACAAATGAAACACTCGCACCTATTTATCTTGAAAAGATAAAACGCGCCCTTGAGGCTTCTGGCGTCAAAGTGGATTCCATCACCTTGCCTGATGGTGAACAGTATAAATCATTATTTATTATGAATGATGTATTTACTGCTTTACTTGAAAAACATCATAACCGCGATACCACCCTCATCGCTCTTGGTGGGGGAGTTATCGGAGACTTAACTGGCTTTGCTGCGGCCAGTTATCAACGCGGCGTTCGTTTTATCCAAGTTCCAACCACATTATTATCCCAAGTGGATTCTTCTGTCGGCGGTAAAACCGCAGTCAATCATCCATTAGGGAAGAATATGATTGGGGCATTTTACCAGCCCGCTTCTGTTGTCATCGACCTCGATTGTTTAAAAACCCTTCCACCTAGGGAACTGGCTTCTGGTCTCGCTGAAGTCATTAAATATGGCATTATCCTTGATAGTGCGTTTTTCACTTGGCTGGAAAACAACATTGATGCACTGGTTGCTCTCGACAATCAAGCGATGGCTTACTGTATCCGCCGTTGCTGTGAGCTCAAAGCACAAGTCGTTGCCGCCGATGAAAAAGAAACAAGTGGTCTACGTGCATTACTTAACCTCGGTCACACATTTGGTCATGCGATTGAAGCGCACATGGGTTACGGTGTCTGGCTGCATGGTGAAGCCGTTGCTGCGGGTATGGTCATGGCGGCTAAAACAGCTGAACTGATTGGCCAATTCACGCCGGAACAAACACAGCGCGTTATTGCATTGTTAAAACGTGCCTCACTCCCTGTCACTGGCCCTTCACAAATGAAGCCTGACGACTATCTACCCCATATGATGCGAGATAAAAAAGTGATGGGGGGGAAATTACACTTAATTTTACCAACCACTATTGGGCACTCAGAAATGCGTTCAGACATTGATTCTCAAACGGTCATTGCCGCAATAACATCCTGTACGCAATAAAATTATGGCAAAATGACCTTAGAGATCGCCAAAAATAAAGAAAATGCTTAATTTATACTAGCGTTTTAAAATGTTACTGGTAGATGCTGTTCAAAGTCGTTAAATTATACGGTATGCCTACACCTCTATACGAACGTCAAAAAAGCATACGAAAATACCATCCAAGCTAGCATGGTATCACGAAAGAATCTATGCTTTAAAAATAAGCAGAAAACTCTGCTTGGTCGTTAACAGGTTGTACTGATAAGAGACATTTTATCTCTACTATAGGCACATTTTATTCGGGAGAGGAAAATGGACGAATTTAAACCAGATAACCAGCCGCAAGGTCAAAATGACCTTAGGCCAGATACATCAGACAGACCAGCAGGCCGTTCACGTCAATCAATGACAGCGAAACCCAAAATTGCCTTATCGCGCCAACACATCATGATCGGTGTGGGGGTGCTTGTTTTATTGCTACTGATTATTGCCATCAGTTCTGCATTAAAAGCACCGACGGAGCATGAACGCCAGCAAACGACCAACAATAGTAGCGGGCAAAATATTGATTTGTCTGGTTCCTCCTCTTTAACCAATACACAAGGCCAAACCCAGCAAGGGCAAGTTCAAGAAATTACTGGTTCACAAATCACGCCAACACCAACGCAAGGCGAGTTACAAACTCAGCCAAATGGTTTGGGTGAGCGAATCGAAATTCCAGGTGATGTTGTTGATGCCTTAAACCAAGGGCAAGTTCCAGCACCAGGTACAACGCAACCACAGAACGTGACGCCACTGACTCCGCCAGTAGTTAAGCCTGCTGAACAACAGCCAGTAGTAAAACCCGTTACGCCAGAAAGAACACAACCGAAAGCGGTGGAACCAAAACAGCCAACTCAACCAAAGCAACCGACAAAATCGGCTGCAACGGCCAATAACTCAAGCAGCAATCTGATGTCTGCACCAGCGAGTAGTTATACGCTTCAGTTAAGCAGTGCCAGCCGTTCAGACACACTGGAAGCTTTCGCAAAAGAAAACAAACTTGCCAATTACAAGGTTTATAAGACCATTCGCAATGGGCAAACTTGGTATGTTCTTATTCACGGTAATTATAACTCAGTCACTGACGCGAAAAATGCAATAGGGACTTTACCTGCTGCTGTTCAAGCGAAAAAACCGTGGGTGAGAAATATGAAACAAGTCAAACAGGATCAAAAATAACAACGTTTTTCCCCGGGCGCATTATGTTGTCCTGACAGAGTATGAATGCAGTTACTCTAAACGATTGTAATAATAAGACGGCATGAAAAAAAAACGCGCTTTTTTAAAATGGGCTGGGGGTAAATACCCCCTTGTGGAAGAAATCAAAAAGCACCTTCCACAGGGTGATTGCTTAATTGAGCCTTTTGTTGGTGCAGGGTCAGTGTTTTTAAATACCAGTTATGACTCATACATACTGGCAGATATCAACAGTGACCTCATCAACCTCTATAATACAGTTAAACACCGAACTGACTTTTTTATTGAAGAAGCCCAGCGCATCTTCACACCTGAATTTAATACATCAGAACAGTACTATCTGATGCGTGAAGCATTTAATAAATCTGGTGATACAGAAAAACGCAGCGTGCTTTTTTTATACTTAAATCGCCACTGTTATAATGGTTTGTGCCGCTATAATTCAAAAGGTGAATTTAACGTACCTTTTGGTCGCTATAAAAAACCCTATTTCCCCAAAGAAGAACTTTTGTGGTTTGCAGAGAAAGCACAACAAGCCACCTTTATCACTCAGCATTATGGTGAAACCCTATTAAATGCAAGAGAAGGCTCCGTCATATACTGCGATCCTCCTTATGCACCGCTTTCTGAAACCGCTAACTTCACGGCTTACCACACCAATTCATTTGGGGCGTTAGAGCAACAAAATTTGGCGATTTTGGCGCATAAATTGTCCACAGAAAGCAAAATCCCAGTGTTGATCTCAAATCATGATACCCCCTCAACAAGAGAGTGGTATCATCAAGCACAATTACATATTGTTAAAGTTCGTCGCACCATTAGTAGAAATATATCGAATCGCAGTAAAGTCAATGAGTTACTGGCTTTATATACGAATAAACCTAATAGCCTTTCTCCTAGAAAAACGAATAATAAAAAAACGCTATGCACTGAACCTAGCGCAGAATGGCTCTCAGATAACGACTAATATTCGGAGACAATAATGAAAAACTTCCTCATTGCCCCATCTATTTTATCTGCTGACTTTGCTCGTTTAGGCGAAGATACCGCCAAAGTTCTCGCCGCAGGTGCAGATATCGTGCATTTTGATGTGATGGATAACCATTACGTCCCTAACCTAACCTTTGGCGCACCAATTTGTAAAGCATTGCGGGATTATGGCATCACCGCCCCCATTGATGTTCATTTGATGGTAAAACCCGTTGACAGAATTATTCCTGATTTCGCAAAGGCGGGGGCAACACACATTAGCTTTCACCCTGAAGCCAGTGACCATGTAGACCGTTCATTGCAATTGATCAAAGAACATGGCTGTACTGCGGGTCTGGTGTTTAACCCAGCAACCCCTCTGAGCTACCTTGATTATGTGATGGACAAAGTGGACATGATTTTGCTGATGTCTGTTAACCCGGGCTTTGGTGGTCAATCCTTTATCCCACAAACCCTCAATAAATTGCGCCAAGTCCGTAAATTAATTGATGAAAGTGGCTATGATATCCGCTTGGAAGTCGATGGCGGTGTGAAAGTGAATAATATCGCGGAGATTGCCGCAGCCGGTGCCGATACTTTCGTTGCAGGCTCAGCTATCTTCGATCAGCCCGATTACAAAGCCGTTATCGATGCAATGCGTGTTGAATTACAAAAGGTATCTCAATGACCCAAGCCGTATTAGAGAATATCAAAGCCGTTGCTTTCGATTTAGATGGAACCCTTGTTGACAGTGCCGGTGGCTTAGCAGAAGCCATCGATAACATGCTAACTGATTTTGATTTCCCACCGGCGGGCAAAGAGCGCGTTTCAGTTTGGGTTGGTAATGGTGTGGATATCTTAGTTGAGCGAGCACTCACTTGGGCTAACGCAACCATCACGCCTGATTTGCAAAAACAAGCTCGTCAACGCTTTGATAAATATTATGCCGTGTCTGTCACAACTGGCAGCGTGCTATTTCCTGAAGTGAGAGAAACTCTCGAGCAGTTAGCAAAACATGGGTTGCCAATGGGGATTGTCACGAACAAAGCCACTCCATTCATTGCCCCACTACTTAAAAAACTGAATATCGATCACTATTTCTCCCTTGTATTAGGCAGCGACGATGTTAAAGCCTTAAAACCACACCCTGCTCCCCTCTACTTAACGATGGGAACCTTCGGTTTACGCAAAGAAGAATTGCTTTTTGTCGGTGATTCCCGTAATGATATTATTGCAGCACGAAACGCTGGATGCCCGTGTGTCGGTCTGACCTACGGTTATAACTATGGTGAATCTATTGCATTGACTGAACCTGACTGTGTGTTAACTCACTTTGCAGGCTTATTACCTGCAATCGGTTTATCTGAAATAAAATAAGCAAGGACATAATTTAAAATGAGCACTCCCACTGAAAAAACAAAGCAACCCCAGAAACCTATCGTATTCAGCGGCGCACAGCCTTCCGGTGAATTGACCATCGGTAACTACATGGGTGCATTACGTCAGTGGGTACAGATGCAAGATGATTTTGACTGTATTTACTGTATTGTTGACCAACACGCAATCACCGTTCGTCAAGATCCTGTCGAACTGCGTAAAAGAACCCTCGATACTCTAGCGCTCTATTTAGCGTGTGGCATTGACCCGAAAAAAAGTACTATTTTTGTACAATCCCATGTGCCACAACATGCACAATTGAGCTGGGCGCTAAATTGCTACACCTATTTCGGCGAATTAAGCCGTATGACACAATTCAAAGACAAATCAGCGCGCCATGCAGAAAATATCAATGCGGGCTTATTTGACTACCCAGTATTAATGGCGGCAGATATTTTGATTTATCAAACGAATCAAGTGCCGGTTGGTATCGACCAAAAACAACACCTTGAATTGAGTCGTGATATTGCACAGCGTTTCAATGCAATTTATGGCGATATTTTTACCGTTCCAGAACCATTTATCCCAACAGGTGGCGGGGCTCGCGTAATGGCGCTCCAAGATCCAACCAAGAAAATGTCCAAGTCTGATGATAACCGCAATAACGTCATTGCGTTGTTGGAAGACCCGAAATCCGTCGTGAAGAAAATTAAGCGTGCGATGACTGATTCTGAAGAGCCACCTCGTATTCGCTATGATTTAGAAAACAAACCGGGTGTATCCAACTTACTGGATATCATGTCTGGTGTGACAGGTAAGCCAATTGCACAATTAGAAGCAGAATTTGACGGGCAAATGTACGGTCATCTTAAAGGTGCTGTTGCCGAAGCGGTATCCGATATGCTGACAAACTTACAAGCTCGTTACCACGAATTCCGTAATAACGAAGCACTGCTGAACCAAATTATGGATGAAGGCGCAACGAAAGCCGCGACTCGCGCTCAAAAAACCTTAGATAAGGTGTACGACGCCATTGGCTTTGTCAAACGCCCACAGCTGTAATATACAGACGGGGAGTGCCAATCTCCCCATTTTCTTTATCCCCCATAAGCACGCAATAAATTACTGAAAATCTGTATTGCGATACCTTTTGCCATCATAGCTTGAATAGTGAGTGCTTTTCGGCTAATCGCTAAACATAAAATAAATGTATTACGTTTAATGCGTTAGATAATGCGTGGTAGATTATCTTGCTGTATTAAGCGCCCGGTATTTTTAATGAGGTTTAACTCATCTCCTCCCTCATCATTTTGGCCAGCCTAAATAATTTAACGTTTGAACTCCCAAGTCTGTTTTTAACATAAAAATTCCCCTTCAAATTAGACTAAAAGAATCCAACTTGGGTGTAGTTCACTTTTAGGGCAAAGAGGATGCCAAGCCCCGCAAACAAAACAAATAGTCTGGTGAGCAAAACAACTAAATCCCTTAAATAAAGCGAAATAAATTACAGTGATAAATTCGCTATGGAGGTTTTGTATGTACCGCGCACTTTGGACACAACTTCGTCCCTATCGCTCGATTTTACTACTTGCAGTCGTTTTGCAGGCTATTTCAGGCCTTTGCTCTCTTATTCCGTGGATTGCGATTAGCCAAATCGTTGCAGCTCCCGTTCATCAATATACAAATTGGGTCATTATTGCTTGTATTGGGGGGATATGCTGGTTAGTTTGCCAAACTATTGCAATGCATCTCACCCACCAAACAGATAGCCGCTTGTGCCACCAGCTGCGATTACAATTACTTGATAAAATAAGTAAATTACCATTAACCCATTTCGTACAGCAAGGTAGAGACGGTATTTCACAGGTGATTGACCGTGATGTGCGCTACCTTCACCAATTAACGGCTCACGCACCAGCAGATCTCACTAAGTTATTGGTAGTGCCTATTGCAACCACCCTTATTTTGCTATGGCAAAACATCTTGCTCACCCTGTTTTGCCTTATTCCCTTAGTGGCTTCATTTTTTTTATTTCGAGCGATGAGATCCCCACGCTACCAAGGCTTATATGCCGCTCGCAATGAAACCATGGGAAACCTTTACAGCCAATATGCCGAATTCGCCGATAACCCATTATTAGCTAGGCAATATCCATATCAAGGCATACAAAAAAGGGTATCTCAAGCGTTGCAAACCTTTGAAAACGCCTTTATTCGTTGGATTGATAAAATTGGCGCACTAAGCTCACTCACCCAAGTAGGGATCAGCGCAACATTACTTTCTTGCTGGGTAGTTTTTGGTGCGATACTGCTTCCTACTCCGATTTCACTCGCTCAGGTTATTTTGTTTATTTTATTAATTCAAAGCATTGCCGCCCCTGTAGCGGCCATGGGACACGGAGCTGATGCATTAAGCCTTGCTGTCAGCGCATCACAACGCATTGAACAAGTACTCAATGAACCTGAAATGCAATACGGTGAAAAAATGCTGGATACCACATCATGCCACCTCCAACTAGCTCAAGTTAACGTTACACTGGGTGATAAGCCCATTTTATCTCAGATTAATATCGACATTGCTAATGGTGAGTTGATTGCTATTGTGGGATTATCTGGTGCAGGTAAAAGCACATTATTACAGTTGATGGCGCGTTTTCTAGACCCTTCACAAGGGACCATTTCATTTAATCAAATCCCCTTACCTGAACTCTCTTTAACCGCGTTAAACCGCCAAGTTGCGATTGTGATGCAAAACCCGCAACCGATGTCCTGCTCGTTAAAAGAAAATGTGCAACTTTTCGCACCGCAAGCCAGTGAAAATGAGATTTATCACTACCTTGAAGCCCTCGATTTGCTGCCTCTAATACAACAATCCCCTAAAGGGCTTGATAGCCAGATTGGAAAAGAAATGGTGTTATCTGGTGGTGAGTCTCAGCGACTTGCCATTGCGCGAGCCTTATTATCACCTGCACCATTATTACTCTTCGATGAACCAACCTCGGCACTGGATCCACAAAATGCTCAACGGGTATTATCACTCTTACAATCTGAACCTCGAACCTGCGTGTTAGTCACTCATCATCTAGACAGTTTAAACCTCGCTAACCGAGTCTTGCTGCTAAAAGAAGGCCAACTGATTGCACAAGGCACCCACAAAGATTTAGCGGATACATCAATAGATTATCAGCAATTACTAAGTGCCTTGGAGAAAAGCCATGCTTAAATCTTTATTACATAAGATACGAAACGCCATTGTTTGGATGGTATTCGCTGCTATTTTAGATGGGCTTAGCGGGTTATTCCTTGTGTATATCATTTTCAGTTGGTCATTAGACACACTTATCCCACTGATTTTACTGGCATTGTGTAGCCTGACATCCCTCATCATTACCTTTATTGCTACCCAAAAAGGCTATTTAGCTGGTGGGTTAGTTATGCGCTACCTCACTAACGCGTTAATACGCCATTTACCTTTGTCATTACAGCCGATAAAAAATGCAAACCACTTAGTGGCTGGGCCTGTTTCTCACATTATGTCAGTCCCCGCTCATTTATTGCATCCTATTATTAACGGAGTGATCGCACCGTTAACGGTTGTGCTTGGCACATTAATCTATCAACCTATTTTTGGGGTGATCCTCTTATTAGCTGCTCTTTTATTATTATCTATCTTACGGTTTTGTGGCCAAAAGTTGGCTTTTTTTGAGCAACAAACTCAGGCATCTGAACAAGATGTCATTCACCAACTCGACCAATTTGCCCTCCACCAGCCACTTATTCGTCGGGCAGGGATGAGTCATGCCCAACAGCAGCAACTGATATGTGCTTTCGCATCACAACATCAAACGCAAACACAGTTGCAACGTCAAAGTTTGCCATTCCATTTATTATTTTCATGTGCCATCCAAGTTATTTTTATTGCATTATTTTATTTGGGCATTCAAAAAGTCAGTCAGGCAGAAATGCCATTAAGTCTATGGCTCGCAGGAATGGTATTATTGGCACGTTTTATTGAGCCTTTATGGCTTCTTTCCCATTTGGATCAGTCAGTCAGGCAAGCAAAACAGTCTATTGAACAGCTTGAGTCTGCATTAAATACCCCTGAGTTAAGCTTTCCTTATCGCGCCTCGCCTCCTGAGGGTAATACAGTCAGTTGCCAACAATTATCGTTCTACAATAATGAAAGGAAACAAATTTTAAACGGGATTTCAGTGGATTTTGCACATAACACATTTACGGCTATCGTTGGCCCATCAGGAGCAGGAAAAAGTACTTTATTAAGCCTACTCGCACGTTTACAAGATCCAACCCAAGGCTCAATCCATTACGGCAATAAAAACCTTATTGAATTATCGCAAGAAGCACTCAGTACAAAGCGTGGGATTTTATTACAAGACAGCGCGCTATTTCGGGGTAGCATACGCCAAAATCTAACATTAGATGCGTCAGATATTGATGACCGACAACTTTTCTCCCTGCTTTCACAGTTAAATTTTGAGGTGACCCCAGCTCTTTTGGATAGGGAGGTTGGCGCGAATGGTATGGCGCTATCCGGTGGGCAAAAACAACGTTTATCTATTGCAAGGCTACTTCTACGTCATCCTGATATCATTTTAATGGATGAACCAACAGCAAGCCTTGATAACATCAACACGGCTTGCGTCATCAAACTGCTCATGCAAGCTAAACAACAAACTCGTATCGTGGTCACCCACCAGCCAAACCTAGCTCGCCAAGCGGATCATATCGTATATATGGAGCACGGAAAAATAATAGCTCAAGGCGCTCACCAAACATTATTTGCGAATGTTCCGTGGTATCAGCAATTTATTCAGCAAGGAAATTAACCCTTACAACACCAACATGGTTGAAAGGTGAAAATAGACAATTTAGAACCGTTTATGAAAATACTATTGATAAAAATGGATAGCATAGTTTCATCACCCACCTTTATGATGAGACGATTATGAATACAGTAATTTCAACACCAACAACAGCTACAGCTTCGATTGCTGATTTTTTTGAAATCAAAGCAAACCAAGCTAGTGAAAAAAAAAAGTCAGTCATTCTGATATAGCAATGCTTCTGAAAAAAGTAACGAATTCATCTGAAGAGATTTCACTTGAAAATTATTATCGCGCTCAAAAAGCGTTAAACACATTAAAATCTATCTTAGATACTCAAAACTCAAAGGTAAAAGAAAAAAAAGAGCTTAATATTAATAAGGTTTATTGCAAAACATTCAATAAGCTGTCTGATGTCTCTATTAATGACATTAAGGCTAATGCACAGCAAAGATCCAGCTCATTGAAAATCAGTGAGTTAACAACCAAGGCTAAAGTAATAAAACAAAAAGATATTACTAGCTTGATAAAAAGCAATCAAAACATAAAAAATGCAATTAATATATTTATCAATGACTTAAATAAAGAAGCTTACTGGCAACCAAGTGAAAAAGAGTATCAAGCATTATGTAGCAACCTTTTAGCATTACAAAATAAAATAGATAAATTTCGAAATAATATCCTTAGCTCAAGCTATCAACATAATCCAAATAAGCTTACCACCCTAACTCAGCTAGAATCAAAACTCGCTCAGCTTTCAAGTAAACTACAAAGCAACTATCAAGCCCTAAAAATTACCAACCAATCAGATAGCCACATCACACCATCACAAAAATTTGACGACGAAAATTCAAATTTAAATACTCAACACCAATTGAATAACAATGAAATATCCTCAGCTCATCTAGCAGAATTAGCGCAGTTGAAAACAGAAGTGTCTATGCTTGAATCAGAGGTAGAACAATTAAAAAGCGAACGACAAAAGAGTCACAATAAGTTGAATGAATTACAAAGTAAAAGGCTAGCAGGACGTAATCTTAATTTAAAAATACAGGTTAATAACGATGACTATGTTAAAAACCAAGGGTTTCAAGCTGCGATAAAAAATGAAAATGCCTAATGTGGAATTAGGCATTGCTTACTTTGCTAAGCAATAAATTAACCCCGTTTGCCAAATAAACGGTGGCTGAACTCTTCAATGCGATGATTATCGAGGCGATTTTGCATGGTTAGGCTCCAACTCGCAGATAACCCCGCTGCGCTAAGGAGCCTTTTATATAACTGTGTATCATAAGGGGCGTGAAATGCGATCATTATCGCCTCTTGTACGGATATATCACTGTTACGGCTCAATAACGTTAGCGGTGAATTGGCACTGACATTTCCCGTTTTAATCACGCGATACAGCCATCCACAACGACCGTTGTCTTGCATAATCTGGGCAAAGTTTTCCACACCCGTCAACCCATTTAGCTTATAACAAGGGGAACGGGGCTGCGTTACCTGAATTCGCGCATCTCCCCACGCATAAATATCACCGATAAATACATTCTCTTCGGTCATCCCAACAGTGGATATATTTTCGCCAAACGCTGATGCAATAAACAAATCGTCTTGCTCAGGATAAGCATTCAACCAAAATTGATAATGATCACGAGGGTAGTGACAAAGCGCTCTATCAGGGCCACCGTGAAAACGCTTTTCTGCCTGCTCATCCCCCTCTAACCCGAGTTGTCCTAGCATTAATAAACCATCTACTGGGTGTTTATAAATAGCACTTTGACCGCAAGATTGTGTTGCTTGAACTTTACCGATAAAGACTTGAGGTAGGAATGACATTAGCCACGCTCCACATAGATGAGTAACGAAGGCTTCATCATAAAGAATGCTGATCGAGATAACAATCAAATGGACAGGAATAAAAAAGGCGCAGCATCATTGACGCTACGCCCATTCTCGACTTAGTGACAAAGTCTAATTATTTAGCTTTTGATGCAAAACGCGCCGCTGCTTCGTCCCAGTTAACTACGGACCAGAACGCTTTAATGTAATCAGGGCGACGGTTTTGATATTTCAGGTAGTATGCGTGTTCCCACACATCTAAACCAATGATTGGGTAACCTGAAGCGCCAGAGATGGCTTCTCCCATTAATGGGCTGTCTTGGTTAGCAGTAGATACAACGGCTAATTTGCCGTCATCTTTCAGAACCAGCCACGCCCAGCCTGAACCAAAACGAGTTGCTGCGGCTTTTTCAAACAGCTCTTTGAATGCATCAACGCTACCAAAATCACGCTCGATAGCTGCTTTTAAGTCGCCTTTTAATTCAGTATTTAATTTCAAACCTTTCCAGAACATACTGTGGTTTGAGTGACCACCCGCGTTGTTACGCACAAAAGTACGTTGATCAGCAGGAACTTGGTCTAATTTTTGAATTAGAACGTCAATATCAAGACCCGCTAATTCAGGTAATTTTTCTAACGCCGTGTTGGTGTTAGTCACATAGGTTTGATGATGCTTAGTGTGGTGGATTTCCATGGTTTGTTTGTCAAAATGTGGTTCCAACGCATCATAAGCATAAGGTAAAGCAGGTAATGTATAACTCATTTAATTGTCTCCAGTGACGTAAATACCACTATGTTTCTCATTTTCACCACAAGGTTCATAGGGTATAGCACTTGCGTAGTTTCGCACCTTGTGAATTTCTTTCTATTATAGTTATTTTACTGTTAATGAAAATCATTATCAAATCCATAAAAAAAATGTGGTCTTTTGCATTCCCTATGAGAATTCGTTTATACAGTAACTAATACCAATATCCCCATGGTTTGTTTTTCTTTTCATCCAACATTTATAATATTTTTAGATTTATACTCCAATATGCCATTTAGCATCAAATGATAATTCTGCAAATATCATTACAATTAATACGTGATCTTCCGCTCAAAAGAAAAACAAATTTATATTTCATGCTTTAGTTAACTGTTTTTTGACATAATATTAACATCTGCAAGGAGATAATAATATGACTCAAATAACTAAACATCCCGTTCCTGCTGAAATTGCAAAAAATGCCCTGATTACTGAACAACAGTATCACGATGAGTACCAACGTTCGATTCAAGACCCTGAAGGATTTTGGGGCGAAAAAGGAAAAATCGTTGATTGGATTAAACCGTACACCCGTGTCAAAAATACCTCTTTTGACCCCGGACATATCGATATCCGTTGGTTTGAAGATGGAACATTAAATTTAAGTGCAAACTGTTTGGATCGCCATTTAGCTGAAAAAGGCGACCAAGTCGCGATTATTTGGGAAGGCGATGACCCATCATCGTCAAAAAATGTCACTTACCGTGAACTGCATCATGATGTTAGCCAGTTCGCTAACGTTTTAAAGAAATACGGCATCCGTAAAGGTGATGTCGTGGCGATTTATATGCCAATGGTAGTAGAAGCAGCTGTCGCCATGCTAGCGTGTGCACGAATTGGCGCTATCCATACCGTCATTTTCGCAGGGTTCTCCCCTGAGGCGGTCTCTGGTCGCGTGATTGACTGTAAAGCGAAACTGATTATCACTGCTGACGAAGGCTTACGTGCTGGCCGTGCTATCCCGCTGAAAAAGAATGTGGATGACGCATTAACCAATCCACACGTGACCACCGTTGCAAATGTGATTGTTTATCAACGCACAGGCAATGTGCCAAGCTGGGTCGAAGGGCGTGACTTATGGTGGCATGATATTACGAAAGGTGTTAGTGCCGATTGTCCACCAGAAGAAATGCGAGCAGAAGATCCGCTGTTCATTCTATATACCTCAGGCTCAACAGGTAAACCTAAAGGGGTACTCCACACCACTGGCGGTTATTTGGTCTATGCCACACTCACATTTAAATACACCTTTGACTATCACCCCGGTGAGGTGTATTGGTGTACCGCCGATGTAGGTTGGGTAACAGGTCATAGTTACTTACTGTATGGGCCATTATCTAATGGCGCAAAAACGGTAATGTTTGAAGGTGTGCCAAATTACCCATCTGTTAACCGAATGAGTCAAGTCGTTGATAAACACCAAGTCAATATTCTTTATACCGCACCAACGGCTATTCGTGCATTAATGGCAGAGGGTGATAAAGCCATTGAAGGTACAGACCGTAGCTCACTGCGTATTCTTGGCTCTGTGGGGGAACCTATTAACCCTGAAGCATGGGAATGGTTCTACAAGAAAATTGGTAATAGCCGCTGCCCAGTGGTTGATACATGGTGGCAAACCGAAACAGGTGGTTTTATGATCACACCACTACCAGGTGCAACTATGTTAAAACCAGGTTCCGCCACATTACCTTTCTTCGGTGTACGCCCTGCGCTAGTGGATAACCTAGGTGAACCGATGGAAGGGGCAACCGAAGGTAACTTAGTTATTGTTGATTCTTGGCCGGGTCAAGCCCGTACTTTATTTGGCGACCACGAACGCTTCGAGCAAACCTATTTTTCAACCTTTAAAGGCATGTACTTTAGTGGAGACGGAGCTCGTCGTGATGAAGATGGTTATTACTGGATCACGGGTCGTGTTGACGATGTATTGAATATTTCGGGTCACCGTTTAGGTACCGCAGAAATAGAATCAGCACTCGTTGCGCATCCACAAGTAGCGGAAGCTGCGGTAGTCGGTATTCCTCATAATATTAAGGGGCAGGCAATCTATGCCTATGTCACATTAATATCTGGGGTTGAGCCTTCACCTGAACTCTATACTGAGGTTCGCAATTGGGTACGTAAAGAAATCGGTCCAATTGCAACGCCAGATGTTCTTCACTGGACGGATTCATTACCAAAAACCCGTTCCGGTAAAATTATGCGCCGTATCCTACGAAAAATTGCATCAGGAGACACTAGCAACTTTGGAGATACCTCCACGCTAGCAGATCCAGGAGTTGTCGAAAAATTACTCGAAGAAAAACAATCTATGAGTATGTCATAGCTTAAATAGCTTAAAAAGGCCGTCTGATAGCGGCCTTCATATAAATACTCAAAATCTTTAAAAGCGCAGAATTGAGATGCGAAATGACCCTAGAAAATATCTGGGTAATTAGCTACAGCCAATTTTCTGTCATTTTAAAGAGAATAGAGTACCAATAATACAATAACAGAGGAGAACTCTGATGAATGCTACTGCTTACGAAAAGGTAGAGGATAACCCTCGCTTTAAAGAACTGGTTAGAAAACGTAGTCGCTTTTCATGGTTGTTATCAATAATAACGCTTGTCCTGTATGTTGGTTTTATTTTTCTTATCGCTTTTGATCCTAGCTGGTTAGGTACACCAATAACGGAAGGTTCATATATCACTCGAGGGATCCCTGTAGGTGTTGGGCTGATCGTCATTTCATTTTTACTCACAGGACTCTATGTTATCCGTGCAAATGGTGAATACGACCGTTTAACGACCGAAATTTTAAACGAGGTAGAAAAATGAAATATTTGCTCTCACTCATTCTCTTTTTTACCTCATCAATGGCGTTTTCCGACGCATTGACAGGGGATGTTGAACGCCAGCCTGTCAATATTCAGGCCATTATCATGTTCTTACTGTTCGTCGGCTTTACCTTATATATCACTTATTGGGCGTCAAAAAGAACGCGTTCTCGCTCTGACTACTATACAGCAGGTGGGAAAATTACAGGCTTCCAAAACGGGATGGCAATCGCTGGTGACTTTATGTCTGCCGCTTCCTTCTTAGGGATCTCCGCTCTAGTTTATACATCTGGCTATGATGGCTTGATTTACTCAATTGGCTTCTTAATTGGCTGGCCGATCATTCTATTCTTAATTGCCGAGCGCTTACGTAACTTAGGTCGCTATACTTTCGCTGACGTTGCATCTTACCGGTTAAAACAAAGACCCATACGTATCCTATCTGCAATAGGTTCGCTGGTCGTGGTCGCACTCTACCTCATTGCTCAAATGGTGGGGGCCGGTAAATTAATCGAATTATTATTCGGCCTTAATTACCACGTTGCGGTCGTTATTGTGGGTATCTTGATGGTGCTGTATGTTCTATTTGGTGGAATGTTAGCAACCACATGGGTGCAAATCATCAAAGCTATTTTATTATTAGCTGGTGCGACATTCATGGCGGTAATGGTCATGAAGCATGTCGGTTTTAACTTTAATACCCTATTTAAAGAAGCGGTCGCCGTTCATAAAAATGGCATTGCCATTATGAGCCCTGGAGGGCTTGTTTCCGACCCAATCTCTGCCTTATCACTTGGCCTAGCCTTGATGTTTGGTACAGCCGGTCTTCCTCATATTATTATGCGCTTCTTCACCGTCAGTGATGCAAAAGAAGCCCGCAAGAGCGTGTTCTATGCAACAGGATTTATCGGTTACTTCTACATATTAACCTTTATTATTGGCTTTGGTGCGATTGTCCTTGTCAGCTCAAACCCTGCATTTAAAGATGCTGCGGGTGCACTGATTGGCGGTACCAATATGGCGGCTGTGCACCTTGCTGACGCTGTTGGCGGTAACTTCTTCCTTGGCTTTATTTCTGCTGTTGCCTTCGCCACCATCCTTGCGGTTGTTGCAGGATTAACACTCGCAGGGGCTTCTGCGGTATCTCATGACCTTTATGCGATGGCAATGAAAAATGGCAAGGCAGACGAAAGAGACGAATTACGAGTCTCAAAAATTACAGTTGTCGTCTTAGGCTTTGTTGCTATTGGTCTTGGTATTTTATTTGAAAAACAAAATATTGCCTTTATGGTTGGCTTAGCCTTCTCCATCGCTGCAAGCTGTAACTTCCCGATTATTTTACTATCTATGTACTGGCGCAAACTCACCACTCGCGGCGCATTAGCTGGGGGTTGGTTAGGGCTGATTACTGCCGTTGTCTTGATGATCCTAGGACCAACGATTTGGGTCAGTATTCTTCACCATGAAAAACCAATCTATCCATATGAATATCCTGCATTCTTCTCCATGATTGTTGCATTCGTTGCCTCTTGGTTATTCTCTGTGACTGATAACTCAGAGCAAGGAAAAATGGAAAGAGAACGCTTTAAAGAACAGTTTGTCCGTTCACAAATTGGCTTGGGTATTGAACAAGGAAAATCTCACTAAAGCGCACCTTATTGCCACACCAAACGGCTCAAAACATCGAGCCGTTTTTTATTGCTTTCAAAGAACAGTGATGAGTTCTATAGACCTATTAACATGAAGGAAAACGATGTTAAAACCTCTTCTGCTCACCACAAATAAAAACGAAATAATATGGCGTTACAATAGCGTTGCACATAGTGCAAAAATCGCAATAAAAAACACTTTTAGCCGATGTAAGAGCAAATAAAGTGAGAATGCCACTTAGGGGCTATTTATCTTTGCTGCTGATTTTTACCGCTAAAAAAGTCAAAAAATAATCCAAAAAGTGAAAAATGTACCCGTCGTGGCTGACTGATGACGATTTAAATCAACTATTGTCCCTAAACGCTATCCTACGGGTTCGATTAAAGCACGTTTCACTCATTTAATGCTCCATTGAGAGGCTCTTGCCTTGCCTAAAATGGCTTTAATTCGAATAAAAATTGACCATCCACGTTCAACAGCCCCTACTGACTAAGAATTTTAAGCAAAAAAAACCTTCTTTCTACAAAGAGAAAAGAAGGTATTTATAATATTTAAGGATTTATTTTTGTTTTCGTTATTCGTTGCTATCTTGTGTAGTATTGCTTTTCTACATTAACCCACTCTTCTACAAGTGAGTAAAACTCAACTGAATTTACTTTTCTCTCTTCCTGTAATTTTTGAAATTCTTGCTTATTTTTCGGGGTATAACGAGACAGTAGCTGGTCTAATACAATATGTTTATCTGCAAATCGAGAACTTAATTTTAACGTTTTAAACAGTACTGCGGTAATAACTGCACTGACCGCTAACATACCGACAACGGACACAAAGCTATAATCAATTCCAACGAAATTTCTCACGGCATTTAGCAATAAAAATGGGACAAAAAACATCACTAATAAAGCAAGAATCGTTGCCCCATCTTGGCCATTATTAAATTCATTCTCTTTTTGTTTATTCACACAAAGAATTTGGTCAAAAATTTTGTGATTAGCGCTTTTGGAATTATTCATGTGATCCACCTTTGGCACACAGATATTGTTTACAAGAAATACCATGCAATAGGGTATAACTTGCTGATTCGGACCTATCTTTCATATCAAGATGCGAATTTCTTTCCTTTGAAAATTTCACTTATAAGCAAACTTCATCGATAACCTGATATCTGGATACGCCATTAACTGTTTTAAAATAGTATAAATGTAAGCAAATGAAACATCAATTTAACAATTTTTATATAAAAAAATAAACTTTTACACATTCATATATCAAAAGGCAGCGAACAAACTTGTTAATTTCTATATGAGTAAAATTAATTAGCTTATCTTTATCTATTGATATTAATGGGGTTATTGTTGAAAACATGAGCAAAGTAGCCAAACCAATTAACACCATAAAAACCATTAAAATGATAAGTATTATATAGCGGAATATGAATAAATAAGCGAGATAATTTCACTGAGTCATTATTATTTTTAATTGATTATGATTTATCTATTACTAATGAGATAAAAAATAGTAGAAAGCGCAGGTACACTCACCCATTAACTTAATGACGTATTCTCAGAAATCAGTGAATCAAACGTTACAGAAAAATATTTTGCCTAACCATTCTTGTGCTATTTCTTATCCATAAGAGCGGTCAGCGCGAGCCTAGCGCAGACAAGATGGCTATATCTATCGTTTAATCCGAGCTCGCTCTCAATGCCTTATTTGCTTTTTAACTAGCGAAAAACAGGGTCATTGAAAAGGTAATTGCTGAGGGGACTCATACTTGCCTGATTATTCTTTTGTATCCGTTATCCATAAGAGCGATCAGCGCGTGCCTAGTACAGACAAGATGGCTATATCTATCATTTAATCCGAGCTCGCACTCAATGCTCTATTTGCACATCGAAATAGCTAAAAACGTGCTCACACAAAAGGTAATTGCTCAGGTGACAAATCATTGCCTAACCATTCTTGTGCTATTTCTTATCCATAGGAGCGGTCAGCGCTTGTCTAGTATAGATAAGATAGAGACCAATACCGATTAATCTGAGCCTGTTTTCAATGCCCTATTTGTACATCGAGATAGCTAAAATTGTGCTCACACAAAAGGTAATTGCTAAGGGGACTAATACTTGCCTAACCATTCTTGTGCTATTTCTTATCCATAGGAGCGGTCAGCGCTTGTCTAGTATAGATAAGATAGAGACCAATACCGATTAATCTGAGCCTGTTTTCAATGCCCTATTTGTACATCGAGATAGCTAAAATTGTGCTCACACAAAAGGTAATTGCTGAGGGGACTCATACTTGCCTTAGCATTCTTTTGTATCCCTTATTCATAAGGTTAGTCAGCGCGTGCCTAGTGCAGACAAGATGGCTATATCTATCGTTTAATCCGAGCTCGCACTCAATGCTCCATTTGTATATCGAGATAGCTAAAATTGTGCTCACACAAAAGGTAATTGCTGAGGGGATATATAATACGATTATCATTGCTGGGTTAAAAATTGCAGCCTTGCGGCTGAACCCATTTTATCGTGATTTACCCAGTACTGGCTGTGCTTGATGCGATGATTTTATTAGCTTACCATTCGCCAAACGCAAAAAAGCCACCCATTGGGTGGCTTTCTCACTAATTTAATGTCTGGCAGTTCCCTACTCTCACATGGGGAGACCCCACACTACCATCGGCGCTACGGCGTTTCACTGCTGAGTTCGGCATGGGGTCAGGTGGGACCACCGCGCTATTGCCGCCAGACAAATTCTGTTTCTTCCCGTTTAGCTATCTTTCACTAAACCAGAAGTGTAATCTTGAACAAGCTGTTGTGTCCTTCACCTTTCGGCTTCTCACCTCTTGAAAATCAACACACTCTCTCTAAAACACCTTCGGTGTTGTCAGGTTAAGCCTCACGGTTCATTAGTATTGGTTAGCTCAACGTATCGCTACGCTTACACACCCAACCTATCAACGTCTTAGTCTTAAACGTTCCTTTAGGACCCTTTAAGGGTCAGGGAAGACTCATCTCAAGGCAAGTTTCCCGCTTAGATGCTTTCAGCGGTTATCTTTTCCGCACTTAGCTACCGGGCAGTGCCATTGGCATGACAACCCGAACACCAGTGGTGCGTCCACTCCGGTCCTCTCGTACTAGGAGCAGCCCCTTTCAATCTTCCAACGCCCACGGCAGATAGGGACCGAACTGTCTCACGACGTTCTAAACCCAGCTCGCGTACCACTTTAAACGGCGAACAGCCGTACCCTTGGGACCTACTTCAGCCCCAGGATGTGATGAGCCGACATCGAGGTGCCAAACACCGCCGTCGATATGAACTCTTGGGCGGTATCAGCCTGTTATCCCCGGAGTACCTTTTATCCGTTGAGCGATGGCCCTTCCATTCAGAACCACCGGATCACTAAGACCTACTTTCGTACCTGCTCGAGCCGTCACTCTCGCAGTCAAGCTGGCTTATGCCTTTGCACTAACCGCATGATGTCCGACCATGCTTAGCCAACCTTCGTGCTCCTCCGTTACTCTTTGGGAGGAGACCGCCCCAGTCAAACTACCCACCAGACACTGTCCGCACCCCGGATCACGGGGCAACGTTAGAACATCAAACATTAAAGGGTGGTATTTCAAGGTTGGCTCCACGCAGACTGGCGTCCACGCTTCTAAGCCTCCCACCTATCCTACACATCAAGGCTCAATGTTCAGTGTCAAGCTATAGTAAAGGTTCACGGGGTCTTTCCGTCTTGCCGCGGGTACACTGCATCTTCACAGCGAGTTCAATTTCACTGAGTCTCGGGTGGAGACAGCCTGGCCATCATTACGCCATTCGTGCAGGTCGGAACTTACCCGACAAGGAATTTCGCTACCTTAGGACCGTTATAGTTACGGCCGCCGTTTACTGGGGCTTCGATCAAGAGCTTCTCCTTACGGATAACCCCATCAATTAACCTTCCAGCACCGGGCAGGCGTCACACCGTATACGTCCACTTTCGTGTTTGCACAGTGCTGTGTTTTTAATAAACAGTTGCAGCCAGCTGGTATCTGCGACTGGCTTCAGCTCCATGAGTAAATCACTTCACCTAATGCCAGCGTGCCTTCTCCCGAAGTTACGGCACCATTTTGCCTAGTTCCTTCACCCGAGTTCTCTCAAGCGCCTGAGTATTCTCTACCTGACCACCTGTGTCGGTTTGGGGTACGATTAATGATAATCTAGAGCTTAGAGGCTTTTCCTGGAAGCGGGGCATGAGCTACTTCGCCACCGTAGTGACTCGTCATCAGATCTCAGTGTATAGTGAACCGGATTTGCCTAATTCACCCACCTACATCCTTAAACCGGGACAACCGTCGCCCGGCCAGCCTAGCCTTCTCCGTCCCCCCATCGCAATTATCACCAGTACGGGAATATTAACCCGTTTCCCATCGACTACGCATTTCTGCCTCGCCTTAGGGGTCGACTCACCCTGCCCCGATTAACGTTGGACAGGAACCCTTGGTCTTCCGGCGTGCGGGTTTTTCACCCGCATTATCGTTACTTATGTCAGCATTCGCACTTCTGATACCTCCAGCATACCTCACAGTACACCTTCACAGGCTTACAGAACGCTCCCCTACCCAACGAACGTATCCTTAAACTGACTTGCCGTGCGTTACCGCCTCGACTTTGATGAACGCATTGACGTCACTGCGTTCCGTCAATCGTCTTGATACATTGCAGTACCACTTAATCAGTTTAAGTGATACGTTCGCTGCCGCAGCTTCGGTGCATAGTTTAGCCCCGTTACATCTTCCGCGCAGGCCGACTCGACCAGTGAGCTATTACGCTTTCTTTAAATGATGGCTGCTTCTAAGCCAACATCCTGGCTGTCTGAGCCTTCCCACTTCGTTTCCCACTTAACTATGACTTTGGGACCTTAGCTGGCGGTCTGGGTTGTTTCCCTCTTCACGACGAACGTTAGCACCCGCCGTGTGTCTCCCGTGATAACATTCTTCGGTATTCGTAGTTTGCATCGAGTTGGTAAGTCGGGATGACCCCCTAGTCGAAACAGTGCTCTACCCCCGAAGATGAGTTCACGAGGCGCTACCTAAATAGCTTTCGGGGAGAACCAGCTATCTCCCGGTTTGATTGGCCTTTCACCCCCAGCCACAAGTCATCCGCTAATTTTTCAACATTAGTCGGTTCGGTCCTCCAGTTAGTGTTACCCAACCTTCAACCTGCCCATGGCTAGATCACCGGGTTTCGGGTCTATACCCTGCAACTCATTCGCCCAGTTAAGACTCGGTTTCCCTACGGCTCCCCTATTCGGTTAACCTTGCTACAGAATATAAGTCGCTGACCCATTATACAAAAGGTACGCAGTCACACCCCGAAGGGGTGCTCCCACTGCTTGTACGTACACGGTTTCAGGTTCTATTTCACTCCCCTCGCCGGGGTTCTTTTCGCCTTTCCCTCACGGTACTGGTTCACTATCGGTCAATCAGGAGTATTTAGCCTTGGAGGATGGTCCCCCCATATTCAGACAGGATAACACGTGTCCCGCCCTACTCGTCGAGTTCACAACACCAACACCTTCGGATACGGGGCTATCACCCTTTACTGCCGGACTTTCCAGACCGTTCTCCTGATGCTGATGCTGATTAAGACTCTGGGCTGCTCCCCGTTCGCTCGCCGCTACTGGGGGAATCTCGGTTGATTTCTTTTCCTCGAGGTACTGAGATGTTTCAGTTCCCTCGGTTCGCCTCGTTTGACTATGGATTCATCAAACGATAGTGCAACGAATTGCACTGGGTTTCCCCATTCGGATATCGTCGGTTATAACGGTTCATATCACCTTGCCGACGCTTTTCGCAGATTAGCACGTCCTTCATCGCCTCTGATTGCCTAGGCATCCACCGTGTACGCTTAGTCGCTTAACCTCACAACCCGAAGGTGTCTTTTCGTGTCATTCTGACGGGTAATGGCTGCGCGTGCATCGATTCTATGTTGGGCAGTGCTCGCCATGCTCACGTACTCATGTACGCTGCGCTTGCTGTGCGCTGGCCGCCTTGAATCGCTGACTGCTCGCTCATTACGTTTGCCATCTTGACAAAGAACATCTTGAGTTGAGATTTTTGAGAGACTCTCACATCGTTTAAGCGATAAACGATGTGCGTTGTTTTCAATTTTCAGCTTGTTCCAGATTGTTAAAGAGCATAATTATTCGCAATAGACTATTACTAATCTATTCTGAATAATCAGAAAAATTATGGTGGAGCTAAGCGGGATCGAACCGCTGACCTCCTGCGTGCAAGGCAGGCGCTCTCCCAGCTGAGCTATAGCCCCATAAAGGTTTTTCGGTATCAATCAATCTCCTGATAAGATTTTTTTCTTACTCGGAGGTCTTTTTTCTTAGGCAAGGCATGGATTAGCGACGTTTACTTGAGTAAACGAGCTGAGCCATAACGCAGCATAAGAGAAAAGTGGTAGGCCTGAGTGGACTTGAACCACCGACCTCACCCTTATCAGGGGTGCGCTCTAACCACCTGAGCTACAAGCCTATCGATACCGCTACTCTATTTCATCAGACAATCTGTGTGAGCACTTCACAAATACACTTCAATGGTAAGGAGGTGATCCAACCGCAGGTTCCCCTACGGTTACCTTGTTACGACTTCACCCCAGTCATGAATCACAAAGTGGTAAGCGCCCTCCCGAAGGTTAAGCTACCTACTTCTTTTGCAACCCACTCCCATGGTGTGACGGGCGGTGTGTACAAGGCCCGGGAACGTATTCACCGTAGCATTCTGATCTACGATTACTAGCGATTCCGACTTCATGGAGTCGAGTTGCAGACTCCAATCCGGACTACGACGTACTTTATGAGTTCCGCTTGCTCTCGCGAGGTCGCTTCTCTTTGTATACGCCATTGTAGCACGTGTGTAGCCCTACTCGTAAGGGCCATGATGACTTGACGTCATCCCCACCTTCCTCCGGTTTATCACCGGCAGTCTCCTTTGAGTTCCCGACCGTATCGCTGGCAACAAAGGATAAGGGTTGCGCTCGTTGCGGGACTTAACCCAACATTTCACAACACGAGCTGACGACAGCCATGCAGCACCTGTCTCAGAGTTCCCGAAGGCACCAAAGCATCTCTGCTAAGTTCTCTGGATGTCAAGAGTAGGTAAGGTTCTTCGCGTTGCATCGAATTAAACCACATGCTCCACCGCTTGTGCGGGCCCCCGTCAATTCATTTGAGTTTTAACCTTGCGGCCGTACTCCCCAGGCGGTCGATTTAACGCGTTAGCTCCGGAAGCCACTCCTCTAGGGAACAACCTCCAAATCGACATCGTTTACAGCGTGGACTACCAGGGTATCTAATCCTGTTTGCTCCCCACGCTTTCGCACCTGAGCGTCAGTCTTTGTCCAGGGGGCCGCCTTCGCCACCGGTATTCCTCCACATCTCTACGCATTTCACCGCTACACATGGAATTCTACCCCCCTCTACAAGACTCTAGCTGACCAGTCTTAGATGCCATTCCCAGGTTAAGCCCGGGGATTTCACATCTAACTTAATCAACCGCCTGCGTGCGCTTTACGCCCAGTAATTCCGATTAACGCTTGCACCCTCCGTATTACCGCGGCTGCTGGCACGGAGTTAGCCGGTGCTTCTTCTGTCGGTAACGTCAATCGTTGATGATATTAGCATCAACGCCTTCCTCCCGACTGAAAGTACTTTACAACCCTAGGGCCTTCTTCATACACGCGGCATGGCTGCATCAGGCTTGCGCCCATTGTGCAATATTCCCCACTGCTGCCTCCCGTAGGAGTCTGGGCCGTGTCTCAGTCCCAGTGTGGCTGATCATCCTCTCAGACCAGCTAGGGATCGTCGCCTAGGTGAGCCATTACCTCACCTACTAGCTAATCCCATATGGGTTCATCCGATAGCGCAAGGACCTAAGTTCCCCTGCTTTGCTCCTTAGAGATTATGCGGTATTAGCCACCGTTTCCAGTGGTTATCCCCCTCTATCGGGCAGATCCCCATACATTACTCACCCGTCCGCCGCTCGTCAGCGAGAAGCAAGCTTCCCCTGTTACCGCTCGACTTGCATGTGTTAGGCCTGCCGCCAGCGTTCAATCTGAGCCATGATCAAACTCTTCAATTAAAAAGCTTGATGCTCAAAGAATGTTACTGTCTCGTAACGCTCTTTTGTTCGGTTAACTTTGTCAGCTGCGCATCGCTTCACCTCGCCGTACTTAAGTACTGTCTCGGTTCATCGCTGCTTGCTTTCGCGTTACCCTTCCAAAATAACGTTACTACCTATTAAGTTCATATATATGAATTAACGTGTTAGTCACTCTTCAAGACTTAAAATCAAATATTTTTTTGATAGTGTCCTGTGAGTGCCCACACAGATTGTCTGATAAATTGTTAAAGAGCGTTGCGACTGAATCTTTCGATTTTCGACTTCAAGGTCGTTGTCGCGAGGTGACGTATAATACGTTTTTCTTTCAGAAAGTCAAGTGTTTATTTTTAACTTTTTCTTTCTCACCTCTGTTATCACTAAGGTTTTACCTTGTTCGCCGAAGCGGTTTGTCGTGACAACGGATGCGCATTATAGGGAGACGAAAAAATCTCGCAAGTGTTTTTTTACATTTTTATTTTGTTCGCGGTTATTTTAATCAAAAGGAGGGTTTTAAACTAAATAACACCTGATAATTGACTATTTCAGCAGCAATTATCCCTTTACTCACGTAATATAGATATCCAAGAAATAAGATTTGAGATGAATTATGGAATTAAGTAAACAACAAACGGCCTCGCAAAAGAATCGTTCTTATATTATTGCAGAAAATCTGGGTCAACAGATCTTAACAAGTGCCTATTTACCTGATTCCATTTTACCAAGTGAATTAGAGTTATCAGAAAAATTCCAAGCTAGCCGAACAGCAATAAGAGAAGCCATTAAAATACTAGCTGCTAAAGGCATGGTATTAGCACGCCCCAAAATAGGAACTCGTGTTATGCCATCATCAAATTGGAATTTTTTGGATCAAGATCTCTTAAGCTGGTGGGCAAATAGCGAGGAACAATCGGTTGTTATTAAACATTTCAAAATTGTTCGCCTCGCAATTGAGCCCCAAGCTTGTTATCTTGCAGCTATGCATGCAACAACCGAACAAAAACAATCTTTACAGCTCTTAGCTAATGAAATGCTACTACTCGCAAAAGAATTTGATAGAGAACACTGGGTAAAAGTAGACTACTATTTTCACTTAACTATTTATAAAGCCTGTGCAAACCCTTTTTTAATCTCTTTCGCTAATTTATTTCGTTCTATTTATCAGCGCTATTTTGATGTTATTACTGACAACGAAGTCATTGAAGTGGATATCCACCAGCAATTGGCGAATGCCATTATTCAAGGTCACAGTACCAAAGCTCTCGATTTTTGCTATAAGTTATTAACAGTAAATGAAAAATAACCTAGGAAGATAACTATCCTTTATTGGCTTTAACTTTTTAGATAGGTAAATGATGTTCAAAACAGCTAAAAATATGTCAGGCCTTCCATGGATTGCAGCAATGGCCTTTTTTATGCAAGCCCTTGATGCCACTATTTTAAATACGGCTTTACCTGACATAGCCAAAAGCCTGCATCATTCGCCGCTTGCAATGCAATCTGCTGTTGTTAGCTATACTTTGACGGTAGCCTTACTCATTCCTGTTAGTGGATGGTTTGCTGATCGATTTGGTACTCGACATGTCTTTATTTTAGCCGTTTCATTATTTTCATTTGGCTCTTTGCTTTGTGCCCTTTCACCATCATTAAATTTTTTGGTCACTTCTCGAGTTATTCAAGGTATTGGTGGTGCAATGATGATGCCAGTGGCTCGATTAGCATTAATAAGAGCCTATCCACGTAGTGAGTTATTGCCTATATTAAACTTTGTGACAATACCTGGATTAGTCGGTCCAATACTAGGACCACTACTGGGCGGTATATTAGTTACTTATGCGACATGGCATTGGATATTTATTATTAATATTCCGATTGGTGTTTTGGGGATTTTTTATGCTTTAAAACACATGCCTGATTTTAAAATGCCGAAACGTAAATTTGATACTCTTGGTTTTTTACTCTTTGGTATTGGCTTAGTTATGCTTTCTGTTAGCCTAGATTTGTTTGGTGATAAAACACTATCGACCTCAATACCTGCAGCGATTGTTGTAAGCGGCTTTATTTTCTTATTACTGTATGTTTTCCATGCAAGACGTATTAAGCATGCAATCATCCCATTAAATTTATTTAAAACCCGAACATTTTCGATTGGCATCAGTGGCAATATTGCAACGCGTTTAGGAACTGGCAGTATTCCATTTTTAATGCCATTAATGTTACAAGTTGGTTTTGGCTATGAAGCGGTTGTGGCTGGAATGATGATGGCACCATTGGCGATTGGTTCAATAACCGCAAAATCTGGTGTGACAAAAATTCTCACCAAATATGGCTATCGTAATACATTATTTGTGATCACCGTGATTATTGGAGCAATGATTGCTCAGTTCTCATTGCAGTCCCCGAGTATGTCTATTTATCTGTTGATTGTACCGCTATTTATTTTAGGCATGGTGATGTCCGTACAATTCACCGCAATGAACACTATTTGTTTGGCAGATTTAACAGACAATAATGCAAGTGCAGGCAATAGTATGTTAGCCGTAACACAGCAGCTATCCATTAGTTTTGGCATTGCCGTGAGTGCCGCGATATTAAATTTCTATGATAGCCAACCCAATAGTAATACAGTGGATAATTTTCACTATACCTTTATAACTATTGGTGTGATTACACTGATTTCCGCTTTTGTCTTCTTATTATTAAGTAAAACCGATGGTGATAACTTAATTAAAGGGAAAGCGAAGAAAAATTAAAAATTCACTTTCTTAACAGACTGGCGTTCAATAAGCTCAGGGGTAAGTACTAACACACTGGTCTCAGCTTCTGGGTTATCCATTCGGTAAATCAGTTGGTTGACCGCTTGTTGCCCGAGCTCATCTTTTGGCTGATGAATAGTTGTTAATGGTGGGATCATATAAGAAGAAAGATCGATATCATCGTAACCAACAATCGAAATATCATCAGGAACTTTCATCCCTTTTTGGTATATTGCCTGATAAGCCCCAACCGCCATTGCGTCATTACCTGCGAAAATAGCTTGTGGTGGAATTGGTAGCTCAAGCAATGCATTCATCGACTCAAATCCACCAGCGAATTCAAAATCACTGAAAATCAGATAATCTTTATTAATTTCAATGCCAGCCTTATTCATAGCTTGAATGAAGCCTTGATAACGCGCTCTTGCTGGTGATTTATCTTGCGGTCCTGCTATGCAAGCAATACGAGTGAAGCCTGCATCAATCAAGTAACGAGTGGCAATCTCGCCGCCTAAAAATGAGTTATCTTGAATAACATCGCCGTCAGACTCAAATGGCGACCAGTCCATCATCACCGTCGGTACCGCTGGATAACGAGCTAATACCTCTTTTGAGGGACCTTGAACTTCTGTGCACATGATCAATAGCCCATCAACTCGCTTTTGTAACAGGGTTTCTAAACTATGATTCATCCGTTGAAGATCACCTTCAGTGTTGCACAAGATCAGGCTATAACCACGCTCGTAGCAACTTCGTTCGACACCTCGCACTACCTCTGCATAAAAAGGGTTATTACTGGTTGTCAGTAACATGCCAATCGTATTTGTACGATTCATCTTTAAGCTTCTCGCTAATGCTGAAGGAGCATAGTTTAGCTCTTTGATAGCATTTTTAACGCGTAGAGTAATACTCTCGCTAACATAGCGATTTTGATTAATAACGTGAGAGACGGTGGATGTCGACACACCAGCAAGACGAGCCACATCTTTCATTGTTGCCACAAGTTGATCCTATTGAGCTAAAAATTGGTCTATTTCTTTACGCCATGGAACAGAAGGTTGAGCACCAGGGCGAGTTACTGCTATCGCCGCCGCTGCATGGGCAAAAATAATAGCATCTTCGTCAGCTTTACCTTCCAATAAAGCCGTAACATATGCCCCATTGAATGTATCACCTGCCGCAATAGTATCCACTGCTTTTACGCGAAACCCAGCAATTATTTTACCTTGAGTGCCTTTTTCACTATACCAAACCCCTCGAGCCCCCAACGTAATCATCACTTTACTGATCCCTTTTTGGTGTAATGCTTGTGCCGCAGCCTGTGCGCCTTGGTCATCATTCACCGCGATCCCCGTTAAATGTTCCGCTTCAGTTTCATTTGGCGTAATAATATCCACCAGTGCTAATAACGAATCGGGTAATGATTGTGCTGGGGCTGGGTTTAAGATGACTTTTGTATTGCTTTTTTTGGCGATTTCAGCGGCCATCTGCACTGTTTCTATCGGTGATTCAAGTTGCATTAAGACAGCGTCTGCCTCAATAATTTTCTGCTGATATTGCGCTAATCTCTGAGTTGTTAGCTGCGCATTTGCTCCAGCATTTATACCAATGATATTTTCACCTTGTTGATTCACATAAATCAGCGCCACACCAGTGGTTTCTTCTTTTATCGCATCAATGCATTCCGTTTTGATATTATCTAGGTGAAGCTGTTTTTTAATACTCGCACCGATATCATCATCACCCACACAGGCGATAAAAGTTATGTCAGCACCACTACGCCCCGCAGCCACGGCTTGGTTTGCACCTTTTCCACCAAAGGCAACTTTATAGCTGTCACCTCTAACGGTCTCACCTGGTTGTGGAAATTGCTTAACATTCAAAATATGATCAGCATTAATACTACCCAATACCACCAGTTTTGCTGCACCCATAACATTGATATCCTTTTTATTGTGACATTATAACCACACAACGAATAAACCGCCGCAAATGCGGCGGTGGTGATTTTATCTTATTGTTTTACCACTAATTCCAATTCAACAGGAACAGTTGCTTCAACTTTCTCACCTTTTAAGACTTTATCGGCAATCTGAACACCAACAATACCAATTTGATCAGGTCGCTGTGCAATTGTTGCCCCCAATTTACCGCTTTCTACCGCTTTAATACCGTCATTGGTACCATCGAAGCCCACGACTAATACATCTGTACGACCTGCTGTTTGTAAAGCTCTTAATGCACCAAGGGCCATTTCATCATTTTGAGCAAATACCGCTTGAACCGCAGGATGAGCCGTCAGCAAGTTTTGCATAACGTTTAAGCCTTTTGTTCTATCGAAGTCAGCTGGCTGGCTAGCCAGTAAATTGAATTTATGCTCTTTCGCACCAGTATTAAAGCCTTCACCCCGTTCACGTGCCGCAGAAGTACCTGAAATGCCTTCTAATTGGATAACTTTAGCTTCATTACCTGTTTTTTGTGCAATGTAATCCGCAGCCATTTTACCGCCCATGCGGTTATCTGAAGCGACGTGGCTAACCACTTCACCTTTATTGGCCGCTCTATCTAAGGTAATAACAGGGATCTTGGCTTTATTTGCCATCAAGATGGAGTTACCCACCGCATCGGAGTCCGTTGGGTTAATTAACATCAGTTTCGTTCCACGAACGGTTAAGTCCTGAACGTTAGCTAATTCTTTGGCTGGGTTATCTTGAGAATCTAAGACGATCAGTTCATAGCCCAGTCTATCAGCTTCTTTTTGTGCGCTATCTTTCATCGTCACGAAGAAAGGGTTGTTAAGTGTTGAAATCACTAATGCAATACTGTCTTTTGCCATCGCATTAACACTAACGGTTGCACTCAGTGCAACGGCTGATAACAATGTTGCTAATTTATTCAGTTTCATAATCTTATTCCTGTAGGGTTATTTTTTATTATCAACAAGTACCGCAAGTAAGATGACGACTGCTTTAACAATCATCTGATAGTTCGACGAAATACCTAATAAGTTTAAGCCATTGTTTAAGAAACCAAGGATCAGTGCACCAATCAACGTACCAACGATACGCCCTTTTCCGCCCGCAAGACTTGTGCCACCTAATACAACTGCGGCGATAGCATCCAGTTCATACCCATTACCTGCCATTGGCTGTGCCGATGACAAACGAGCCACTTCAATTACACTTGCCAGCGCGGCGAGCAGACCACATAAGGCATAAACGATAATTTTGATGCGATCGACATTAATGCCCGACAGACGTGTTGCCGCTTCATTTCCACCTAACGCATAAATATAGCGACCTAAGCGAGTTTGGTGGAGCATATACCACGCCGCAGCAAAAACGATGATCATTAACCAAACTGGGGTAGGAACCCCTAATGGACGTCCAATACCAAACCAGCCAAATAAGTCTGCATTATCACTAAAACCTGTATTAATCGGGCTTCCATCGGTATATACACGAGTTACACCGCGCAATAATAGCATCATGAC
Source organism: Providencia rettgeri (assembly GCF_041075285.1). NCBI lineage: Bacteria > Pseudomonadati > Pseudomonadota > Gammaproteobacteria > Enterobacterales > Morganellaceae > Providencia > Providencia rettgeri. Next base: position 3,637,745 of record NZ_CP163512.1, on the reverse strand, counting down.
TAACGTCGCAATAAAGGCTTGAACTTTACCTTTAGCCACAATAACCCCAGTACAAGCCCCTATCGCAGCTCCCAGTGCTAATGCCCCTGCAACAGCAACCAAGGCATTCACTTCAGCCCCAACCATCGACGCTGCGACTGCGCCAGTCAGTGCTAATAACGACCCTACCGACAAGTCAATGCCCGATGTTAAGATAACTAAGGTCATTCCCACTGCCATGATGGCGTTCACTGATGTTTGCTGTAATATATTGAATAGGTTATTAATCGTAAAAAAGTTAGGGCTTAATGTTGATACGATAGCAATTAAGACTAATAGTGCAATTAAGGATTTTTGCTCCATTAGCCAAGCTTTGCTGAACCAGCGTTTTGATGATGCTGTTGTTGAACTCATACTGATAACTCCTGAACTGAGCCGTAATTTTTACCCACTGCGGCAGCCATTAAGGCTTCCTGAGTCGCGTCTTTGGCAGTAAATTCGCCGCTGATATGACCTTCGTGCATCACCAAAATGCGGTCACTCATTCCAATCACTTCAGGCATTTCTGAAGAAACTAAAATGATGCTCAGCCCTTCTTTCTTAAATTGATTAATTAACTGATAAATTTCTTTTTTTGCCCCCACATCGACACCACGTGTTGGTTCATCAAGGATCAACACCTTTGGTCTAGTCATCAACCCACGGGCGATAGCCACTTTTTGCTGATTTCCCCCTGAAAGGTTGCCAATGATTTGGTTCATTGATGGAGTTTTAATATTGAAGAGACGAATAAAGTCGCCGACCGTTTGTTGTTCCTCGCTGTGCTTAAGTGCCCCCCCAGCGCGACTAAAATAACGTAACGCTGTCAACGACATGTTTTCTTTGACCGACATGCCTAACACGAGTCCATCACGTTTACGGTCTTCTGAAATATAGACAATTCCGCTATTTAAACCATCTTGTGGCGTTTTCAATGTAACGGGTTTGCCTTCGAGTTTTATCGTGCCCGATTTTTTTGTCGCAGCACCGTAGATAATTTTCATCAATTCGGTACGACCTGCGCCCATTAACCCTGAAACCCCTAAAATTTCACCACTTTTTAAGGTAAAACTGGCGTTAGTCACACCGGGGCCTGAAACGTTTTCAAGCTGTAAACGGATACCTCCCGCTTGAACATCAATTCGAGGGTATTGGTCTTCGAGTTTTCTCCCCACCATCATTTCTATCAGTTTTTCTTCTTCTAATTCACTCACGGGTTTTTCGCCAATAAATTGACCGTCACGAAACACCGTAACATCATCGCAAATTTCAAAGATTTCTTTTAAACGGTGAGAGATATAAACAATACCGCAGCCTTGTGATTTTAAGTCTTCGATAACGCGGAATAATGATTCTGTTTCTGTATCAGTAAGTGCATCCGTCGGCTCATCCATGATGATCACTTGGGATTGGAAGCTGAGGACTTTAGCAATTTCCACCATTTGCTGCTCACCAATTGAAAGTTCAGCAATCGTTTGGTGGCTGTCATAATCGAGGTTAAGGCGTTTGAGCAGTTTGTCTGATTCACTAAACATTTTTTTCCAGTCGATTTTGCCAAATGCGTTGACAAACTCACGCCCGAGAAAAATATTTTCAGCAATCGTCAGTTCAGGGATCAGGTTTAACTCTTGGTGAATAATGCCAATACCTGCTTCTTGGGAACTTTTGGGTCCATTAAAAGCCACTTCTTTGCCAAGATAGCGAATTTTACCCGCATCTTTTTGATAGATACCGGTAAGCACTTTCATCATGGTTGACTTGCCAGCTCCATTTTCCCCCACCAGCGCCATGACTTTCCCGGGGTAGACATTTAATGTCGCACCACTGAGCGCTTTTACTCCCGGAAATGATTTATCAATACCGATAAGTTCTAATAAAGGTTGCATAGTCACCTCAGAAAGTCACGCCAGAACAAAGAATTACATTAGCAAATGGTGAACATTCTCCTGTTCTAATGACCGCTTTGCTGTCATGTGTCAGTTGTTTAAAATGTTCATGACTGCAATAGATAATTTCAATTTGATTGCCTTGCATGGTTTGTAGGTCGTGCAAATGCGCTAAAATAGCCGTTTCCATTGCGGGGTTCATCGCGCTAATTTCTTCTGCAATAATGGCTTTTTCGACCTGCATTTCTTGCGTAACAACTCGCAAAACAGCCATGAAATCAGGTAATCCTGCTGTTATCGCTAAATCTATACGCTCAGGCCCCGCTGAAATGGGTAAGCCAGCATCCGCCAGTGTGATTTGGTCAGTATGACCTAACTTTGCAATCACTGAACTAATATTGGCATTAAGCAGCACACCTTTTTTCATTTTTTCTCCGCCATCTCTGATAAGCGAAACGTTTCGCTCATATAATCATAGTTTAGATAAGTCACAACTCAATATTGATAGTCGATATTTGTGATCACTATCGAAACGTTTCGTTGACATTAAAAAGACGCAAAAAAAATAACTTATTGAATCACTTGTAGCTGAATCGTTTTTTCTTGTTTTTTGGGATATATCAAAGAAAAATGGAAAAAATCGACGCAGTATGTAATAAAAGGAATTGATAGTCTTTATCAATAACTCGCCAATAGGAAGGAACTGTTATGCAACTTGCTGAGCGTATCGCCCAACTGAGTAATTATCTAGAAAGCGGTTTGTATGAACGCCAGCAGGCAATACGTTTGTGTTTATTAGCCACACTCAGTGGTGAAAGCGTCTTTCTATTAGGTCCCCCAGGGATAGCCAAAAGCTTAATTGCACGAAGAATGAAATATGCCTTTCGCCATGCACATGCGTTTGAATACTTAATGACGCGTTTTTCAACGCCTGAAGAAATTTTTGGCCCATTATCCATTCAAGCTTTAAAAGATGAAGGGCGTTATGAACGCTTAACAAAAGGTTATTTACCTGATGCACAAGTGGTTTTTTTAGATGAGATCTGGAAAGCTGGTCCTGCGATCCTCAATACCTTGTTAACCGCTATCAATGAACGTAAATTCCGTAATGGTGATGAAGAAAAGTCCATTCCAATGCGTTTATTAGTTACAGCCTCAAATGAATTGCCTGATGCAGATAATAGTTTAGAAGCCCTTTTTGACCGTATGTTAGTACGTCTGTGGCTAGATAAAGTGCAGGAGAAACAAAACTTCCGTGCCTTACTCACAGGAAAATCCTCATTAGATGAAAATCAGATCCCTGAACATTTAAAAATCAATGACGAAGAATATCTACAGTGGCAACAAGAAATTCCTAAAATTACATTGCCCGATCACTGTTTTGAGTTGATTTATCAGCTGCGTCAGCAGCTAGATGCGATGGATAAGCAAGTTTATGTTTCAGATAGACGCTGGAAAAAAGCGGTTTATTTATTACAAGCAAGTGCATTTTTTAATGGTCGTTCCAGTGTCTCCCCCCTCGATCTGGTTCTTTTGAAAGATTGTCTCTGGCACGATATTCAATCTATGAATGCATTACCACAATTACTTCAGTCTCTTTTGCAAGAAGATGGCTGGCAACAACGTAAATTCACCCGTGAACTTGAGCAAATTTACCAACAATGGATGTCATCCACCCAAGATCAAAACAACCAAGATGCATTTAAAGTGAATAAAAACAATGCAATGTTTGCTCGTAAGGCCTCATATATATTACCTGAACATATTAATGAAGGACGAATCACGCTATTCTTACATCGCCCATTGCAATTGCATAATATGAAAGTGACGTTTATCACCACAGATAAAAAAGCACTCACCCTATTTTTAAATAAAGGGACGACATTATCTGCCCATTTAAATGGCATTGGTTTTGCTCAAGAAATTGCCGCTGAGGTCAACAATTTAAATCAGATACAGTTATTAGATATCAGCCACCAATCATCAACGTTATATATCCAAGATAAAACAGCGGCACAAAACTCCACGCCCAATAACCAAGAATGGCTAGATAAACTGGATAAAATTCAATCTGATATTCAAGCAGCACGCTATCAATTTGAAAAACAACAACCAAACCTTTTTATCGAAGCTCATTGGCTGGCGGATATTGAACAAAGCTTTCTGCAACTTACAGAGAAACTAACGCAATTACGCAACCAAATCACAGGGAAAGTGGCTGAATAATTATGATGAGTTTAGCCACTCTGGAGATGCTGCTTTCAGTCAACGAAAGCCAATTAATTGAAGAGATTATTATCTCCCTTCTTGCTACGCCACAATTGGCGGTATTTTTTGAAAAGCATCCCCGTTTTAAAAAAGCATTATTAAAAGATTTATCCAGTTGGAAAAAAGATCTTAAACAGCGCCTGCAAGATGCCTTAGTTCCAGCGCAACTTTCTGAGGAGTTTGAACTTTATCGGCAATCTCTTGGGATCTCAACGGATGCTTTTTTTGCACGCCTTCCTTCCGTAATCGAAAGACTCAATCAAATCGACTCACCGTTTTATCGAGAAGCGTATCAACTGCAAAACGGAAAAATAGAAAACCGCAGTGCAAGGCAGGCTTTGTTTGTGCAAAAGTGGCGAGTTAGCTTAATTTTACAAGTCACCACACTGCATAAAGAATTGTTAGAACAAGAAAAAGAGCAATTGCTGGCGGAATTACAGCGCAGATTAGCCCTAAGTGGAAATTTAGAAGATATTCTGGGGGAAAATGAACGCGCAGCGGGTCGTTTGTGGGATTTAAGCAAAGGGGTGAATATGACCTCGGCTTATAATGACCAGTTATTAAATCGCTATAGTGAATTTTTGCGCCAGCAACCCGAACTCGAAAAAATAGCTCAATTACTAGGACGCAGCCAAACAGCGCAAGCTATACCTGATGATAGCGTGATTTTAGAGCCGATGACCATCATGGAAAAAGTCCCTGAAGCCGTGCCAGAACAAGTAAATGGTTTAAATCAAAGTGATGATATTCTACGTTTATTACCTGCTGAACTGGCCATGTTGGGCATTGAAGAAATCGAATTGGAATTTTATCGAAAATTGCTGGAAAAACAGCTATTAACTTATCGATTACAAGGGGATAGCTGGCAAGAAAGAAAAGTACTGCGTCCCATTACTCATCATCATAATGAAGAGCAACCGAGAGGCCCATTCGTCGTATGCATAGACACATCAGGTTCAATGGGTGGCTTGAATGAACGTTGTGCAAAAGCCTTTTGCCTTGCTTTAATGAAAATTGCGTTAGCCGATAATCGAGCATGCCATGTGATGCTATTTTCCACCGATATTGTACATTACGATTTATTATCTGCAGATGGACTGGAACAATGCATTCGGTTTTTACACCAAACATTTAAAGGTGGGACAGATCTAGCCGCATGTTTGCAAGAAACTACCATCAAATTGGAATCTAAACAGTGGAGTGATGCAGATGCAGTGGTCATTTCTGATTTTGTCGCCCAACGTTTACCTGAAGAACTCATCCAGAAAATCAAAGCCATGCAGAATAAAGGTAAATACCGCTTCCATGCGGTATCCGTGTCAAATTATGGGAAACCCGGCATCATGAAAATTTTTGACCATATTTGGCGTTTTGACACCGGGTTAAAAAGCAGATTATTACGCCGCTTTAGTCGCTAATTACAACATACCTTCAACAGCTTCTTGCATTTCAGGTGACCAAACACCGCATTGCACTTGACCAATATGTTGGCGTTGCAGAAGCAACATCACTAAACGCGATTGCCCGATACCACCGCCAATAGTTTGCGGCATTTCACCTCTTACTAGCGCTTGGTGCCACTCTAATTCCATACGTTTTTCATCTTGTGTTAGGCTTAATTGACGTACTAAACATTCAGGACTCACACGGATCCCCATGGAAGAGATTTCAAATGCATCTTGTAACACAGGGTTCCACACGAGGATGTCACCGTTTAAACCACAAAAACCGTCTTCGTTTTCAGTTGTCCAGTCATCGTAATCTGGTGCACGTACATCGTGTGATTCTCCGCTGGATAACTTGCCACCGATACCAATTAGGAAAACAGCGCCAAGCTCTTTCGCGATTGCGCGCTCACGACCTTTTGCATCAAGATCAGGGTAGCGCTGTAACAATTCTTCACTGTGGATAAAGTGAATTTGGTCTGGCAGGAACGGTGCCAGCCCAAACTCTTTACTTACGGCAGCTTCTGTTTCTTTTATTGCCTTATAGATTTTACCCACTGTCTGTTTCAGATAAGGAAGTGTACGTTCCCCATCTGCCATCACTTTTTCCCAATCCCACTGATCGACATAGACGGAGTGGATTGGGGTTAAGCGATCTTCGTCCGGACGCAACGCTTTCATATGCGTATAAAGTCCTTGGCCTGCGCTGAAACCAAAACGACCTAACGTTTTACGTTTCCATTTAGCCAATGAGTGCACCACTTCAAAGGTCGCACCTGGGATTGATTTCACTTTCACTTGAACCGCTTTTTCACTGCCTGATAAGTTATCTTGGGTACCATCACCAAGACGGCTCAGGATAGGCCCTTGAACTTCAATCAGACCGAGTTCTTTTTCAAGTAAACGTGAGAAATAGGATTTTACAAAACTAATTTGTTGCTGATGTTCGATGAATGACTTGTCCATAATTTATTACCCATAATTTGTTTGCTGTATTAGCTGATGTATAGATTAAGCAACAAAATAAGGTATAAATTCAATATATCTCATTAAAAAAAGCCTTCACTGTTTATTTTGATTAAAAAAATGGGTATAAAAATGAATAATCGATAAAATGAGGATGAAATAATGCCAGAAAATTATCAAATCGATAATCTCGATCGTGACATACTTCACGAATTAATGGGAAATGCACGAACACCTTACGCTGAATTAGCCAAAAAATTTGCAGTTAGCCCAGGCACAATTCATGTTCGTGTAGAAAAAATGAAACAAGCAGGGATCATTAAAGGCACCCGTATTGATATCAATCCAAAACAGCTCGGTTTTGATGTCTGCTGCTTTATTGGCATTATTTTAAAAAGTGCAAAAGATTACCCAACAGCATTAAAAAAATTAGATGCATTAGAAGAAGTGGTCGAAGTGTATTACACAACTGGCCAGTACAGTATTTTTATTAAAGTTATGTGTCGATCAATTGATTCTCTGCAAGACGTACTTATCAACAAAATCCAAACGATTGATGAAATTCAATCCACAGAAACCTTGATCTCCTTGCAGAACCCGATCTTACGAACCATCAACCCTTAGAAAAAAAATGATATAACCACATTATCCACAGGTAGATCCCAGCTCATTCACAGCGTACAATAGCGACCTATTATTGTGAAAGAGAATCACCATGACAAAAGTAACCTTAATAAGTGGCAGTACAATGGGCAGTGCGGAATATGTTGCCGAGCATATGGCTGAGATTTTAGAAGAACTCGGTTATGAAACAGATGTTCAACATGGTCCAGAGCTTGATGACTTAACACTTGAAGGCATTTGGCTGGTGGTGAGTTCAACTCACGGAGCAGGTGATCTACCTGAAAACATTCAACCACTCTTTGAAGCCATTGAAGAAAACTCCCCTGATCTAAGCCAAGTAAAATTTGGCGCAGTTGGGATCGGTAGCTCAGAATATGACACTTTCTGCGGGGCGATCCATAAACTTGATACCTTATTAAGCGAAAAAGGGGCGAAACGGATCGGCGAATGTTTTGAAATAGACATTCAAAAACACGAAATCCCTGAAGATCCCGCAGGGGAATGGGTTAAAAATTGGGCGATCGAACTGTAGATCGATTAAAACAACATCATTTAACTGTGGATAACTCAGGGAAGATCCCGGTATTAACCCGTAGTTATCCAGAGTATAAGTTTTAGGGCCACAAAGGCCTGTGCATAAGTACCTGTTTTGATCCCAGCTTATACGCAAAAGGATCACGGATCATTCACAGTATATGATCCTTTACACTTTGATGATCTTTAAAGTGAAAATTCACTTATCCACAGAAGCAGATGATCCTAATAAAAGATCTAATAAAGAGATCTTTAAATAAAAAGATCTTTATATTATATAGGGGAGAAACCTAAGACTTGGTCTCTTCCTCAAACTTGAGTAGAATTCTCTCCTCAAATGCACAGTCAGCATTTTCTAACGTTTAAGGTTCACACATGTTTTATCCAGAGCAATTTGACGTCATCGTAATTGGTGGTGGTCATGCCGGTACTGAAGCAGCAATGGCAGCTGCACGTATGGGGCGTCAAACCCTATTACTGACTCACAATATTGATACATTGGGCCAGATGTCTTGCAACCCAGCCATCGGTGGGATCGGTAAGGGGCATCTGGTCAGAGAAATTGATGCCCTCGGTGGTTTAATGGCCACAGCAACAGACAAAGCAGGTATTCAATTTAGAACATTAAATGCCAGCAAAGGCCCTGCTGTTCGTGCTACTCGAGCACAAGCAGACCGTGTTCTTTATCGCCAAGCGGTGAGAACAGCTTTAGAAAATCAACCTAACTTAATGATTTTCCAACAACCTGTTGAAGATTTAATTGTTGAAAACAATCGTGTCACTGGGGCAATCACTCGCATGGGCTTAAAATTTAAAGCCAAAGCAGTGGTATTAACAGTTGGGACTTTCCTTGATGGAAAAATTCACATTGGGTTAGAAAACTACAGTGGTGGACGTGCTGGTGATCCGCCCTCAATTTCACTTTCTCAACGTTTAAGAGAATTACCATTACGAGTAAACCGCTTAAAAACGGGAACACCACCACGTATTGATGCAAGAACCATTGATTTCAGTCAGTTAGCTCAACAGCTAGGTGATGATCCTATGCCGGTATTTTCATTCTTAGGTTCGCAAGATCAACATCCACAACAGATGCCTTGCCATATCACTTATACCAATGAAAAAACCCATGAAGTGATCAGAAATAACCTTGATCGTAGTCCAATGTATGCAGGGATCATCGAAGGGATCGGTCCTCGCTATTGCCCATCGATCGAAGATAAAGTGATGCGCTTTGCAGACAAAGATTCACACCAAATTTTCTTAGAGCCAGAAGGTTTAACCAGTAACGAAATCTACCCTAACGGGATTTCCACCAGCTTGCCTTTTGATGTACAAATGCAAATTGTGCACTCGATGAAAGGGATGGAAAACGCAAGGATCATTCGCCCTGGTTATGCTATTGAGTATGATTTCTTTGACCCAAGAGATCTCAAACAAACATTAGAAAGCAAATTTATTGATGGTTTGTTCTTTGCTGGCCAAATTAACGGTACAACAGGTTACGAAGAGGCGGGAGCTCAAGGGTTGCTTGCAGGGTTGAATGCCGCGCAATATGCATTTGACTTAGAAGGCTGGTTCCCACGCCGTGATCAAGCGTATATTGGGGTTCTTGTCGATGATCTTTGTACACTAGGTACCAAAGAACCGTATCGCATGTTTACCTCTCGTGCAGAATACCGTTTGATGTTACGTGAAGATAACGCGGATCTACGTTTAACAGAAAAAGGTCGTGAGCTTGGCTTAGTTGACGATGTTCGTTGGGCACACTTTAACAAAAAAGTGGAACTTATTGAAAAAGAGCGTCAACGCTTAAAGGATATCTGGGTTCACCCTAAATCTGATAACCATACCGAAATTGATAAAATTTTAACCGTTCCGTTATCTAAAGAAGCCAATGGCGAAGATCTACTGCGTCGTCCTGAAATGACTTATCAAGTGCTAACGTCACTAAACTTGTTTGCACCTGCACTTGATGATCCACAAGCTGCGGATCAAGTTGAAATACAAGTTAAATACGAAGGTTATATTGCACGCCAAAAAGAAGAGATCGAAAGACAATTACGTAACGAAAACACCTTATTACCTGTCGACCTTGACTATAAGCAAGTGAAAGGCCTATCGAACGAAGTGATGGCAAAATTGAATGATCACAAACCAACATCGATCGGCCAAGCTTCACGTATTTCAGGGATCACCCCAGCGGCAATTTCAATTTTACTTGTTTGGTTGAAAAAACAAGGCATGCTACGCCGGAGTGCTTAACATGGATTTATTTTCAAAACTTAATCAATTGGTCGCAAAAACCGATCTTGATTTAACGGAAAAGCAAAAGCAGCAGCTAGTTGATTACGTTGAGTTATTAGTTAAATGGAACAAAGCTTATAATTTGACATCCGTACGTGATCCACAGCAGATGTTAATTCGCCATATCATGGATAGCATAGTGGTGAACGGTCAACTCAACGGGCAACGGTTTATCGATGTCGGAACAGGTCCTGGCTTACCAGGTGTTCCATTAGCTATTGTCCGACCCGATGCCCATTTTGTTCTGTTGGACAGCTTAGGGAAGCGTGTGCGCTTTCTAAAACAGGTTCAACATGAGTTAGGGTTGACTAACATTGAACCTGTTCAATCACGTGTTGAAGCTTATCCTGCTGGGAATGGTTTTGATGGTGTCATTAGCCGCGCATTTGCATCACTGAACGATATGCTAAGCTGGTGCCATCATTTGCCGTCATCGCAAGGACATTTTTATGCACTTAAAGGTGTCATTCGTGATGATGAAATGGTTCTGCCTGAAGGATTCGAGATAGAATCTATCGTCGAACTTCAGGTACCTGAACTTGCGGAACAACGCCATTTAGTTAAAATTTCGATGAAATAAAGTTGCTTTCTTTCAAATTATTTTATCTTTTAGAGCGGTAGCCGAATGTTGCAAAACTGACGGCTATTTTTGTTTTTTTCAGCAAATAATAAAACTTGAATTTTACGCATTATTTACACGAAAATAACCAATAAGTTGCAAAAATAATAAGTTGAAAGGAAAAAGTGAATATCATTGGCTATTTGGGATTAATCGATTTAGCCAATAAAATAGTTAACAGTAAAATATTTGATTTATAGGTTCATTATTTAGCTTAAAAATTGTCTTCTTTAATTATTTGATTTACAGATTAAATATCATCTTCCTTGTGAAGAAAGTTGAAGGAATAAATAAAGCGAATAAAGTTAAATGTGATTAGGATCACATTTAAGTAAAGGAATGTAGCAAATCGTTAACTATTTATTAATTATTGCAGCGACAATTCTGCGCCATCTCGAAAAAATTAAATATTTATTCACCTTTTCGCTACTTACTGATTGAATTCATTTCGCCTGCCCGTATAATTTGCACGTTTTTGTCTCTTGACACATTTAAGCAAAGGCAGTTTTATACAACACTTAGCGTTTCTGAGGCTGAGAAGAGCTGGGAGTATACAAAAAGTTATGTCTGTATCCCTTTATGACAACAAGCATGCGACAAAGCAGTTGTCTGTTCAGTTTATAACTTTAGTGATCCTCAGTGGGGCTTTCTGTGCAAATAGTATAGAATGGGGGGCCTCTGCTCTTGCTGGTGGGTTAGCATGCTGGTTACCTAATATCGTATTTATGCTGCTAGCACAATTTCAGAAAGCAAAGGGAGAGGATGAACCTGTCCGCATTGCCTGGTTCTTAGCATTAGGAGCAGGGCTAAAGGTTGTTACAACGATTGTTGTTTTAGTTGTTGCCTTCGGTGTGTTCAAAGCGTCATTAACACCACTGGGTTTGACCTATTTAGCGGTGCTAATTGTTCAGATTGTTGCACCAGCCGTTTTTAAACGGTAAGTATTTTTAAACTACAAAAGGGTAAGAGGCATCATGTCTGCATCAGGAGAAGTGATGACTACAGAGGATTACATAGGCCACCACCTGAATAACCTTCAGTTGGACCTGAGTACCTTTAAGTTGGTCGATCCCCAAGCTAGTCCAACATTTTGGACGTTGAACATTGACTCGCTTTTTTTCTCGGTAGTTCTCGGGGCTCTGTTCCTGTGGCTATTTAGAAAAGTTGCAGTTAATGCGACTAGTGGCGTACCCGGTAAGTTACAGACTGCAATAGAACTGATCATTGGTTTCGTTGATAACTCAGTCCGTGATATGTATCACGGTAAGAGCAAAGTTATTGCTCCTTTAGCATTAACGGTGTTCGTCTGGGTATTCTTAATGAACCTGATGGATTTACTCCCAATTGATTTCCTTCCGTATATTGCTGAGCATTATCTCGGGTTACCTGCATTACGTGCAGTACCAACCGCGGATGTTAGTGTTACGTTATCGATGGCAATTGGTGTGTTTATCCTAATCCTCTTTTACAGCATCAAGATGAAAGGAATCGGCGGGTTTACAAAAGAGCTCACAATGCAGCCTTTTAACCATCCTGTCTTCATTCCTGTCAACTTGATTCTTGAAGGGGTAAGCCTGCTGTCAAAACCTGTATCACTCGGTCTGCGACTGTTTGGTAACATGTATGCAGGTGAATTGATCTTTATTCTTATCGCGGCTCTGCTTCCGTGGTGGTCACAGTGGTTGTTAAGCCTACCTTGGGCTATCTTCCACATACTGATTATTACGTTACAAGCCTTTATTTTTATGGTTCTGACTGTTGTCTATCTGTCGATGGCATCTGAAGAGCACTAATTTAATTAATCAATAATTGTATTAACTGAAACAAACTGGAGACTGTCATGGAAAACCTGAGTATGGATCTGCTGTACATGGCTGCCGCTGTGATGATGGGCTTAGCGGCGATCGGTGCTGCGATCGGTATCGGCATCCTAGGTGGTAAATTTTTAGAAGGTGCTGCTCGTCAGCCAGATTTAATTCCTCTGCTGCGTACACAGTTCTTTATCGTAATGGGTCTGGTCGATGCTATTCCGATGATTGCTGTTGGTCTGGGCTTGTATGTAATGTTCGCTGTCGCCTAATTAACGTTACGGAACACTGTAAGAACATTAATTCACTAATGAATAAGAGGTATTGTCTGTGAATCTAAATGCAACAATCCTCGGCCAGGCTATCGCGTTTGTCCTGTTTGTTTGGTTCTGTATGAAGTATGTATGGCCACCGATTATGGCGGCCATTGAAAAACGTCAAAAAGAAATTGCTGACGGTTTATCTTCTGCAGAACGTGCTAAAAAGAATCTGGAACTGGCGCAAACCGACGCAACCGACCGACTGAAAAAAGCGAAAGCTGAAGCTCAAGTCATCATTGAACAAGCGAATAAACAGCGTGTTCAAATGATTGATGAAGCAAAAGCAGAAGCAGAAGCAGAACGTGCAAAAATCGTCGCACAAGCGCAAGCTGAAATTGATGCTGAGCGTAAACGTGCACGTGAAGAGTTACGTAAACAGGTTGCGATGCTTGCTATCGCAGGTGCCGAGAAGATCATCGAACGTTCCGTGGATGAAGCTGCTAACAGCGACATCGTTGATAAACTAGTCGCTGAACTGTAAGGAGGGAGGGGCATGTCTGAAATCGCTACTGTAGCTCGCCCCTACGCCAAAGCAGCTTTTGACTTTGCTGTGGAAAACCAAGCTGTTGAAAAATGGCAGAATATGCTGGCCTTCACCTCACTGGTGACGCGCAACGAGCAGGTTGGTGAGCTACTTTCTGGTTCTATTGCACCAGAAACATTAGCTAAAACGTTTATCTCTGTTTGTGGAGATGAAATTGACGAGCATGTTCAGAATCTGATTCGTGTTATGGCAGACAACGGGCGTTTAACGACGCTGCCAGAAGTATTAGCTCAATTTATTCAATTGCGCGATGCGCTGGAATCAACCATCGAGGTTGATGTTATTTCTGCTAACGAACTGAATGAACAGCAGTTAGCCAAAATTTCTGCAGCGATGGAAAAACGTCTGTCACGCAAAGTTAAGCTGAATTGCAAAATTGATAAGTCTGTTATTGCTGGAGTGATCATTCGTGCTGGAGACCTCGTTATTGACGGGAGTATCCGCGGTCGCTTAGAGCGTTTAACTGACGTCTTGCAGTCTTAAGGGGACTGGAGCATATGCAACTGAATTCCACCGAAATCAGCGAACTGATCAAACAGCGTATTGCTCAGTTCGATGTTGTGAGTGAAGCTCACAATGAAGGTACGATTGTATCCGTTAATGACGGTATCATTCGTATTCACGGTTTAGCCGAAGTCATGCAGGGTGAGATGATCGCACTGCCTGGCAACCGTTACGCTATCGCATTGAACTTAGAGCGTGACTCTGTTGGTGCGGTCGTTATGGGTCCTTATGCCGACTTGGCAGAAGGCATGAAAGTTAAATGTACTGGTCGTATTCTTGAAGTTCCAGTAGGCCGTGGCCTGTTAGGACGTGTCGTGAATACACTGGGTCAACCAATTGATGGTAAAGGTCCTGTTGATAACGATGGCTTCTCACCTGTAGAAGTGATTGCTCCGGGTGTTATCGATCGTCAATCTGTTGATCAACCTGTACAGACTGGTTATAAATCAGTCGATGCGATGATTCCAATTGGTCGTGGTCAGCGTGAGCTTATCATCGGTGACCGTCAAACAGGTAAAACTGCTTTGGCAATCGATGCAATCATCAATCAGCGCGACTCAGGTATCAAATGTGTGTACGTTGCTATCGGACAAAAAGCGTCTACTGTTTCTAACGTAGTTCGTAAATTGGAAGAGCACGGTGCACTGCAAAACACTATCGTTGTTGTTGCTACCGCATCTGAATCAGCTGCTCTGCAATATTTAGCACCGTATGCTGGTTGTGCGATGGGTGAATATTTCCGTGACCGCGGTGAAGATGCACTGATCGTATACGATGACCTGTCTAAACAGGCTGTTGCATACCGTCAAATTTCACTGTTGCTGCGTCGTCCACCAGGACGTGAAGCTTACCCAGGTGACGTTTTCTATCTACACTCACGTCTGCTTGAGCGTGCTGCTCGCGTTAACGCTGAATATGTAGAAAACTTTACTAAAGGTGAAGTTAAAGGCAAAACAGGTTCATTGACAGCTCTGCCTATCATTGAAACCCAAGCTGGTGACGTTTCTGCATTCGTACCGACAAACGTAATTTCGATTACAGATGGTCAGATCTTCCTGGAATCTAACCTGTTTAACTCTGGTATTCGTCCAGCGGTTAACCCAGGTATTTCAGTATCTCGTGTTGGTGGTGCTGCTCAGACTAAAATCATTAAGAAACTGTCTGGTGGTATCCGTACTGCACTTGCTCAGTATCGTGAACTTGCAGCGTTTGCTCAGTTTGCTTCCGACCTCGATGACGCGACTCGTAAACAGTTAAGTCATGGTCAAAAAGTAACTGAACTGCTGAAACAGAAACAATATGCACCGATGTCAGTAGCAGAGCAGGCACTGTCTCTGTTCGCGGCAGAACGTGGATTCTTGGATGATGTTGAGTTAGCGAAAATTGGTGCATTTGAAGCTGCTTTAGTTTCTTTTGCACAGCGCGAGCATGCTGACCTTATGAACGAAATTGGCCCGGCTGGTAGCTATAACGATGATATCGAAGGCAAGTTGAAAAAACTGCTCGAATCATTTAAAGCAACTCAGTCCTGGTAATACTATTCGGCCCGAATTTTTAGGGCCGTCTGGTTAATAAGGAGAAGCAGAAATGGCCGGCGCAAAAGAGATACGTTCCAAGATCGGAAGTGTACAAAATACACAAAAGATCACTAAAGCGATGGAAATGGTCGCTGCGTCCAAAATGCGTAAAACGCAGGAACGCATGGCGGCCAGCCGTCCTTATGCAGAAACCATGCGCAGTGTGATTGGTCACCTAGCGTTAGGTAATCTGGAATATAAACATCCATATCTCGATGAGCGTGAAGTTAAGCGTGTCGGGTATCTGGTTGTTTCTACAGACCGTGGCCTGTGTGGTGGCTTGAACATTAACTTGTTCAAAAAACTACTTACAGATATGAAGTCATGGTCTGAGAAAAACGTTCAGGTTGATTTGGCTTTAATCGGTTCTAAAGCGGTGTCATTCTTCGGTTCTGTGGGCGGCAATGTCGTAACACAAGTGACTGGAATGGGGGATAACCCAACGCTTTCAGATTTGATTGGTCCAGTTAACACTATGCTACAAGCCTATGATGAAGGGCGTTTGGATAAACTGTATGTGGTGACGAATAAGTTCATCAATACAATGTCTCAGGAGCCAACTATTCTTCAATTACTGCCATTGCCTGCAAGCAATGACGAAACATTGAAGAAGAAGTCTTGGGATTATATATACGAACCCGATCCTAAGGCGTTGCTGGATACCCTGCTACGTCGTTATATCGAGTCGCAGGTTTATCAGGGCGTCGTTGAAAACCTGGCTAGTGAGCAGGCCGCACGAATGGTAGCGATGAAAGCCGCTACTGATAATGGTGGAAACCTGATCAAAGAGTTGCAGTTGGTTTACAACAAAGCTCGTCAGGCCAGCATTACTCAGGAGCTTACCGAAATCGTTTCGGGTGCTTCCGCGGTTTAACAGCTAGGTTTACGAATTACGTAGAGGATTCAAGATGGCTACTGGAAAGATTATCCAGGTAATCGGCGCCGTTGTGGACGTCGAGTTCCCTCAAGATGACGTACCAAAAGTGTACGACGCTCTTGAGGTTGTTAACGGTAAAGAAAAACTGGTGTTGGAAGTTCAACAACAGTTAGGTGGTGGTGTTGTCCGTTGTATCGCAATGGGGACATCAGATGGCCTGAGCCGTGGTTTACAAGTAGTAAACTTAGAGCACCCAATCGAAGTACCAGTAGGTAAAGCAACTTTAGGACGTATCATGAACGTTCTGGGTGAGCCTATTGATATGAAAGGTGATATTGGCGAAGAAGAGCGCTGGTCAATTCACCGTGCTGCACCAAGCTACGAAGAGTTAGCTAACTCAACAGAATTACTGGAAACCGGTATCAAAGTAATGGACTTAATCTGTCCATTCGCGAAAGGTGGTAAAGTCGGTCTGTTTGGTGGTGCGGGTGTAGGTAAAACAGTAAACATGATGGAACTGATCCGTAACATCGCGATTGAGCACTCAGGTTACTCAGTGTTCGCCGGTGTGGGTGAGCGTACTCGTGAAGGGAACGACTTCTATCATGAAATGACCGACTCAAACGTTCTGGATAAAGTATCACTGGTTTATGGCCAGATGAATGAGCCACCAGGAAACCGTCTGCGCGTTGCGTTGACTGGTCTAACTATGGCTGAAAAATTCCGTGACGAAGGTCGTGACGTACTGCTGTTCGTTGACAACATTTATCGTTATACCTTAGCAGGTACTGAAGTATCAGCACTGTTAGGTCGTATGCCATCAGCGGTAGGTTATCAGCCAACGCTGGCGGAAGAGATGGGTGTTCTACAAGAACGTATTACCTCAACTCAAACGGGTTCTATCACTTCCGTACAAGCGGTTTACGTTCCTGCGGATGACTTGACTGACCCATCACCAGCAACAACCTTTGCTCACTTAGACGCAACGGTAGTTCTGAGCCGTCAAATCGCATCTTTGGGTATCTACCCAGCGGTTGACCCTCTGGATTCTACTAGCCGTCAGCTAGACCCACTCGTTGTTGGTCAAGAGCACTATGATGTTGCGCGTGGCGTTCAGTCTATTTTGCAACGTTACCAAGAACTGAAAGATATCATTGCAATTTTGGGTATGGATGAACTGTCTGAAGAAGACAAACTGGTTGTTGCTCGTGCTCGTAAGATCCAGCGCTTCCTGTCTCAACCATTCTTCGTTGCTGAAGTATTTACCGGTTCACCAGGTAAGTTCGTTTCCCTGAAAGACACTATCCGTGGCTTCAGTGGTATCCTGAACGGTGATTACGACCACCTGCCAGAACAAGCGTTCTATATGGTTGGTACCATTGAAGAAGCTGTGGAAAAAGCGAAAAAGCTTTAATCCAGCTGACAGGAGGTTGATATGGTAGCTGCAATGACATACCACCTGACTGTTGTTAGTGCTGAAAAACAAATGTTTGATGGCCTAGTACAGAAAATTCAGGTGACAGGTAGTGAAGGTGAGCTGGGGATTTACCCACAGCATACCCCGCTGCTGACTGCCATAAAACCGGGCATGGTACGTATTACCAAGCAGTTTGGCGAAGAAGAACTAATTTACCTCTCTGGCGGTATTTTAGAAGTGCAACCAAACGGTGTTATCGTACTCGCTGATACAGCGATCCGTGGTAAAGATTTAGATGAAGCTCGTGCAGTGGAATCTAAACGCAAAGCGGAAGAACACGTCCGTAAAGCTCACGGCGATGTTGACTATGCTCAGGCATCGGCAGAACTTGCAAAAGCAATAGCGAAACTTCGAGTCATCGAGTTAACTAAAAAGCTAATGTAATGATAGCGGTATAGTAAAAAAAGCCAGTTGGTTAAACCTAACTGGCTTTTTTATTTGAGCGAAATATGTAGTATTTTAGACAGGAAATAGGTTTACTTTCATCCCAAAGTTGGAGTTTCAGGAAAAATGACTGTGCAAAGAAAAAGTGTCGTAATTTTAGCTGCCGGTAAAGGCACACGGATGTATTCAGATTTGCCTAAAGTTTTGCATTTACTTGCGGGCAAACCAATGGTTCAGCACGTAATTGATACGGCAAAATCAATTGGTGCATCAGATATCCATCTGGTATACGGACATGGCGGTGATTTACTGAAAGAAAAATTGGGTGAGCAGAATTTAAATTGGGTTTTGCAAGCAGAACAGCTCGGTACGGGTCATGCAATGCAACAAGCCGCCCCAAATTTCCAAGATGACGAAGATATTGTCATGTTGTATGGCGATGTGCCACTGATTGCCAAAGAGACCTTGGATAGACTTATTGAAGTTAAACCAGAAGGCGGTATTGGTTTACTGACCGTGATGTTAGATAACCCAACGGGGTATGGTCGTATCATCCGCGAAAATAATGAAGTTGTCGGCATCATTGAGCAAAAAGATGCGACTGAAGAGCAACGTAAAATCCAAGAGATTAATACCGGGATCATGGTTGCTAGCGGAAAAGACTTTAAACGTTGGTTGGCTCAGTTGAACAATGATAATGCGCAAGGTGAATATTATATCACCGATGTTATCGCCCTTGCTCATAAAGAAGGTAACAAGGTGGCGACGGTTCACCCAAGCCGTTTAAGTGAAATGGAAGGAGTTAATAACCGCTTGCAATTGGCTGCACTTGAGCGAGTCTACCAAAAAGAGCAAGCAGAAAAACTGTTACTTGCGGGTGTAATGTTAATTGATCCTGAGCGTTTTGATATCCGCGGTACATTGACTCATGGACGTGATGTTATTATCGATACTAATGTGATTATCGAAGGGAATGTCACGCTTGGTAACAACGTACAAATTCAATCTGGTTGTATTTTAAAGAACTGTGTCATAGGCGATAACTCAATTATTAGCCCTTATACAGTCATAGAAAACTCTGAATTATCAGCCGAATGTACGGTTGGTCCTTTTGCACGCTTACGCCCTGGTGCTAAATTAGCGGCTAAAGCGCACGTGGGTAATTTCGTTGAAATGAAAAATGCCTCTTTAGGTCTAGGCTCGAAAGCGGGGCATTTAAGTTACCTTGGGGATGCGCAAATTGGTGATAACGTGAATATTGGCGCAGGAACCATCACTTGTAATTATGATGGTGCGAATAAACATAAAACCATTATCGGTGATGATGTATTCGTTGGTTCTGATACCCAGTTAATTGCCCCTGTATCGGTAGCTAAAGGTGCCACTATTGGGGCGGGTACCACCGTCACTCGTGATATCAATGAAGACGAATTAGTGGTTAGCCGCGTTAAGCAGATACACATTAAAAACTGGCAGCGTCCAGTGAAGAAAAAATAAATCCATTTTGATAAGGGGCCCATTGCCCCTTTGAATATAAAAAAGCAGTAAATTATAAAAATATATCCCCATTTTCTACAAGGCTGGGGAACAGCAAAAGCTGGATAACAATTAGGTCGCGACAAATGAAGGTTTCTAAAGAAAGAAACTTTTTGTCTAGGAATCAATAAATTATGTGTGGAATTGTAGGTGCTGTTGCACAACGTGATATCGCAGAAATTCTGTTAGAAGGTCTTCGTCGTCTTGAATATCGTGGTTATGACTCAGCGGGTATGGCCGTGGTTGACCACGATGGTCATTTGCAACGCTTACGTGAAGTGGGCAAAGTGCAAATGCTGGCGGAAGAGGCAGAGAAAAATCCAGTATCTGGCGGGACAGGGATTGCACATACCCGTTGGGCGACTCATGGCATTCCAAGTGAACGTAATGCGCATCCGCATACGTCCGGTTATATTGCTGTTGTTCACAACGGTATTATTGAAAATTATTTAGAACTGAAAGAAGAACTGAAAACACTCGGTTATGTCTTTAGTTCAGAAACTGACACCGAAGTCATTGCGCACCTAGTTCACCATGAACAGCAAAAAGGTGGCTCGCTGGTGGAAGTGGTTCAACGTGTTATCCCACAGCTACGCGGTGCCTATGGTACAGTGATTATGGATAGCCGTATTCCTGAATTATTAGTTGCGGCACGCTCTGGTAGTCCATTGGTTATCGGTTTGGGTGTTGGCGAAAACTTTTTAGCATCTGATCAACTGGCACTGTTACCAGTGACTCGCCGCTTTATCTACCTTGAAGAAGGGGATATTGCTGAAGTGACTCGTCGTACGGTTTGCATTTTTGATAAAAGTGGTGAAGCCGTTGAGCGAGAGCAAATTGAGTCGAATGTTCAATATGATGCAGGTGATAAAGGCGTATATCGCCATTACATGCAAAAAGAAATTTACGAACAGCCAATGGCGATTAAGAACACCCTTGAAGGGCGTTTTGATAAAGACAATGGCATCGATTTAAGCGAATTAGGCCCTAAAGCAAACGAAATTCTTTCCCAAGTTGAACATATCCAAATTGTCGCTTGTGGAACCTCTTATAATGCAGGTATGGTCGCGCGTTATTGGTTTGAATCCTTAGCGGGGATCCCATGTGATGTGGAAATCGCCTCCGAGTATCGTTACCGTAATCCTGCGTATCGTAAAAATAGTTTGATGATCACCCTTTCTCAATCAGGGGAAACGGCGGATACACTGGCTGCGCTGCGTTTATCAAAAGAGTTAGGCTATTTAACCTCGTTAGCCGTTTGTAACGTTGCGGGTTCTTCTTTGGTTCGTGAATCTGAATTTGCATTGATGACAAAAGCAGGCGCAGAGATTGGTGTAGCATCAACCAAAGCCTTTACTACACAGTTAACTGTTTTACTGATGTTAGTGGCGTATATGGGGCGCTTGAAAGGTGCCAACCCTGAGCTGGAAGAAAGTATTTCCCATGCATTACATGCGCTTCCTGCACGTATAGAAAGCATGTTATCGCAAGATAAAGTTATCGAAGCACTGGCTGAAGATTTCTCTGATAAACACCATGCCTTATTCTTAGGTCGTGGTGATCAATTCCCTATTGCTGTGGAAGGTGCATTGAAATTAAAAGAGATTTCTTATATTCATGCTGAAGCTTATGCTGCGGGTGAGTTAAAACATGGCCCATTAGCGTTAATTGATGCAGACATGCCCGTAATTATCGTTGCTCCTAACAATGAATTATTGGAAAAACTGAAATCCAATATTGAAGAAGTACGTGCACGTGGTGGCTTACTGTATGTGTTTGCTGATCAAGACGCTGGTTTTGTTGCAAGCGAAAATATGAAAATTGTTTCGCTACCACACGTTGAAGAGCTGATCGCGCCAATCTTCTATACCGTTCCATTGCAACTATTGTCTTACCATGTTGCCTTAATTAAAGGAACAGACGTTGACCAGCCACGTAACTTAGCGAAATCAGTGACGGTTGAGTAATCATTCAGATTGATTAATAAAAGGCTCATTATTTAATTGTAATGAGCCTTTTTTATTATTATTCATAAAATATAGCTTCTATTTTTTGTTTTTTTTAATATAACATGATAAAAAAACAAGGAAACAAAATATGGAAATTATATCTATTGATATTATTGATAAAGAATATGAATATTTGTGCCAATTATATTGGCAGGTTGAAGAAAATGGTCGATTTTCATATTCAATGATTAAATTAGAAGAAAAACTACAGTTAAAAGCTAAAGAAATAAAAGCGATAGCGGCTAAAAGCTGTAAGGCCTATAGTTTAAAATTACAATGTGTTTCATGTGGTGAAATGGAGCAACTAAGAGATAGAAGCCATTTTAGTCATTTAAGTAATTTAGAACATATATGTATTAATTGTATTCGTATTGAAAATGAAAAAGAACGATTAGAAAAGATAGAGTATATTGATGGAATGATGCTTTATAAAAAAGAAAAAGCAATAAGTATCAATGATCTTTCTTTTGAAGATAGTGTCTTTTTACTTGCACTGATACGCCATAGTGCAGATGAAAATCTAATGTATTTAGAAAGTCTTGACAGTCAGAAGTGTAACAAGCTGACTCCGAGTTATGAATTTGACAGTATCATTATTGAACAGCTGTATACAATCGGTGTGCTTGCTATTAGTTCTGTGACTAATTTAGAACGATTAAATGTGAGTGATGATTATATTTATTTTAATAAAATGTCGATGTGCTGGGAGGTCGTTGTTACAGAAACAGATAATTTATCAATTGTTATCGATTTGCTAGAAGATAAATTATCCAATGTTGAGTTTTTAAATAAAAATAAAGATGAATTAATGAAGCTATGTAAGAAAAATAATTTATTTGAGTGTTTTTTTTATCTTAATAATGAAATGCATGAATATGGTTTTACATCTTTTAAAATTGGTGAAAAAACAATAAAAAACATTACTAATTTATTAGAACACCTATCTGTTGGGCAAGTTTTTCATATTATTTCTAAAACGATTACTGATGCCTTTGTGTATTATCAAAAAAAATCGACTACGATAACTAAGGGGCAAGCCGCTAACTCTGTTGTTGATGCAATAAAAAAAATGCACGAAAGGTATCTTGCAAATGGATGGCAAATTTATTCAAAATATCGGCCTAAAAATTATCCTCAATCAGCGCTTTGCCAGGTTTTGTTTGTTTTTATCTTGCATACGGATGATGGCGGAATTCATACGCCATTAAATAAAATTATGATTGAGGATGATAGAGGGATTTTTTCGATTCTTTAAATTGTATTTAATCATATAGTTTTAACATGATAATCAATGGGTATTCTCAATGAGAGTACCCATTGAGTCCGTTTATTTCGGTAAAAGATCTTTTATCTCGTGGTAATAGCGCGGTTCTACTTCATTTGTTTCAAGAGGGGCTTTAATAAAATTTTTTTTATAAATTTTGCGGATTGTTAAGGTGCCTAATGAGGGATATCGCTTTAACTCAATAGGCTGTGCGATGAGGTCAGCATCAATAATGTATTTTTTCCCATTGTTATCTATTTTAACATTGCCTTCAGAACCATAATCAAAAATGACTCTGCCTCTTTGCTTCACAAAATCATAAGCTTCATCGTCTTCAACATTTTTTCCAGAAATATATTTCGTGATTAAAATATCATTTCCATTGTCCAGAGTAATGGCTCTAGAAAAATTAGGATTTTTATTTAGTTCATTTAGTAAGTTAGAACAGCGATGGACATTGCTTTGAGGATTGATTTTATAAGTGTTATAAAACGGAACTTTAATAACAAAATTCCCAACCCGATAGGCTGTTCCATAAGTGCCATGACCTAAATAATTGAAACCGTCGAGAGATAAAGTTGTAGGCTTTCCCTTGTTGGCAATATTAAGATCACCTCGATAAATAATGCCTTTTTTATTTCCTGATATATAATGTATGTTTTCTTCTTTTATCCTTCTAACAAAATAATTGATGCTTTTTATATCTTCGAGTTTGCTTCTACTTACCGGTTCTACCGGTACTTTTTTATCAATAATAGGATTGGCTTTCTTTTCTTTTGATGCAAGATAGGGAATATCAACATTAAATTTGTAGTGTTTTTTATTGCTAGGTTCATTAATTTTTATATTATTATTGTTTGAATTTATGCTTTTTATATTATCAATTATAAAATTTTTGTTTGTCCTCTGCGGTTGGTAATGATAGTTAATATTTGGAATAACAGGGGTAATGATTTTTCTCATAATAATCTCCATTTTAATATGTTATTCAATAGTATTGAATTTGGAGATTATTTATTTAAAAAAATGATGTTACTAATGGTTTTTCAATAAATTTTCCAAATCGCTAAATATAGATTGCCATTCATTATCATCAATTTCCATGAATCCCATATAGCGCAGGATAAATGCCCCTTCTGTTGCCAGAAATACCATTCTGGCTAATTTGCCTTTTTCTGTGGATGTATCGAGGTTTGCAATACGCTCACGATACCAAATGCGTGTGCTTTCAAGGTATTCAGGGGTTTGCAACAATGATGCCATTAACGAAGCGCCTTTTGCCATTGCGATTTTATCGTGCTGGTGGGTGGCTTGCATATGCGCCAAAACCTGCCCTTCAGGGGAGTTATCATGTTCAATTGCTTGATTAAAAACGGTATCGTAGGACTGGCCCCAACGCTCAAACATCGCATCAATTAAGGCATCTTTGTTGCCAAAACAGTATTGAACGCCCCCTTTGGAGATATCCATCGCTTTAGCAACGGCATCAATCGTTAGAGCCGCAGCACCTTGATGAATAACAATATCTTCAGCTGCATCAAGCAATTTTTCTCTGTCGATTGTTCGTTGACGTCCCATTTAGGAAACCCCCTTTTCAATACATACGTATGGATTTATATTATAGCACGATCATCAATAAAGAATGATCAATTAAACGCATTGAGAGAACTTTTTATGTTAGCCGATTATAAACGCTGGATAGTACTTCTGTTAGTTTCAAGCGTCTTGTTTCTTATCGTTATCGATGTCACTGTGCTTTATACCGCATTACCCAAATTAACGCACGATTTAGGGGCGACATCATCCGAAAAATTGTGGATTATGAATGCTTACCCGTTGGTTGTCGCGGGGTTATTACCTGCCGCAGGAATGTTAAGCGATAAATTTGGTCATAAGCGGATGTTTTTATTGGGGCTACCCTTATTTGGTTTAGCTTCTTTGTGCGCCGCATTTTCCCCCTCCGCAATGAGTTTAATTTTATCGCGCGGTTTTCTTGCTGTTGGTGCTGCGGTGAGCATGCCTGCGACACTTGCCATTGTTCGGCATGTTTTTTTAGACCCGAAAGAAAGGGCGCTGGCGATTGGAATATGGTCAGCGGTGGCCTCAGGGGGGGCTGCGATCGGTCCTTTAATTGGTGGAATATTACTTAACCACTTTTGGTGGGGTTCTGTTTTCCTCATTAATGTTCCCGTTGTATTGCTGGTTATTCCATTTGCTTACTTCTTGATCCCACAGTGTCGTGGTCAAGGTAGTAAAAAAATTGATGTCTTAGGTTCGATCCTCGTTTTAATTGGTTTGATTGGTGCTATTTATGCATTAAAAGAACTGGGAAAACCTTATACGGATTGGGCAAGTGTACTGATTTCAGGGGCAATAGGGATCTTCTTTTTGGTTGTATTTAAACGTCGTCAGATGGCGTCAAAATCACCAATGATTGATTTTACCTTGTTGAAACATCCTAAATTTGGTGCGGGGATCCTGATGGCGGTCTTATCCATCGTGGTCATCGTTGGTGTTGAATTATTATTTAGTCAACGGTTACAGCTAGTTTTAGGTTATACGCCCTTCCAAGCTGCGTTATATATCATTCCAATTCCACTGGCTTCAGTGATAGCTGCACCATTAGCGGGTATGTATCTTCATAAATTAGGTGAAGTAAAACTCACTATTTTGGGATTTACTTGTACGTTAATTGGGGTTGTTGGCTTAACAATGGTATACCAAACCTCGATAGGGATTTTGCTACTTTTATTCCTCTTTTTGATAGGTTTTGGCTTAGGGGCTATTTTCACAACGGCTTCGACGACAGTGATGCTAAATGCTCCGGATGAGAAAGCAGGAATGGCAGCTTCTATTGAAGAAATCGCCTATGAAATTGGTAGCGTACTTGGTGTGACATTTATGGGCGGGTTAATGAGTGCGATGTATACCTTAAAGCTCTCTTTGCCGGAAAGTTTAGTGGTTAGCGATAAAGTGTATGACAGTATTGATGAAGCTTTGTTGGTTGCGGAGAAATTACCACAAGAAACAGCCAGTTTATTGGTTAATCAGGCGAATATTGCTTTCGATCATGCCTTTTTAGCCGTTATGGTCGCAACCATTTTTGTTTTGTTAATCAGTATCGTCGTATTACCTGTTTTCTTACGATCAAAAAAGGCGTTATCGGCTTAGTAGCTAAAAAGGAGCAATAAGTTTAATTCATATCTGTTAAGCCTTTTAGGAGGGCGCAACGATATCGCTGCGCCCTTTTTTCATTTTATTTTACGGATCAAAAAGATAGCCAATAATGGGCTAAGAGCGAATAACGCAAAAAGCCAAATAGAGGCTTGCTGTGCACCTACAATGCCCCCGGGGTTCATTAACCCACTGTTGTTTACGACTACACCAACCAGAGCAGCGGAGAAGGCAGTGGCATAGAGCTGGATTGTGATGACAGATGAAGATGCTAAGTTTTCTTCACCTTCAGGGGCGGCATTAAAAACGCGTAAAACAAGGTGAGGCCAGCAAACACCAATCCCTAATCCCACACCGGCCATCGCCACTAAATAAACAATCAATAATGGTAATGAATCAGTAAGTCGCTGATTATAAGTTAAAACAGCTAATAATATCAGTGAGGTAAATATAATGATTGGACCTGTTCTGATGATCTTCAGAACTATTGTACCTGTTTTATTGGCGCTAAATAACGCGCCAACTGTCCAACCCGCGGCCATGATTGCCGTTAAATACCCCGCGGATAGTGGTGAAAAGTGATGGATCGTTTGTAAGAAATAGGGCACGTAAATTTCAGTTGTCATTCCACCGACGAGTAGACACATTGTTAAGAAAATTACACCAAGCGGGTTTTTCAACGAATAACCGCCAGTAGGTAAAATTCGTTTGCCATTTTTACCGTCTAAATGCGCCATAGTAATTACCGTGGCAATGCCGACAATTAAACCAATTAGGTTCATCAATGGCTTGTCAGATAAGCTGCCAATGGAAATTGCGAGTACTGAAATCACTAATAATGATATCGCTAAGAAAGGTATCTTATTATTGTGTGATGATTGAGCTTGTTTTTTAGGTAATTGATTCATCACAATAAGTGCCAAAAATAAAGCGACAGGAAGCAATGCCCAAAATGCCCAGCGCCAATGACCTCCTTGTGCGAAGATCCCACCAATAGCTGGACCGCATAATGTGGCAATTCCCCACATCCCTGAGACCACGCCCATGGCCCGAGACCATAAGTTTTCGTTAAATACGATACGTATTAGTGCGTAACTGAGTGCAAATAAAATTCCCCCTCCGAGTCCTTGTAATGCACGTCCTCCCAGTAAAACCAACATTGATGGTGAGGCCGCACACCAAATAGAACCGAGAGAAAAGAGGGCTAAGGCAATTAAATACGCCAATTTCGGGCCAAAACTGTCGAGTACTTTGCTTGAAAGTGCGGATCCGACAATCGAGGTAGCTACAAATAATGTAGTATTCCATGCATAATATTCAAGGCCACCAATATCATTAACGACGGTGGGTAAGATTGTGGTAACGATATAAATATTGATTGCATGTAATGCAACGCCACCAGTAAGGGCAATAGTCAGTAATGCATTGGTACCGCTGAGTAAATCAGCCCACTTAGCCTGTGGTAAAGTCGATGTTTCATTGCTCATAGAGAGACCCGCTAGACGGAATAGGGAAAAAAAAGTATTATCCAAGTAATAGCTTGGATAATAGAGTCGCATAATGATTAATGCAAGTAATTACTTTGATAATTTAAATCTAACACAAGCGGTCGATAAAGTGCTTTTTTGTATTAAAACGAAAGGCCCGATTTCGACGTCAGTGATTGCCAATGATTTAAATATGACAGGGGAAGCCGCAAGGCAACATATTCAAAAACTTACCTCAATGGGGTTAGTTGAAGGGGCACAGTGTTTATCGCAAACAGGTGCTGGTCGACCACGACAAAACTGGGTTCTAACGGAACTGGGGCATCAACGTTTCCCTGATACCCATGCTCAGCTTGCTCTACAGCTGATTGATTCCGTTCGGACTATTTTTGGTGATGAGGGCTTGGATAAGCTGATCCATCAAAGAGAGGTTGAAAGCCGTGAAAAATATTTTACCCGTTGCCAAAACCTACCTTTAGGGGAGCGTCTTAAAGCATTAGCCGAGGTTCGTAGTGAAGAAGGCTATATGGCAAAAGTTGAGCAACAGGGAGAAGATTGGCTGTTTATTGAAAACCATTGCCCTATTTGCGCGGCAGCAACGGCGTGTCAAAATTTCTGTCGCTCAGAATTGGCCTTGTTTCGTGATGTGGTGGGGAAGGAAGGGCATGTAGAACGTGAACAATATTTACTCAATGGCGCAGGGCGCTGTGTTTACCGCATTTCAGTACGTTAACGAGGTTGTTCTTTTTTGTTTATTAGCCAAGCAAACAAAATACCCGATAACGCGCCTGCGATGTGTGATTCTGTTGAGATATATTGATGAACGGGTAACAAGCCGCTCGCCATTGCACCAAAATAAAATAATACTAACAATGCGATGGCGATATCCGCTAATTTTCTGCGCAAAAAACCTTGGGCAATCAACAACCCCCATAACCCAAAAATCCAGCCACTCGCCCCCACATGCACGGCATTTCGCCCCACCAGCCACACCATCAAACCACCTACAACAATAATAAAAAATGAAGCAACGAGATAGAATTTGATGGTGCGATGAAGTAATAGGGCACTAAGTATGATTAGTGGAGGAAGGTTACTGAATAAGTGATCCCAGCTTCCATGAATAAAAGGTGCGAATAATATTCCCACCAACCCGCTAATTGTACGAGGGACAATTCCAAAGTGAATAAGCCCTCCCGTCGTTACGCTATTAATCAGTTGAATGCCGAGAAGTGTGGCAACTAACGCCACCAATAGCGTAACTCGGGGGGATTTCATTCGGTTTTACCTAATGCTTGTACGCTTTCAACTAATGAGGCGAGCTGACCCACTACCCGATCACCAATATCTGCATTGTTACCGCCAAGCGCTTTATTGCGCATAAAGTCTTTTTTGATTTGTTGCCAACGCGCGGCTTCTTTTTCAGAGAGTGTTCCTCGTAGCTCAGCAAGTTTTAATAAGTTTTCTTCTGCACCAGTGGTGAGTAATTGGGCTTCACCAAGGTAGTGATCATCCAATAATCGTTCTAGCTCTTCATCATTCATGACAGAAGAGACTTTTTCGCTGAGTTTATTCATATTACGATAGCTGCCCTGCAAACGGAATGCTGGCTCAGTTCGGTATTTATCAGACTGAGCTGCACTGGCAATGTATTGCTGGTTGACCTTTAATACAATGTCACGAAGTTTGATTAATTGTCTAATCACCGATGTTATTTCATTAATCTCAGCATCTGAATAAGGGTAACTTAGTGTGTTAGTGGAAACTGATTTCCCCATTGCTTTATCAACAAGGAGATATAAGTCATTGAGATCCCTAAGGGCTAAAGGTGCTAAAACAGGGTTTGAAGTCAAGCTGTTCTCAATATAACTTAATGCAAAGGCATCATCCATCCCACCTAAAACTTCCCCGAGGTTATAAATATCGGCGCGGTTGGCTAACATGTCAGGAATACGAAAAACTTCGCCTGATTCGGTATATGGATTCCCCGCCATGACCACGCAGAATTTTTTACCACGCATATCATAGGTTTTGGTTTTGTTTTTCCAAACCCCTTCAATGCGACGAGTTCCATCACACAGGGAAATGAATTTTTGCAAGAACTCAGGGTGTGTATGTTGGATATCATCCACATACAACATGACATTATTCCCCATTTCGAGGGCTAAATTGAGTTTTTCCAACTCCTGCCTTGCGGTGGCATTGGGGGCTTGTGCAGGATCAAGGGAAAGGACATCATGGCCTAGAGCAGGTCCATTGATTTTCATAAAAATGAGCCCTAAACGATCGGCGGCATATTCCATTAAGGTGGTTTTACCGTAACCTGGAGGGGAGATCATTAATAGCAGTCCCATCAAATCAGTACGTTTCCCGTCACCAAGTGCACCAATTTGCTTGGCCATGTTATCGCCAATAATAGGTAAATAGACATCATTAATCAGTTTATTGCGAACAAATGAACTTAAAGGCTTCGCTTTAAATTCATGCAATTTTAGGCGGTTACGTTCTTCTGCCACAATACGTTGACGCAAAGCCTGATATTGGCGGAACTCAGGGATAAAGCGTTTTCGCTGCCCGCGCATCCGACTAAAATAGTTATCTAAGCTCAGTGACAGTGTTTGGTTTTCAATAGTTGGGTGATCTCCCAGTAAGCCACTGACTTTAAAGTAAAGGTCAGCTTCGCTATAACGTGCTGAAGACACTTTATCTAAAATGATAATGGCAATTGCACCGGGAATATAAGGTACTAGATGTGCAAATTCAGGGGTTGAGCATAATCCTTGTAGCCAATTTTGTATCAGTGACCAACGTTGGGCGTAGCGTTTACCTAAGTTTTGCTGGGAACGGTTGAAATCGACCCACATATGAGCCTCTTCCAAGCGGCTTTGTAACGCCAGAACGAGCTCTTTTGCGTATTTGCTGTAAACCAATTCGATAGGGGTTCGTGCTAATGCAAAACTAAGGTATTCAGCCGCTTGTGTTTGCTCATAACCTTGACATTGAATAGGGTTATCTTGCAAGAACAAACTGATATTGGCTTCAATTTCGGCTTGGAGGTCAAGTAAGGCATTATCATTATGGAATAGCTGATGTATATTCATCGCCGTTCTCGCACGTTCCGGCCAAAGTGCGGGGAACGCTTCATTTTGTGCATTTTCCCAGTAAATCGCTGCAATTGCCCGCGCTGTCGGGTTATAGCGAAGAAGGTCAGCACTTTCTCCCACAGGAATTAGTTTTTTTAATATGGCAATAGCATCGTGGTCATGAATACCTTTTTCATAACCTTCTTTATAGCGTGGAGCAGCAAAATCGCGCACGATTTTTTCGAGCTTTTCAGGGGAAGTTAATGCGCTGGTCAGTAACGCCATACTGAGTCCATCTTGGCGTTTAGCAGCAGAATAAATAATCGAATAAGCAAGGTATTCAGCGCGATAAACGGTCTCTGATTCAGATTCTAATGTTGCTGTCCAATAAGGTTGTAACTGAGACAACTCTTCATTTTCGATAGGCTCTTGGAAATCTGTGCCAGTAAGATAGACCCAAAGTTGGTTATTTTTAGGCAAAATAGTGAGGTCTAGCTCTTGCGTGTTGACGCTAAAGCGGTGACGCCCTAATTTGATAATGTTGCCACCATCTTCAAAAATATCCGTTTTATCCCGTAGTATGCGGATGGCTTGGTCGCGAGAGGCTTTTAAACGTGCATCGATATCATCAGCTTTAACGTTATCGTTGATTTCCCTCAGTTTCTCTATGATTTCGCGTGTTTTTAGTGCGAGAGGATCTGAGGCAAAAAAGGCGTTCAGTTCATCTTGAGATTGTAGACGAGTGGTTCTACGTTGCAGGCTATCGAGTAAGCGATCAGCGGCAGTTAATAAATTTTGTGCGCGGCGCTGGCGGTCATCAATCAGAATTTGTTTGTGTGACTCAAAGGTTTCGAGTAACTCTTCACGTTTCGCTAAGATATCATCAAGAAATTCATCGTGGTCACTAAACTGGCTTTCGAGTTCTTCTAACTGAACCAGTAATCTTGATAGCTGATCATCACAACGCTCAGGATCTGTCGCAAGGGATAATGCATTGGTGATCCCTTGACTAAATAAGCGAAATTGCGCGCCAAACTGCGCCACGGTTTCAATGCTGGTTTGGGACTTTCGTTTTTGTTGTAAGCGAGCCCGTGACTGATTCAGTTGTGCATAAATTTGTGAAATAGAATCAATAATATGGGTCTGTTGGGTCACATCATTGAATGACAGCGAAGCCATCAAATTCGACAACATATCCAAATCGGCTGACATTTTTTCCATGTCATTCATTGGGATATCTAATTGTGCACTATTTTGGGCTTTTTCAGTTTGCTCTTCAAAAATCGTTAACTGCGTTTTGAAAGGTTGCAATGCTTTATCACTAGCAAGGAAAACCGCAGTCTCTTGGGAGACATATTGCTGATTTTTTTCAATTTCGCTCTCCATTTCGCTCAGTTTTTCTAAGTCCATGTAGCGAAATTCACGTAGCGAAATCAAGTGCCCACGTTGTGCATTTAACGCATTTAAACCATCAACAAATTGCTGAATATTATTCCAACTGTCCGGTAATGTGAGCGCTAAGAGCGATTTTTGACGGCTAATTGCTTCATTCATCGACTTAGCTGATTGCTGGCGGATGCTCTCCACCTTTTCATACTCATCGAGCACTAATTCACTGGTTTGCGTGATTTCTCTGAGTAATTTACCAATCCCTAAGCATTGTTCATCGCTAAACCAATAGTACAAATCCAAAAGATTTTTGGGTTGCTGGCTGAGCTGTTCATAGCGAGCGATAGAGACATGATTACCTTCAATCTCTTTGGCAACATGCAATATTTCGGAAATACCCCGCACCAAATCCGCATTACCAATTCGACCCAAAAAGCCCCCACGAGCAGGCTGTTGATCTGCAAACTCATCGGAATAGAAAGGTGTTTGCCACACTTGCATTGGGTGAACACGAGTCGCTTCTTCCCCTTCACCTTCAAAAAGAACCATTTTACCATCTTCAAGCATGGCATAGCCGTGCCCAATCAGTGGAACGGATAGGGTTCGTTCAATCAGGTTATAATTGAAAAGCGCGATACGACCTTGGTTGGGTGAATAAAAAACGTATAAAACGTCTTCCCCATTTGGTGAGCGGCGTAGGCGACGAAAACGCATACCGTCCATCGGTTGTTCAAACGTTTTATATTCGCCATTTTGCAGATAATAACCACCAGGGAAAATAATACCGTGATCTTCAGGGAGTTGTACGCAAGCCTGCCCAATAGCATCAATGCGTTGTACAGATTGGGTTAATGAGTTGTAAACCAAATAGCGCCAGCTTTCTTCCCGATAAGGTAAAATCTTTAAAATAATTAGGCTGCCAGTTTGGGCATATTCAATTTGTGCATCGTCGAGAGACTGATTTTTATCCAGCACCGCTTCACGATAGATCCCCAAACCATCTTCAGTGTTATTTTCACACTTGATAGTTAAGTCACCGCCGATAGTTTCAACAAATACGGTATCGAGGATGTTAATGTGTGGATAACGACCATTTACCGTGTCTTCACGGGTGGTTTTTTGCCAATCAAAATCATAAGCGGGGGGGAGGGCTATATCGCGTTCCCCTCGGTTATCAATGTATTCAATGCGCTGTTTATCACTTGAAATTGACCAACGGAAAACACGAACATCGGTTATGCGATCACCGATTTGGAAGCTAGCAAGCAGTTTACCATCACGTTCAACAAGTTGAAGTAATTGGGTATTTTTGTAATAGGTGTAGAGCTCTGTAAAATCCTGAACAAAACGAGTGTCACTCAAAAAGGTGTTTTCACTGTCGACGGCTTCAACATCAAATTCGCCTTCATTTTCAATCAAACGGTACAATGAAAATACATCATCAAGATGTGTCTCTTTTTTTAACCCAAGGAAAACGTTATAGCCAAACAACAGCCATTCGCCAACACGGATAATATCTCGGGCTTGGCAGTTATTTTCAGTACGAATACGAATACGGCCAATAATATCCATTTGGCTTTGGCCAAACTCATCTAGGCGTTTTTCATTGAGTTGTACCGCTTTTTGATAAAGTTGTTGGCCTTGTTCGGTCAGTCGCTTACGTAAGATTTCATAAGCCCCTCCTTCTGCAACAGCGCTATCGAGTATTTCTTGCTCGCGATCCGTTTCCTGAAAATCTGACATTGTGCAGCGAATTCCCTTAAAGTAGATGATAAATAAAGGCAATAGGGGCAAAAATGCCCCTCAGATTTTGATTAACTAAAGTTGGTCATCGGCTGGTGGAACGGGTTTCGCCGTTACCGTTTTCGCTAATTGCCCAGCGCCTTTGGCTGCCATAAAACCATTAATAAGATCTTGAACTTCAGGGTTTTTCAGTAAAGCGGCAATATCAATTTTTTTATCTTCTTTGCTGCGGTTAATTAGCTTTTCCACATTTTCTTTGGCAAAACTACTTTTATCCATAAAACCATCAACGGCTTTACCTAGACTAAGAGCTTTAGAGAAGGTGTTGAAGAAGTTACCATCGCCACCCACAATTTCGATATTGGTTTTGCTAAGCGCGGCTGCCAAGACATCTGCTTGTTCACGAGCGATCTCTTTATTCGCTTCGATAGAGGCCATAGCTTGTTCAAACTCTTTCTCAAGGCGCATACGGAATTCTTCATGAGAACGTGCTGTATCGCTAAGGTGATCCATGGATTTGAATTTGTCGGTTAAACCGTCAGCTTCTGCTTTCAGGCGTTGGCGAATAACTTCCGCTTGGGCTGAGCCTAATTGGCCTTCCCCGCGTGCTTGTGCAGCCAGTTTCTCTTCAAGAACTTTCGCGTCCGCTAAGCCTAATTTCTCTTTGGCGTTGGCTTGTTGTTCTTCACCACGCGCTTGTGCCGCTAATTTCTCTTCAAGGATTTTTGCTTCTGCAAACCCTTGTTGTTGTTCTGCTTTGGCCTTAGCTTCCATGACTTGGGCTTCGGT
Source organism: Providencia rettgeri (assembly GCF_041075285.1). Classification (NCBI taxonomy): domain Bacteria; kingdom Pseudomonadati; phylum Pseudomonadota; class Gammaproteobacteria; order Enterobacterales; family Morganellaceae; genus Providencia; species Providencia rettgeri. The sequence continues at coordinate 3,603,113 of NZ_CP163512.1, read as the reverse complement.
TAAGCCTTTTTCTTTCAAGCCCCGCGCTTCTGCTAATAGTTTTTCAGCGGTGATATTCGCAAGGACTAAGCCTTCTTTTTCTTCCGCTTCAGCGGTTGCTTGGCGAACTCTCGCTTCAGCTAAGCCTAATGCAGCATGTTCAGCTTCAACCCCTTCTGCTAAGCGTTTTTTCGCTTCTGCTTGTTTGGCTGATGCTTCTAATTCTGCTTGAGCCATGGTGCTGATTTCTTCTGCTCTGTGTTTAGCGCTTGCTTCATCGGCTTCGGCTTTTTTCACTTGGCGAACTAATAACTCTTCTGCTTCGGCTTGTGCATTGATCACAGTGACTTGGCGCATACGTTCAGCTTCAGACACTTCACGGACTTCTTTAATGCGCTCTTCTTCTTGTGCGACGGTTTTTTCAACAGCGACACGTTCACGGATCACATTCGAAATATTTTTGCGTTCTTCTTCTAAAGCTTTTTCTTTTTCAATACGTTGAAGTTCTACTTCACGCTCACGCGCCACGATTTCAAGTTCACGTGCACGGCTAACGCGCTCTTCTTCAATAGCAACCGCACGTGTGCGGTTTTGTTGAGCAACTTCAACTTCACGCATACGGTTTTCTTCACGAATTTCAATCTCTTGTTGAGTTTGAATACGTGCTTGTTCTGATTTCAGGCGCTCTTCTTCTTGAACACGCAGTGTTTCGGCTTGTTCTCGAGCACGAATATTGTCAATTTCACGTTTTTGGCGTGCTTCGGCATCGGCTTGTTGGCGTTCTAACGCTAAGCTTGCTTCACGGGTTTCCACATTTTTCTTTTGGATCGCTAACTCTTGATCACGTTCTTTTTGGTTCGTTTCAATGTTATGGATAGCGGTTATTTCAGTGATTTTACGAATACCTTCGGAGTCAAAGATATTATTTGGGTCAAGGGCGGATTTCGGTGTTTGCTCTAAGTAGTCAATGGCAACGTCTTCTAATGCGTAGCCATTAAGGTCTTTACCAATCACATCAACGATGCGATCACGGAAATTTTGGCGGTCTTCAAAAAGTTTTGCCAATTCAAATTGTTTACCGACAGTTTTTAGGGCTTCAGAGAATTTAGCACTAAATAGGGAGCTGACAGCTTGGTGATCAGAAGCACGGTCAACCCCAATCGCTTTTGCAACTTTCAAAACGTCTTCAGTGGTTTCATTTACGCGTAAATAGAATGCAACAGTGATATCCGCACGTAAGTTATCATGGCAAATCAGACCATCTTTACCACGGCGATCCACTTCTAACGTCAGAAGCGAGATACGCATAAATTCTTTTTTGTAGATAACGGGATAAACCAATGCACCCGTAAAATGTACTTTAGGTTGTGACGACATATCGTTCACAATCAATGCCGTACCTTGTGGGACTTTGATATAGAAGGCTTTAAATAATCCAAAGAAGCCTAAAATAATGACGATGATCCCGCCAATAACGGTTAAAAAGGGCATTAGTGCAGCCAAATCCATATTTTTTCTCCATAGGTTCCGACGTGGTCGTTATTTAAATAGGCAAGCAAAGGTTTATTGTCGATATCGTAAGTAATTAATGACGAAACTCATCTTCCGTCACGACTTGATAACTGTGGGATTGTGCGTCATAGCTAATAATGACAACTCTATCCCCCCGTTTTAAATTCTCAGTTGCAGGTGCGCGTATCTGTAAAATTAACCCAGCACCGCCATCTTCCAATGTCGCTTCCCCATTTTGTTCACTAACTGAGCCCGAACGTACCGTCGCTAATTTGCCAATAAGCTGATGTACCGTTTTCGGTTTATTGAGGTCAATGAGTTTTTTGCGAACGGGTTTTAAACACAGCGCGGTAAGATGAACAGAAATAAACAGTGTGATGGCAAATACGGCAAAACCAACTAGGTAGCGCAATAAAGTTGAATCAATAAATCGGATAAAACCATAAACACAGAAGTAGCTGATAACCCAGCCAAATAATGTAAATAAGGTCAGAATAATGGTGACCGGGATGCCCGCTAAACCAAGTTTGGTGAGCCAACCGGCAAAACCAGAAGCATCAAGCCCAGAATCAAATTCAGTGTCGATATTGAAGACATCAATATCAAGCAGACCAAATGCCGCACATAACCAGTAAAATAAAACAATAATGAGTAAGCCACTGAAAATAATCGTGGGAAACATCAAACTACTCTGGAAAAACAAGCTCATAATGTTTTCTCTTTATTGTTGTTTAGGGTTAATGGCAGCTGTTTTGTTTAAGACTTTATTATATGTAATGTAATAATAGCGTTTTTAGTCATGAACTGTATCAGACAAGTCTTTATCGCTAGTATTTAACAATATCTTACTGTTTTCTATTTATTATTCGCTGAAGTTATTCTTAAAATGGTAATGATAATTGAACCTATTGATTTCAGGCTATTTTATCATCACTCATAAATAAATGATAATGATTATCATCTAAAATTAAAGGAAAATGAACTCCTTGGCAGATCATTACCAAGGAGTTTGAAGGGAACGTTAGTCGATTAAATTGAGGAAGGCGGCACCACGAGCCCCGCCAGAATCACCATAGCGCGCTTTTTCAATGGCTGGCATTGTTGCTATTCCATAAAGATATTGTGGTAAAATTTTGGGTAAACGCTGATAGATATCTTCAAATTGCGATAGTCCACCACCAATAACCACTAAATCAGGATCAAACACCGTGATCACTTGCCCCATAAACATCGCTAGCACTGATGTATAGCGTTCAACGTGCTCTACTGCCTCAGGGCTGTGTTGGTAATAGCGTTCAATAATATCGATAGCGGAACGTTTTTCCCCTGTAAATGCAGCATAAATACGTTCGAACCCTGGCCCTGAAAGATACGTTTCGAAACAAGCCGTTTGCCCGCAGCCGCAAGTTATTTCAGGCACGGTATCACCTAAACGTTTTGCCGCGCGAACACTCAGGTTCATATGACCAATTTCACCTGCTATACCATTTTTCCCTGATAGCACTTTGCCATTAATGATAAAACCACCGCCGACACCGGTTCCCAAAATTAAGCCCAATACGGTTGGATAACGCTTAAATTCTGGATCCCAAGCTTCGGATAATGCAAAACAATTGGCATCGTTTTCCACTTTTACTGGGCGTTGTAAAGTATTGGCTAAGTCATGAATTAGCGGCTTGTACTGCGCGGCGGGAACATTGGTGGTAAATACGGTACCTTCTGTATGATTAACGATACCAGGAACACCAACGCCAATTTTCCCTTGGCAGTTAAATTTTTTATCTGCTTCTTGGGTGAGCACAAGAAAAGCATCCAACAGGGCTTGGTAGTCATTTTTGGGGGTTGGAACACGTTTTTGCCAGACTTGATTTAATTCATTATCAAAGACTGCCAATTCAATTTTGGTGCCACCCATGTCAAAGCCGTAATACATTTTCATCTTCCCCAAATGGTGTGTTTATCATCGATAATGATGTATCCATTTGATAAACAATTAAATGATCGTATGTGGTGGTCTAATTATACAAAAGATTGCCCCAAGAGAAATTATCGTTTTGGTTTTTATTTTGGTTCAGTGACCTGGGGGAACAACTTAGATATTAATAATTTCTATCTGTGATTATTGTTTTGTTGATGTATGTCATTTACCTGTTGTCGTAAAAAGAGAATAAATGAATTTCAACAAAGCTTAAGTCAAATAAAGAGGTTTTATGGCTCGGGGATTTTTTTATATCACGGAAAAAAAACGTCGTCGTTATGGTGTTGCTTTTTTTGTCGGCATTATCAGTGGGATTGTTTCTGCATTTGTTAAATGGGGGGCAGAAGTGCCTTTACCGCCTAGAAGTCCAACAGATATGTTTAATGCCGCTTGTTCACCAGAAACACTGATCCGTGTCGCAGAGCAAGTGGACTGCTCGCGTAATTTTCTCAATCCGCCGTACGTTTTTTTAAGGGATTGGTTGGGAATGGTCGATCCTAATGCTGCTGTGTACACGTTTGCTGGGCATGTTTTTAATTGGGTTGGGGTGACGCACATCCTATTTTCACTGGTTTTTGCGATTGGATACTGCATTGTTGCTGAAGTATTCCCCAAAATTAAATTATGGCAAGGTTTACTCGCAGGGGCATTAGCGCAGTTATTTGTTCACATGATTTCCTTCCCATTAATGGGTTTAACTCCACCACTTTTAGACTTGCCTTGGTACGAAAATGTCTCTGAAATTTTTGGGCATTTAATTTGGTTTTGGTCGATTGAGATTATCCGTCGGGATTTAAGAAACCGAATAACGGGTGAGCCAGATCCTGAAGTTCCCTTATTTCAAGGTTATCGCTAAAGGCTTTAGCCACGACTTTCATTCATTGGCGCTAATGTTAAAGTTGCGCCATTTTTCTCTGTTCGTTTTCGGCAAATAAAAGAATTGCTCCCCTTTTTTAAATAGTGTATTGTTATATTATAACATTACATTTAGGTGGTTATTATGAAACAAGGGATCCATCCTCAATATCGTACTGTGGTTTTTCATGACACTAGTGCGGATGCCTATTTCAAAGTGGGTTCAACAATTAAAACTGAAAAAACGATTGAATTTGAAGGCGACATTTTTCCATATGTTACTTTGGACGTCTCTTCTCAATCCCATCCGTTTTATACCGGAAAACAGAAATTAATTTCCCAAGAAGGAAAAACAGCGCAATTCCAGAAACGTTTTGGGCGTTTTTTACAAACGGAGGATAAGTAAACATGAAAGTGTTAAGTTCATTAAAAACAGCAAAAACACGCCATCCAGACTGCCAAGTTGTTCGTCGCCGTGGACGTGTGTATGTGATTTGTAAAACTAATCCACGTTTTAAAGCGGTACAAGGTGGTAAGAAAAAACGTTAGTGCCTGCTTTTCCTTTAAATTTTAACCTATATTGCTTCATTTTATTTTTAGCTTAACCACGGCAACGCATACTCCTTGTCGTGGTTTTTTTGTTTTCTCTCCATGTTCATTAGTTTTATTACTAATCATCTTGCTAATAGTGATGAAATTCACTTGCACACAGAGGCATATTTTGTCAGGTTTAATACATCCGAAAAATTTCTAGCTTCAACTTATGTGAATGCCCGATAAATGATAAAAATGGCAACATCTAAGAGGGCTTGAGCCGGAACTGGAAATTTCTTGGTAAAATATTAAACAAACAGGGTGAATAGAAATGAAAAATGTAGGATTTGTTGGCTGGCGAGGAATGGTTGGCTCTGTACTTATGCAGAGAATGGTTGAAGAGCGTGATTTTGATGGAATTCGTCCTGTATTCTTCACGACCTCACAACAGGGGGCGGAAGCACCCACCTACGGTGGCCACCGCAGTACGTTACAAGATGCCTTTGATATTGACGCATTAAGGGCGCTGGATATTATCATTAGTTGCCAAGGCGGCGACTATACCAATGAAGTTTATCCAAAACTTCGTGGATCTGGTTGGAATGGTTATTGGGTTGATGCCGCATCTTCATTACGCATGAAAGATGATGCAATTATTATTTTAGACCCAGTGAATAGCCAGCATATTCAAGATGGATTAAATAAAGGCATTAAGACCTTTGTTGGCGGTAACTGTACGGTCAGTTTGATGCTGATGTCTTTGGGCGGGTTATTCACTAATAATTTGGTTGAATGGGCGTCTGTTGCAACCTATCAAGCAGCATCGGGTGCAGGTGCGCGTAATATGCGTGAGCTTTTAGTGCAAATGGGTTCATTACATACCCAAGTGGCAAAAGAGCTGCAAGATCCAGCATCAGCTATTTTAGATATTGAGAAAAAAGTCACTGACTTTACCCGCAGCGGCACAATGCCAACGGATGCATTTGGTGTACCATTAGCGGGCAGCTTGATCCCATGGATTGATAAAGCACTGGAAAATGGGCAAAGCCGTGAAGAGTGGAAAGGCCAAGCGGAAACTAACAAAATTTTAGCCACGGGCAATAACATTATCCCAGTTGATGGCTTATGTGTGCGTATTGGCGCACTGCGTTGCCATAGCCAAGCCTTTACGTTGAAATTGAAAAAAGATATTCCATTAAAAGAAGTTGAACAATTGTTGGCATCTCATAATGACTGGGTGAAAGTGGTACCAAACGATCGTGAAATTACTATGCGTGAACTGACACCTGCTGCTGTTACAGGCACTCTGAGTACACCTGTAGGGCGCTTGCGTAAACTGAATATGGGACCAGAGTATCTGTCTGCGTTTACCGTCGGTGACCAATTGCTATGGGGAGCGGCTGAGCCACTGCGCCGCATGTTGCGTATTTTATTATAGCGGTAAGGCTTTAACGGGTTGTTTTATCAGAATTTGTGCATTTAAATGTACAGGTCAACGTGCTAATAAACATAATATATTTGTTAGCACGTTGAATAACGTATTGAAAATATTGAACCTAGGCTAAGTTAGGTTCTTTTAGAACAGTTATAACTGATATCAATCTCAATATATTTCACCTGATAAAAAATAAGGTTTTTTAGGTAGTGAAACGTCACTAGGTGGGAGAATATTAACGTCCCCTTGGGCTAATTTGATATTATGGCTCACCGTGATAAATGCATTTTTTTGATTATTAGTGGGCCAGTACGCACCTTGAAAAAAATGGGCCATGGATTGACCATTAAAACCAATATTAAACATCAGATTTCTTTCTTTATTATGTAGCATTTCTTTATTGGCAATACTTGGACGATCTGTAATTGTGATTTCCATGATCCCACCATTTTTCCTTAAAAATTGTTGAATGCTTCTGACTTTTTGAATATCGGTATTAGCGTTTTTAATGCGATTTGCGCTAATGGGTTCCATATTGATGTCAAAGATTTTCACGTTCCCATTAAATTTAGTTTTATCCTGTGCTTTAGCGTAATGATAGGCTTCAACATATCGATTTAACCATGGCTTAAATGTTTTACTTGTTGGTTTATGGCGATACATATCAGTTTTAAAATTCCATTTGGTATGGCCTTTCTTTAAGTTTATATTTTCATTCCATTCAAGAGCGGGCATTTCAATGTATTTTCCTCGTTTAGGTTTGTTGTATCGCATTTTAAATGTTACATCGATAGCTGTTCCTACTCGCTCACTATTATTGATGTTCCCTTTATTTTTAACGGTTATATTTTCAAGATACCATGCTTTGTTTAATGGAGATTCTACGGGAAATTTGAGTCCTGCTGGTGAGGCCATTTGGGCATCTTGAATAGCTTGGAAAGGATGTAAAGAAAGCTTTCCGCTATATTTTTTTATGCTTAATGGCGTAAATTTATGATTAATATAGTCAATATAAATTTTATCACCATTTTCATTTTTGAGATAATAGTGATGTTTGCTTTTCTCTAAAGCTAGATGTTTACCTTTGATTTTAATATAACTCAATCCGTTACTATCATGTCTAAGTCCTTGGTTATCAGGCAAGGAAAGTTTACTGAGAGTGGTTTGATGAGGATATTTATTGTTGATATCAACTAAATTTTTTAATTCATGTGAAACATGAGGGGATGTTTTTTTCTCAAATATCCAACGATTACCGTCCCATTCAATAGGATATCCCTTCTTTTTGGGTTTATTTATATTGAACACTTCATATAAAATTTCATTTTGTTGGTGTCGGTTTTCCCTTACAGGGAGTAACTCACCATTCATTTCAATATAATGTTCAGGGAACTGTTTGTTCGTTATTTTTTTTGAATATAAGTGACCATCACGATAGTAGCTGGGATTTTTATTTACACTACGTAGATATTGAGCACTTTCTTGCTTTGATGATTTTATTTCTTCAATGATAGCGAGTTGTTTATTATTAAAAACAGGGTGTTCATTATGAGTATGTAGGTGCCAGGTTTTTGAGAGTGGCTCCATATAAACAGATTTATGTACTTTTATTGCGTTTTCTTTTTGAATAATAACTTCATAGCCACCTGAAATACTTTTTTGCAGATCATAGTAATTATCAAGTAATTTAACCTGCTTTTTTCCTTCACGAGCAATGACATTGATTTTTTCTACATTAAGGGGATCGGCATAGTGCCATGATGAGCCACTTTCATCAGCAATAACAGTCCTTTCAACAGGGGGGTTATTTGAAGAACTGGGCTGGTGTGTAATGAATTCATTAGGCTTATCTGTTGGTTTAAGAAATGTTGGCTGAATATTATCAGCCACTGCTTTTTTATGTTCTTTTAGTTCTAGCAAAATTTCCTTGCGAATTTCAGTGTGTGGATCTTTTGTATAAAATGCGGCTCTTTCGCGGGAACGTCGAATGTTACTCAGTTCAATAGGTTTGATGATGGGCTTAGTTGATTGAATGGGAAATGACTGGTGATTAGGTAAAGCTACATCAAGAGATGTTAAAAATTCAGCGGTTATTATTCTTCTGTATCGTTCAGTACAAATCGGGTCATCGTTATTTTTGTAGTATTCTCGTCGTTTAGCGTTCGCTATGGTATTGCTTATAAACGGCTTAATACCAATGGTTAATATGTTGGTTCCTAGATTAAGGATATCAGCGATACTTTTGATTGTGGGGGATGGTTCACTGTCTGTATTATCATATAACATGCGAAATGGATTTTCGATGCGTTGAGCCTCAAATAACAGTATTTTTCCTTCATGCTCGCCTTTTACATTTAAGATTTCTTCTTCAAAAGCACAATTCTCTTTGATGTGTTCTCCTGTATGAGGGTTAAGATGAGGGAGTAGGGCTCGCCTATTTCGTGATGTGCTGTTTTCTGTATTGTCACTCAAGTGGGAGATTATTATTGGTTCGTTAGCTGATTCAGAACGAAGTAAAAATTCAAAATATGCACGCTGTTCTAATGCGAGTTGACCGCTCTCTACTAATTGTTGTGTTATTACAGAAATTAATTCTTTCTTTTCGTTTTCTTGATTCAATATGTAGGTTAGGTTTTTATTTCCTAATGAGGTCGTATTTTTATGAGAACGTTTTGTTTGTGTTGGATGAGGTAATGCTGAGGTCTGAGCAGAAGTGAACCTTAGCGGGTCAAGTTGAGCAACAAAGCGGTTTTCTTCATGTGGACTTACCGTAGAGTGAATTATAAAGTCCGAGCTATCTACATTGAATGATTTGGCTGAGGTATCGGAGGGGAGGTTTCTATTTGAGGCAAGAGCTGGATAATTGGCTTGTTCCAAATGTGCACTATCAATGAGACGACATTGGCTTATTAGTAGTAAAAGTGAAATAGCGGTATGACAAGGAGTTGAAATATTGAGTGATGCTCTCCTGTTTAAGACTTCATGTGAATTTTCAACTTGAATTAGTTGTTGTCTTAAATTCAATGTTTCATCGGAAACAGATGAGTACTTTCGAACTCTAACATTAGGCGTTGGTTTGGGAATACTAGGGTCATTCCCTGCTATATTTCGGTGCTGTATATTGGATATAGGCATTGATTAACTCTTTCCTCGAAAATATAAAAAATTAAAACGCGCAAATTGTAATTACGGTATCAATTCGTTAAGTAAATTGTTTTTCACTGGTTTTGTTGTATATATCTTAAAATATACCTATTTCCTTTTAGGTTTATTTCGAAAATGTATGAATAATTTTATTTTTTATTAGCACTATCAATGACGAAGTGAGTTTCGATAAAAAGTGAGGTATTTATTCTTTTGCGAAAGGGGGGAGGCTAAATTGATAGATCCAGAAAGGTGGCCAACGTTTCACTTGTGCTATAGTTCGGCTTGTACGTTAAGGTTGTTCAATAGATAAAATGTTACTGTGTTTTAGCTTCATTTTTTCTCTAATTTAAACAAAGTTAATGACGTTCGGGTTCAATTGACGCACGTTTCACTTATTTGATGCTACGTTAAGAAGCTCTTGCCGAGTTCACTCGGCGGCGAACCTCTCGAGTTTTATTGTGGATCTATTGTTTCTGTTGGTAATTGATTTATGAATAATAAGTTTCGGTTACCATCAATAGCCTGAATATTTTTATTGGGTTGATAGCATGCACGTAGGGGGGATAAACAACGTTGTGCGGCATGCTGTTGTATTCCTAACCAATCGCTGATTAACCAATAATTATTGGCCGTTGAATAGGGGGCCATCAAGGTCTGTTTTGTCAATGTTGGTTTTGAGGCTGTTTGGCTATACCAAATCAATAATGGAATTTCATAGGCTTCTTTTCTTGGGTTATTCACCCCATGATGGTAATGAATATTACCATCACTGTCTAAGCGTTGTAGAGCATGATCGGCAAAAAACATCAATGAGGCAGGTTTACTGTCTAGTTTCTGCAATAATTTTTCAATAAAAGCGTCAGTATAGGCAATAGAACTGTCATAACAATCATCGTCTTCTTGGCCACTCATTTTTTTGAGTTGATTTTCGGGAAAACGGTTACATGCGGGCTCATGGCTTCCGTAGGTATGCAACACAATCAGCTTTTTGTTTGAGGTATTGTCGTTAACGGCATTCTCAAAATCATCAATTAATTCATTGTCATAACCGACAAATTCATTCCATTTTTTATCTTGCGCCATACTGGCGATTGCCGATATCACACTGGTTTTCTTGTTGGTTTTTCCTTGGTTGCTGATCCAATAGGTTTTGAACCCTGCATGGTTTGCCAATGAAATAATATTATCGGCATAATGTTTTTTATTTTGTATTTGTGTGAGTTGAATATTGGCAAGTGAAATGGGGACCGACAAGATGGTGACAGGTGCGGGTGAATACGCTTGCGTGAACACTTTTATTTGGTTTTTTCGATTATTCAGGTTTGGTGTGGTCTCATAGTTATAGCCATACAGGCTCATATGATCGCGACGCAGTGATTCACCAATCACTAATACATAAATTTGTGTCTCGCTGTGTGTTTTGTCGTAATTAAAAGAGACTTTTTGCGACGATATCTTTTGTATCTCTCTGTTTTCGTAAAAATTTTTGAGTAAAGCTGCGGCATTATAAAATGGGGAGTTTTGTAGGTATTTTTCCCCGATTAATAAATGGCTATCTGGTTGTTTAAGTAACGGTGAATAATAAATAGGAATGGCAACAAAGAAACCAATCACCAATAGCAGATTCAATTTACTTATACGCGGTGAAATGTATTTTGAACATTGATGAATGCTCAACAAATACAAAGTAAACGCAATGAGGTAGAAAACAACATAACCAATGTTATATGACAACATGCCCACCGTTTCATTGCTATTGGTATTAATAAAGGTTTCTGCAATAGAAGATGAAAAACGGATATCGTGTTTTTGGTAGAAAAAGAAGGAAATAGATAAATTAAGCGCCCATAAAAGGGCAATCACCGTGGTAAATAGTTTACCTAAGCGCGTTCGATAGACACTTGCACAAAGTACCATCACCAATACTCCGGATAAGATAATGGTGATATCTGTTGCTGTATTTAGCTCCCCACTTAACAAGATGGGAAGTGTCGAAAAAGCTAAAAAATAAGTTAAAGCAATCAGTTGTTGCATAATCATTATTGTCTTTTATGTGTTTGAACCTTGCCTTAGTGAAGAAAACCCTCGTTTTTGCCAGCTAACATTTTATTAACGTATTTAGTGTTTATACCATGATAAAACGTAAGATAATCAAAAGAGTGGGGTAAAAGAATGTAAAAGAGCGTTAGGTTTGGTCAGAAAGTGCCCCCAATTATTAGGGGGCACATGGCCGCAATTAAAGGCATTTTAAATACAAAATAACGTTAACTAAGGCTAAAATGATAAAGAAAGCTTGGCATTAATATTATTATTGTCGTAATAGTTAGATTTTAACTTACTGTAATCAACCGATAATTTATAATCATTACTTATATCAATGTTCGCTCCGATTTTAGCTGTGATACTGTCTCTAGGGGCTGATACGCTTTGTGAAATAAACGCATGTCCGGTTTGTGGAAATTTCAATTTAATTTCACGTGTTAAGTCACCATATTGATGTTGCCAGCCTAATTCACCGTATAAGCCTAATTTATAGCGTTCATTGAGCGCCCAATGGTTATCAAAACGTACGCCCAGCATAGAGAGTAGTGTGACCGTGCTTTGCTCATCTGCGCTAAGCGCTGTTTTTCCGCCATTCTCATTAATCACTCTATTGTGAGTATTGATATAAGCAAAGTTAGTAAAGGGTTCAATGTTTGCAATGGAAGTGGTTAAAGGGTAAGCCATTTCAATAAACGCTTGGCTTGTATTTATATCATAAGTGGAAGTGTTGCTATCAGCGTACATTTGATAGTTCACAGGCCTTTTCGTGTCGATGCTTCCTCGGTTATATTCAACGCCACCCCGAAGGACAATCGGTTTTATTTGAGCACCACCATAAGCGGCAATGTGGTAGTTGATATTCTTATTAGTGTTATCTTCACTGGATAGTGAACCTTGGGTAACACCGATGGCAATACCGGCCGTAATGGTATCATGATAAAAACGTTGGCTTGCACCTAGGAATATCCCATTGGCGGAGGCGTGATAACCTGTGGTGTTATCATCATTTGGTATAGTTTCCTGCTGATATAACGTATTAACCCATAAATCCCCTTTATTCTCGTGACGCCCTTTTGTCAGATTGAATGATTCAGAAGTTCGAATATGTTCCAGTAGCTTTCTTCTAATTGGGAGGGTGTTATTGATTTGATTTGATAACACATGAGCATGAATGGGCTTTGATAATTCATGTATTGCGACTTTAATGTTATTCTCATCAGACAATATTAGACTTTTATATAAAGCATGACTTCTGGGGAGTTTGTCGAGTATTTCCGCGACCACTTTTTGGTTTTTGGTGTCAGCAAAAGAGGCAAAGGCAATGTTATTGCGAGAAAAACTTAAGGTAACATCATTCGGTGAATAAATGAGTTGAGACTTAACAAAAGAATAGCTCGGTAATACAGCCTCAAACTGTCCTCTCACGCCTTTTTTGGCACTCAATATGGTGTACTTTTCATCCAATAATTGGACAAGTTCTTCTGCCGTCAGTGCATTTTTGCTGCCCTGTAATGTGACACTAACTGTCCCACCATTTAAAATCGCTAAACCTTGGCTATTCAGTTTATCATTGACTCCTTCTTTAGTAATTTCAACAGGATATTGGCTGCCGGCTTCAAAAGTGACAGAGTCAGCAATTTCGATTGTTGCGGCTTTATTTTTTCCGGGGGATATTGTTCCCCCCGCTTTCACTGTTAAATTACCAAGCTGTCCAGTCCCTATCAATAACCCATTGTTATGAATAGTCACATCATGCATTTTGCCATTATTGATCACTGTGCCTTTATGTATATCTAGCGGGGAATTTAAACTGCCATTTATGGTTAGCTCTCCATCATTGACGGATGATCGTGTTGCGTAAGTATTTTCGCCATTTAAAGTGATCCAGCCTTGGTTGAGTTGCAGGCCTGCAAAGCGATTGTTTCCTGATAAAATGAGAATGCCATAGCCTGTTTTGATCAATTTCCCTGGTCCATGAATGTTTTTTTTCCATTCATCGCTAGTTGAATAGGTCGCTAGGCTGTATTTGCTCTTGTTCTGGTCAACAATAACATCGTTATAAAAATAAACGGGTCCATCAAAAGCTTCAGGTAAATTTATCAGCCCCCAATAAGTGTTTGGGTCATCGCTTTTTATATTCCAACCTGAAAGGGAATCACTGGGATAAGCGGTGCTGGCTAAAATGCTCAGCCGTTGTTCTTCATTAAGATAAGGGAAACGCAGTCGTAGCAAGTTACTGGCTAGCTTGGGCAGTTTATCGGGTGACAACTCCGGCACAGCATAGTTATTATGAGATAAGTTCGCGCTGCCATTTTGTGAGGAAGCAAAGCACTCCTGCGGTTTGTGCTTACATAGGGTTGGTAAGATAGAGCGTGCATCTTTCGCTAATGTTGCAAATGATTCAGCTATCTCGTCGTCGGCTAAATGTTGAGCCAGTAAATAATAATTACCTACTCGAGAGGCGATAATATCAGTCGGAAAATGGGCGCCAACGATAACACGGCTTTCCCCATACTCAGAGGCTCGACCATAGATTTCTTTTATCTTTTCAGGGAACATCGTTGATAAGGTTGCTGCCTGTTTGAAGGCATTCCATGCATGACCACTAGGGTATGATGACCCTGCTATTTTTGTATAATCAGGAAGATATTCCCCATCGGTGTTGAGAACTTGCTTTGGGCGTCCTCGGAGAAAATGATCTTTTAAAATAAACTCCATTGCCCTTTCTGGTTGTTTAGCATTGAATCTAGCGTAACTTCCTTGGTTGTATAATGACTGAAGTTTTTTAAAGGGGCGATTCGTGGTTAAATTTACATTAAATTTATTTTTGCCAAAAATGACGTTATTAAAACTATTTAACAAATAGTCACTTTTTTGGTTTTTATCTGCTTCAGCAAGCGCTTTTCTTTCCCCTGTTATTTTTGTCTTCTCGTGATAAATACTCCGATCCTTGTTTGCTGCCGCTGAGTTTTCCGGTGGCGGTGGTGTAATCGCTTCATTTTTAATGCCTTGAAGCCAATCATTCCTTTTATCTATAATTTGCTTTTCTGCATTCTCATATCCTTTTAATGCCAATGAAGGATGAGTATAAAACATCGATACCAATATAATGGGCACTGATTTGAATGGTTTTTTCATTATATTCCTACAGGCTTATTGAGTGAGTTTAAAACCAGCGATATTCTGTTTTCAGAACCGAATATGTTTTATGCCGAAGGAAATAAAAATAATAGTTTTATTTTTCTTGAATTGGATGTGAATTAATCTATTTTTTTATTCTTTTATTTATTTTAAATACGTGGTTTTTATTGTAATGAATTGATGTGTAAGGTGTTTATTTGTTTGTTTTTTAATGTCAGTAATAATTTATTGTTAGATAAGTTGAAAGATAAAATAAGATGAATTTTTCAATCTAGCGATTAAAATAAGAAAATATAATTTTAATACTATATTATTTAAAAACTAAACCCCCTTACATGCAAATGTAAGGGGGTTGGTAAACAGAACAAATATAATAATTAAATATCGATATTCGCTGCTTTTAAGGCATTCTCTTCAATAAATGCACGACGAGGCTCAACTGCATCACCCATTAATGTGGTGAAGAGTAAGTCGGTTGCTATCGCATCTTTTACCGTAACACGCATCATACGACGCGTTTCAGGGTTCATGGTGGTTTCCCAAAGTTGTTCAGGGTTCATTTCACCAAGGCCTTTATAGCGCTGTACATACAGGCCACGACGAGATTCACGTGTTAACCAAGCCAGTGCTTCTTCAAAGTTGCTAATATCTTGGCGGCGTTCACCACGTTGAATATAAGCACCTTCTTCAATTAACCCACCAATTAAATCACCTAAATGGGTAATACGGCGATACTCACTACCGTGTACAAAATCAAAGTCGAGGTTGTAATCGGTATCGACACCGTGGGTGCGAATGCGGATATTGGGTTCGAACAACTGACGTTCACGGTTTTCGTTAATAGTGTAGCTATAGGTACTACCGAATTGTTCGTTATCCGTTAAGCGCTGAACCAATGCTTTCGCCCATTCTTCCACTTTTTCACTGACCTTTAGGTCATCTTCGGTTAGGGTTGGCTGATACACCAAGCTATTTAGTAATGCTTGTGGGTAAAGACGCTCAAGGCGGCGAATAATACGGTGTGCGGCATTATATTCGACAACCAGTTTTTCTAATTCCTCGCCTTTCATGGCTGGTGCTTCTGCACTTAAATGCAGCTCAGCGCCATCAAGGGCAATAGAAATCAGGTAATCGTCCATCGCATCGTCATCTTTAATATACTGCTCTTGTTTACCACGTTTCACTTTATACAGTGGTGGCTGAGCGATAAAGATATGGCCACGCTCAACAATTTCAGGCATTTGACGATAGAAGAAGGTTAACAATAACGTCCGAATGTGCGAACCATCGACGTCAGCATCCGTCATGATAATGATGCTGTGATAACGCAGTTTATCTGGGTTATATTCATCGCGACCGATACCACAGCCTAATGCCGTGATCAGAGTTGCAACTTCCTGTGAAGACAGCATTTTATCAAAACGCGCTTTTTCTACGTTTAGAATTTTACCTTTTAGTGGCAAAATTGCTTGGTTTTTGCGGTTACGACCTTGTTTTGCTGAGCCGCCCGCAGAGTCCCCTTCCACAAGGTACAGTTCGGATAACGCAGGGTCGCGTTCTTGGCAGTCAGCCAGTTTACCGGGTAAACCTGCTAAATCTAACGCACCTTTACGGCGAGTCATTTCGCGCGCTTTACGAGCGGCTTCACGTGCACGTGCTGCATCGATAATTTTCCCAACGACGATTTTGGCGTCATTTGGGTTTTCCAGTAAATATTCAACCAGTTTCTCATTCATCATGGTTTCAACGGCGGTTTTCACTTCAGATGACACCAGCTTTTCTTTGGTTTGTGATGAGAATTTAGGATCTGGCACTTTCACAGAAATAACTGCTATCAGACCTTCACGAGCATCGTCACCTGTTGCGTTGACTTTGCTTTTCTTCTGATAGCCTTCTTTTTCCATGTAGTTATTCAGTGTACGCGTCATCGCGGCACGGAAACCTGCAAGGTGGGTACCACCATCGCGTTGTGGAATATTGTTGGTAAAACAGTAAACGTTTTCTTGGAAGCCATCATTCCACTGCATTGAAACTTCAACACCAATGCCGTCTTTTTCAGTTGAAAAATAGAATACCGATGGGTGAATTGGGGTTTTGTTACGGCTTAAATATTCAACGAAAGCTTTGATACCGCCTTCATAATGAAAATGGTCTTCTTTTCCATCACGCTTATCAATGAGTTTGATCGAAACGCCCGAGTTTAAGAAGGATAACTCACGTAAACGCTTCGCTAATACATCGTATTCGAACTCAGTGACGCCTTTAAAGGTGTCCATACTTGGCCAAAAACGGACGCGTGTCCCAGTTTGGTCAGTTTCACCCACAACGGTCAAAGGCCCTTGTGGCTCACCATATTTGTAGATTTGTTCGTGAACTTTGCCATCACGTTTGATGACTAACTCTAATTTTTCAGATAAGGCGTTAACAACCGATACCCCAACGCCGTGCAATCCGCCGGAAACTTTATAGGAGTTATCATCGAATTTCCCCCCCGCGTGCAGAACGGTCATGATGACTTCTGCGGCAGAGACACCTTCTTCTTCGTGGATACCGGTTGGGATCCCGCGTCCATCATCCTGTACGGAGATAGAGTTATCGGCATGGATAGTGATAACGATATCGTCACAAAAGCCTGCGAGGGCTTCGTCGATGGCATTGTCGACAACCTCGAAAACCATGTGATGAAGACCTGTTCCATCGTCTGTATCACCGATATACATGCCCGGGCGCTTACGCACCGCATCCAGTCCTTTTAATACCTTGATACTTGAGGAGTCATATGTATTCGACATCAACGTTTCCTGCTCTTTCTATTCCTGAGGTTGAACTTCTATTTTGCCATGTTCTACGCTAAACATCTTGCTATTTGCATCTATCATATCATTAACTTGCTCCGGTGTAATGGCACTGACAAACACCTGTGCTTGCGTAGCTTTGAGGCGAGCTGCCAATAATTGACGGCGACCCGCATCGAGTTCGGAGGCAAAATCATCCAGCAGATACAGGCATTGTTGCCCGCTCTGACGAGTGAAAAACTCACCCTGCGCTAACCTAAGTGCGCACATCAACAGCTTGAGTTGGCCCCGTGAAAGCATATCTTCAACCGGTGTGCCATTGGCTCTGATCCGCAAGTCCGCTTTATGGGGTCCTGAAGCGGTGTAGGTTAGTGCTCTATCACGCTCAAATTGGCGCTCTAGTTGTTCTGAATAATCAATTTCTTTATCCCAACCGCGCTGGAAGGAAACGGATAATGAAAATTCGGGTAAAAATTGTTGGCAAGTCTGCTCTATATTTTCAGCGATGCCGGAAATATAGTCTTGACGCCATTGGCTTATTTGCTCTGAAAGCGGCGCTAACTGGGTATCCCAATGGCGAATTTGCTCATAACGCGTCACTTGCCGTAAAGCCGCATTTCGCTGCTTTAATAACCGTTTTAAATCTGACCAAACAGAGAAAAACAGTGGGTCGTTGTGAAAACAGCCCCAATCAATGAAAGCGCGGCGGTATTTAGGGCCACCATTGAGTAAGGTAAAACCTTCTGGGGTAATTAACTGCATTGGCAATAATTTTGCCAGTTCGGCAATTTTATGACCATCTGTTCCGTCAATTCGGACTTTGCTATCCCCTTCACGGTTTTTACTTAAGCCTAATGAAAGGTCGTTACGCGCTTCATCTAAGTGGCTAAGTTTACCATGAAGAATAAATTGTTCTTGCTCATGGCGAATAACACGATTCGCTTGAATACTGCGAAATGCTCGACCATGACCTAAGGTGTATATCGCTTCCAATACACTGGTTTTGCCGCTCCCATTTGGACCAATGAGAAAATTAAACCCATTAGCTAAGGAGAGATCCGCATTTTCGATATTTCGAAAATCACGGATCAATAAACGCGAAAGGATCATAAATACTGATTACAAACGCATTGGCATGACGACATACACTGCCGCTTTACTTTCTGCATCTTCAATTTGCACACTGGAAACCGCATCTGTTAGTAACAACTGCACATTTTCGCTTTTTAGTGCATTGAGGACGTCTAAGATATAGCTAACGTTAAAGCCAATTTCCATATCAGTGCCTTGGTAGCTGACATCAACGATTTCTTCAGCTTCCTCTTGCTCAGGGTTATTGGCCGTGATGCGCAATTGATTTTCGCTGAAATACAGGCGAACACCGCGGAATTTTTCATTTGATAAAATCGCTGCACGGGAAAATGCTTGTTTCAGTAGATCACAACGCGCTTCCAATGTTTTATCTGGGTTTTTCGGTAATACGCGGCGGTAATCAGGGAAACGACCATCCACCAATTTTGAAGTGAAAATGAAGTCCCCCACATGAGCGCGAATATTGTTACTACCAATTTGCAGTTGCAAAGGTGCATCGCCACCATCCAGTAAGCGCATTAGCTCAATCACGCCTTTACGTGGCACAATGACAGAGTGAGAGGGCAGAGATTGCCCAATATCCATTGCGCAAACAGCCAAACGGTGACCATCAGTTGAAACGGTTCTGAGCATTTGGTCTTCAGTTTCAAATAGCATGCCGTTGAGATAATAACGGACGTCTTGGTGTGCCATTGAGAACTGAGTGGCTTCAATTAAACGTTTCAGTATTGATTGCGGAAGAGAAAATTCAACTTCGCTTTGCCAATCATCAAGGTTTGGAAAATCAGCCGCAGGCAAAGTCGATAATGAGAAGCGGCTACGCCCAGAACGGACGAGCAGTCTGTCATCATTTAGTTCTACATGAATTTCAGAACCTTCAGGTAATCCACGCCAAATATCGAAAAATTTGCGTGCGGGTACCGTAGTTGCACCAACTTCATGTTCCCCAGTTAGGGTAACATTGGCCATCATCTCCATTTCAAGGTCGGTTCCAGTGAGTTGGAGGGTGCCTTCTTTTACCTGTAATAAAAGGTTACCTAAAATAGGCAGAGTTGGACGCCCACCTAAAGGACCACTAACCTGTTGTAACGGTTTTAATAACTGCTCGCGTTCTATTATAAATTTCATAGCAATTAAGATGATAATGTTCTGATTAAATTAGAAAAATCTTCTTTGATGTCATGGCTTTCTTCCCGTAATTGTTCAATCTTACGACAAGCGTGTAACACCGTTGTATGGTCACGGCCGCCAAAAGCATCCCCGATTTCAGGTAAACTATGGTTAGTCAGCTCTTTCGCCAGTGCCATCGCCATCTGACGCGGACGTGCGACAGAACGAGAACGGCGTTTTGAAAGTAAATCTGCTACTTTAATTTTATAATATTCAGCAACTGTTTTCTGAATATTATCAATAGTTACCAGTTTTTCTTGTAGTGCTAATAAGTCACGCAGTGCTTCTCTGACAAAGTCGATAGTAATCGCGCGGCCAGTAAAGTTTGCGTTGGCAATCACACGATTTAACGCGCCTTCTAACTCACGGACGTTAGAACGCAGACGTTTTGCGATGAAAAATGCGACTTCACCCGGAAGCTGAATTTCATTTTCATCGGCTTTTTTCATCAATATCGCCACACGCGTTTCAAGTTCTGGCGGCTCAATAGCAACGGTTAAGCCCCAACCAAAGCGTGATTTTAAGCGATCTTCGACCCCGTTAATTTCTTTTGGATAACGGTCGGACGTTAAAATAATTTGCTGATTGCCTTCAAGCAGTGCATTAAACGTATGGAAGAATTCTTCCTGTGAACGCTCTTTGTTAGCAAAAAATTGAATATCATCAATTAATAAGGCATCTACAGAACGGTAGTAGCGTTTGAATTCTTCAATCGCGTTATTCTGTAGAGCTTTGACCATATCTTGAACAAAACGTTCAGAGTGCATGTAAACGACACGTGCATTGGCCTTATGTTGCATGATGCTGTTGCCCACAGCGTGCAATAAGTGGGTTTTACCTAAACCCGTTCCGCCATAAAGGAATAATGGGTTATAGGCACCACCTGGATTTTCAGCCACTTGCCTCGCTGCTGCGCGAGCCAACTGGTTCGATTTACCTTCAACAAAGTTATCAAACGTGTGCTTAGGGTTCACATTTGAACGGTAAGCCACATCGGGTTGCACTTTGGCTGAGTTGTCCCAACTCGGTTTAACGGGCGCTGACGGTACGGCAAAAGCAGGTACTTCGTGAGTTGTACGTGCTTGAGGTGCTGCCGGTGCGACGCTAATCGGCTTATTGCCTACTTCAAAGTGTAGTGCAGGTGCGTCAGTTCCACAAAAGTCATTCAATAATTCATTGATATTATTGATGTACTTATCCCTAACCCAGTCGAGAACGAAACGATTTGGGGCATAAAGTGCCAGCGTATTGTCGTTTAATTCAGCTTGAAGGGGGCGTATCCACATACTGAATTCTGTGGCAGGTAGTTCATCCTGCAATCGGGCAAGACATTGCTGCCAAAGCGAAAGTGACACGTTGGACTCCCCTAAACAAGGTCAATGGAACAAAAGAAGTACGGATGTAAACACAGAATTTTCTATGGAGCATTTTCTCAAAACGATCCAAAGTGATTTTAGATTAACTTTTACTCACTACGTATTGCTGATCCTTGGATCAGAAATAGACAGACGATCATACCGCAAAATTCACCAGAGATCTCCATTCTTTTACACAGTTTTTATGCTTTTTATCCACAGGTAAATGTGGTAAGGCAGCGCTTATAAGGATGATGTTGACCGGAAGATCCGATTTTTCGCCAGTTTTTCCACATGGCTGGGGATAACTTTAGACGATTTAAAAGAAATATTCCTTAGGATCAAAAAATATTTTTAGAAAATGGGAAGATCCTTGCGCTTTGGGGCGGAGTCCGTATAATCTTCCTCCCTGTGTGCAGTACTGATGTGATTTTTACACGAAACTGAGGTATACTTGTTAGGTTCTTTGTTCTGCTCTAATGTTAATGTTAGTCAAGGATACAGGCGAAAAGCAGGTTGTCAGTCAGTATGAAAATAGGATCATGAGTTGACTGTCACAGCATATGTCGGCAAACCGGTCAGCCAGGCTATAAATAAAAGAGGTATGATCGCGTCATTTTATTGACGTGACCCCCTATGTTTTATTACAATCCTGCCTCTTTCTATATTGTTGCGATAGAGGCATAGGTGTAAATCAGTTTCCACTGGTTGCCAACGCGTTTACTGAATCAGTAATAAATTTTAAAGTTAGGTAGAAATCGTTATGAAACGCACTTTTCAACCGTCCGTACTGAAGCGCAACCGTTCACACGGTTTCCGTGCTCGTATGGCCACTAAAAATGGTCGTCAGGTTCTGGCTCGCCGTCGTGCTAAAGGCCGCGCTCGTCTGACCGTTTCATCTAAGTAATAAAGCTAGCCCTCTATTCCAGTGGTTACGCTCGCTTTTACCCGGGAGTTACGTTTGTTAACTCCCAGGCATTTCGATAATGTCTTTAAGCAGCCGCAGAGGGCGAGTTCCCCAGAGATAACAATCCTTGGTCGCCTAAACGAGCTGGGGCATCCCCGCATCGGTCTTACCATCGCCAAAAAAAATGTTAAACGAGCTCATGAGCGAAATCGTATTAAACGATTAGCGCGTGAATATTTTCGTCTGCATCAACATGAGTTGCCTTCTATGGACTTTGTGGTATTGGTAAGGAAAGGGGTTGCTAATCTCGACAATCAACAGATCACGGAAGCATTGGATAAGTTATGGCGTCGTCACTGTCGCTTGGCTCAAAAATCCTGATCATGCTGATCAGAGGCTACCAACTGGCGATTAGCCCGTTGTTAGGGCCTCGCTGTCGCTTCAATCCTACTTGTTCAAATTACGGAATTGAGGCATTGCGCAGGTTTGGTATGCTAAAAGGGAGTTGGTTAACGGCGAAACGCGTATTAAAATGCCACCCTTTACACGCTGGTGGAGATGATCCTGTCCCACCCAGAAAAACTGATGATAATAGAGAATTATAACGATGGATTCGCAACGCAATCTTCTACTCATCGCTTTGTTGTTCGTGTCGTTCTTAGTTTGGCAGGCCTGGGAGAGCGATAAAGTTGCTCAGGACGTTAAAACTGTTCAAACTTCGCAACAAGCGGATATGCCAAGCAGTGATGCCCAAGCAGTAGCTAGCAGTGGGCAAGGTAAGCTCATCACAGTCAAAACTGATGTACTGGATATTCGCATCAATACTCGTGGTGGTGATATCGATGAGGCTGACCTGTTAGCCTATCCTGCGACCCTTCATTCGGAAGACCCTTTCCGTTTACTGGAAACTAACCCAGGCTTTGTCTACCAGGCACAAAGTGGTTTGATTGGCCCTCATGGCCCAGACAACCCAGCAAATAATAACGGCGAACGTCCGCTATACTCTGCAGATTCTGCAACTTTCACATTAGCGAACGGCCAAGATGTATTACGTGTACCAATGACATTTACTGATAGCAACGGTGTTGTTTATCAAAAAACGTACATTGTGAAACGTGGGCAGTATACCGTTGAAGTTGAATACAGTATCCAAAACCCAACAGCACAACCGCTGACGTTAGCGTTTTTCGGTCAGTTAAAGCAAACTATCGAATTACCAAAAGAACGTGATACGGGTAGCAGCAACTTTGCGCTGCACACTTACCGTGGTGCGGCTTATTCTTCTGATGAAAATAACTATAAAAAATATAGTTTTAGTGATATCGAAGATAAAAATCTGAGCCTGACGACGAAAGGCGGCTGGGTTGCGATGCTGCAACAATACTTTGCGACAGCTTGGATCCCTGCAAGCTCAGAGAAAAGTACGTTCTATACCATCGATCTTGATAAAAAATCTGCCATCATTGGTTATAAGAGTGAACCAATGACGATTGCCGCAAATGGTGCAGGTACTTATTCATCAACGTTATGGGTTGGACCGGAAATTCAGTCTGAGATGGCCGCAGTTGCACCTCACTTAGACTTAACCGTTGATTACGGTTGGTTATGGTTTATCTCTCAGCCATTGTTTAAATTGCTGAAATTTATTCACGGTTTCGTGGGGAACTGGGGTATTGCCATCATCGTTATCACTTTTATCGTTCGTGGTATTATGTACCCGCTGACAAAAGCACAGTACACCTCCATGGCGAAAATGCGTTTACTGCAACCTAAATTGGCTGCAATGCGTGAGCGTATTGGCGATGACAAACAGCGCATGAGCCAAGAAATGATGGCGATGTATAAAGCAGAAAAAGTCAACCCATTGGGTGGTTGTTTACCGCTGCTGATTCAAATGCCTATCTTCCTGGCACTTTATTATATGTTGATGGGTTCTGTTGAACTGCGTCATGCACCGTTCTTCGGTTGGATCCAAGACTTGTCTGCACAAGACCCGTACTACATCCTGCCAGTATTGATGGGTGTGACAATGTTTGTCATTCAAAAAATGTCACCAACCGCTGTCACTGACCCTATGCAGCAGAAGATTATGACCTACATGCCAGTGGTGTTCACTATCTTCTTCCTGTGGTTCCCATCCGGTCTGGTACTGTATTATATCGTGAGTAACTTAGTCACCATTATCCAGCAGCAAGTGATTTACCGTGGTCTGGAAAAACGTGGTCTACACAGCCGCGATAAAAAAGAGAAAAAATAATCTCGCTTCTCAGTAAAATGAGAATGGCTTCACAAAGGCCAATTGTATAGTACTATTAAGGCGACCCAATAAGGTCGCCTTATTCTTTTCAAAATAGATTTCAAGTCAAAGACAGAGAAACATCATGCTGATTAACGATACTATCATCGCTCAGGCAACACCCCCCGGTCGTGGTGGTGTCGGTATTTTACGTGTATCAGGCCCGAAAGCGGCACTGGTTGCTGAAACCGTACTGGGAAAACTCCCTAAACCTCGTTATGCGGATTACCTCCCTTTTCGTGATGTGGAAGGGGCTGTCCTTGACCAAGGTATTGCCATTTATTTCCCCGGCCCAAATTCCTTTACAGGGGAAGATGTCCTTGAGTTACAAGGCCACGGTGGTCCGGTTATTCTTGATCTATTACTGAGAAGAATTCTAGCTATCGATGGCATTCGTATCGCCAATCCAGGAGAGTTCTCTGAGCGTGCATTTCTCAACGATAAGCTTGATTTAGCCCAAGCAGAAGCCATTGCTGACTTAATTGACGCAAGTTCTGAACAGGCTGCGCGTTCTGCGATGAACTCTCTGCAAGGCGCATTTTCTTCCCATATCCATCAATTGGTGGAAGCACTTACTCACTTGCGGATCTATGTGGAAGCAGCTATCGATTTCCCTGATGAAGAAATTGATTTCTTATCCGATGGTAAAATTGAAGCCAAACTTAATGAAGTGGTGGCTGATTTAGAATTGGTTCGTTCCCAAGCTCGTCAAGGCAGTTTGCTGCGCGAAGGGATGAAAGTGGTGATTGCAGGGCGTCCAAACGCAGGTAAATCGAGCCTACTGAATGCGTTAGCGGGACGTGAAGCCGCGATTGTGACGGATATTGCAGGTACGACTCGTGATGTTTTACGTGAACATATTCATATTGATGGTATGCCACTGCATATTATTGATACCGCAGGGCTACGTGAAGCCAGTGATGAAGTTGAGCGTATTGGTATTGAACGTGCATGGAAAGAGATTGAGCAAGCCGACCATGTTTTATTTATGGTGGATAGCACCACAACCAATGCGACAGAGCCACAAGAGATTTGGCCTGAATTTATGGCTCGTTTACCCGATGAATTACCTGTTACGGTAATTCGTAATAAAGCCGATATGACAAATGAACCGATTGAGTTTATCAGTGATACACGTTACCCATTAATTCGTTTGTCTGCCCGTGAAGAAAAAGGTATCGATTTGCTGCGCGATCACCTAAAAGAAGCGATTGGCTTTAATAGTAATACCGAAGGCGGTTTCCTTGCTCGTAGTCGCCATTTACAAGCGCTGAATGCAGCAGCGGTTCATCTAGAACAGGGTTATGACCAGTTAGTGAATGCTCGCTCCGGTGAATTATTAGCTGAAGAGCTGCGCTTGGCTCAACAGGAACTGAGCGAAATTACGGGAGAGTTTACTTCTGATGATTTATTAGGGCGTATTTTCTCCAGTTTCTGTATTGGCAAGTAGAACACAAAACTCTCAATATAAAATTGAAATACTAAGATGGCCACTTTGCGGATATTGGTGAAGTGGCCGTTTTATATTTCTAGCATAAGTTAGTGTATTTTAGAAAGATTTAACGCCAGCCATTCAATTGATGTTTTCGATATTCTTCTTACTTTTAGTATTTGTTATTTCCTAATAGATTGCATGTAACTAAATTATAGACATTTATGCTGAATTTTATCCTATTTCAAATTTTAGGAAAAAAATATAATCAATACGTTATTTTCATGAAAATGAAAGTAACTGTAATTAAAAAAAATTTATTCTAAGTTTTATTTCTTAATATTAAAATAAAAGGTTTGAAATGGAAACATATCAGATTTCTAGTTTTTCTGAGGAAATTAATATTGATCTTCTTAAAGATAGTCCTCAGCAGAGAATTCACGCATTATTAGTTAAAAGAGAAAATGCCTCTTTCTTAAAATTATACTTCGAAAATATAAAGTTGCCTCAATATTCCTATGTTGAGTTTGAGTATGGTGAAGGTTATATACAAAGGGAATCTTTTGATCATGATGGTAATAATTCGGTTATTATCATCCCCAACCAATGGGTCAATATCCGCGTTATTTTACCTAAAAAATACAGTAGCGATGATAATTTTTCATTTCTTCTGAGTAAGGTTAAATATGATAGAAGTTATTCAAGAGTCATTATTGGGGAAGATGAACGAAAACCTTATATGTGCTATGAAAGAAGCCCAATTGCTGAATATGCGTTATCAAGTGCAGCAGCACGCATTGGAAAATGGGGCTCCTGTTCATTAATTGGTAGTGAAAATCATGTATTAACCAATCACCATGTTGTCGCAAGTGATCCGAAATTAGTGAAAGGTGAGATCTGGTTTAATTGGTTTAATGGATCCTGTTGCTCAACGTCTACTGTCAGTGAGCCTGTTCGTTTAAGACCAGGGAAAATATTAAAGATGGGGGCCTCCGAAAGTGATAACGATTATGCATTATTGACACTGGATGAGTTCGATTATTTAAATTCTAATGTAAAAGCATTATTTGGTGGGCTTAAATTAAGCCAAACGAATCCTACTAAAGGCGAAAATATTTATATTCCACAATATGGAAATGGTGGATTACGTCCAATGTATATTAGTGATATAAAAAATGGTAAATTTACTGAGATATTAAACATTGAGAATAAGGGAAATAAAATAACCTACAATGCGGATACGCAAGGTGGTTCATCGGGGTCTCCTGTTATATCAAGAACCCGCAATCAATTAATCGGTTTACATTGGGGCGGTGGGAATGTCAATGTGGGCGTTTCTGCTCAAAAGCTTAATGTTGAGTTAGGATATTTTATTGAAAAAAGTAATATTCCAGTTATTGGGTTAGGAAAAGTTATATCGACAAATTTTGAATTAACACCAATGAGCTCACCAGAGCAGTGTATTCCTATATTCCTCAGTGAAGGAAGCCGAATTGAGCCTTTTGATACCGTTAAAATAGAACACTATAGTCACTATTCAATTTTATATGTTAAAGCGCTCGATTTAGCAACCAATGACAGATCTCTTCTAACGCTAAAAGCCGGTTTAGTGAAAAATGGTTGCCAGACACATCTTCATGGTAATGTTACAGGTGATGTTTTTTTTAAATTATATGATTTTGATTTTGAAAAAAATGGGCTGTTTAAATTTTGGGTGACTTTTAAAATAGTGGATGATACACAAAATATTAAAAACCATGTAATTAGGTTAGTTTTTGATAATTATGACCCCTATGATGTTCCATTTGATATCGAAAGTGCTGAAATTTTAGATTTAAACCTTAGAAAAGATAAAAAAAATGCGACTGGCTACATGTTAAATGGTAGTGATTACTATGGATTTGTTGCGTTATATCGTGATCAAGGACCACTGTCTTTGGTGTGGTCGGATAAAAAGCACTCTCAGGTAAAGGGGATATTAAAAGCTTCATCTGGTGATGAAGTCTTTGTTAATTTTAGAGGTTTTCGCAAAACCGATTGTTCTGCAAGCTCAATGAATAGTGCCGCGTCATGTAGCTCCTCAAATAAGTACTCCCGGTTAGCATTAGAATACTTCCCTGAAGATAATACCCACCTTATATTAGGCCAAGGTGTGTATGAAGGGATTATTCCATTACAGGCAAAATCCTGGGAAGGGGCTGCGAGTCAAAATATTTTGGTTAAAGTCTCTTTGTGGTCTGAGTAAGAATGCAATAATTAAATCTTTCTCTATGGTTGAGAGTTTGTAGATATTGAGTAAATCAACATGATTATCCAGTGTATTCGCTGAAATTTAGTGTATGCACTGTGTTATTGAGTACAGATACGAATAGACCAGTCTTAATCTCACATTAATCTCTTCCATGATTTTTTGCCTTAAAATATATTCATTAAATGAATAACCCTATAAATACCGATGAATAGCAAAATTTCAATTATTAATGTAGTTAACTATGCTCAACGTCCTGATCTTATCGAAGAATGTGAACAATTTCTTGATAGGCTATGGCCACCATTTATGAGCCAGTCTGCTGTTAGCGATGAATATTGGGAACGGCTTGATGAGCAGCCAAATAATCAATTTCAATTTATTGCTACTGTTAATGAAAAAGCAACGGAACGGGTCATTGGTATTATTCGTTCTGTGCCATTTTTATGGCCTTATGGTGATTTCGCCAAGTTAGTCGAAATGGGGTGGGATGATATCTTTAATTTTGCGATGGAGAACCAACATGATGGGGAGCCTTATATTTCGGCGCTTTCTGTGACTGTTGACCCTCAATATCGAGGTCAGCAAATTCCTGCGTTATTGATCGAAGCATTAAAACAAGCAGCGAAAGAATATGGTGCAAAAGCGATGATTGTTCCTGTGCGTCCAACGCTGAAGCATCGATATCCATTACAGGATTTTGATGAGTATTGTGCGTGGAAAAATGCACAAGGAGAGCCTTTTGACCCGTGGATAAGAACCCATTGGCGTTTAGGGGCAACAGTACTGCAGTCTGTTCATCGTTCAATGGTCATTACAGGTTCAATAACGGATTGGCAATCATGGACTGGGATGTCTTTCCCACAGTCGGGGAAGTATATTATCCCTAATGCCTTAGTGCCTGTTACCGTTGATGTACCGCACCAAAAAGTTGAATATATCGAACCTAACTTATGGATGCTGCATGCTCTTTAAGCTCTAACAAACAAGATAGTGCATAGACTACTTAGGCGGTAAAAACCAGAGAATGGCACTATTTTCAGGCATACCTAGCGCTATAGCCCTACACGCTATAGCAGGTAAGATTGTTTTTACCGGTTATAGCGTGTCAATATTGTTAGGGTTAAATAAGGTAGGTTTTAAAATGAAAGTGACGAATACCCGACAACTTAGTGCTTATATGAAAGATGTCAGAGAGACGAAAAAATTATCTCAAAGTAAAGTCGCCAGTAAAGTGGGTATTCGGCAAGATACCGTTTCTAGCTTTGAACTTTCTCCTGACTCTACCAAATTAGAAACCTTCTTTAAGATTTTATTTGCCCTAAATTTAGAACTCGATATTAAACCGCGAAATGAAAGTGGCTCATCAAACTCAGACTCCGGATGGAAGGAGGAGTGGTGATGGCGGCTTTGCATGTGTATATGAATTACTTATTAGGCTCAATAAATGCAGAGAAAGATCGGTATCAGTTTATGAAGAGCCAAGTTATGTTTTGGTTACTTGCAGCGACGGATGGTCATGCTAAAAATTTTTCATTGTTTATTGAACCTGAAGGACGTTATCAATTGACACCTTTTTACGATATTCTGTCGATGTATCCTAGTTATGGCGATAGAGGGATTAATCTTGGGGATGCCAAACTTGCTATGGGGCTGAAAGGGACAAAAGGGATTAAATACAATGTAGAACAAATCTTCCCAAGACATTTTTTTGCGACCGCCAAAGCGGTTGGTTTTGACCGCACTGAAATGGAAAAGATTTTAATTGAGTTTGATGAGCAGATGGAAAGTGTTATTACAAAGGTTCGGGAGCAGCTTCCAACAAATTTTCCTGAGCCTATTGCAAACTCAATTTTATCAGGGTTATATCACAAAGCGATTTCTTGGGAAAATAAAGGAACGCCGCAATTTGATCAGCTATTGGGATTGAGAGGTTGACGTTGGACACTCAGTGGGCTCCTCCATGTCATTGGGTTCTTTGATGGGATAATCAGGGTGATTAGTGGCATAGCAAGATAAGGTGATTTTAACTTCTTGGCAGGGTAAAAAATGGACTTGCACATCACACGGCTCTCCATATTCAGGGACTTCCACCTGCTTGCGGTAATAGCGATAATTGGCTTCATGCTTTTTCATGTAATCTTCAAATTTAGGATCCGTAACTCCTGGAGAATCGGAGGGATAAGGGTTTGGATCAACTTCCCATTCGACCAAAACGGTTTTACCGGGGGACCATTGAGAGGGGATCATGATGCAACAGGTGCCAGCCGCACCTCGGCCTTCATAGCCATTAACTTTAAACCAATTAACCGCAGTGTCTTTTACGTGGTTAAAACCGTATAGGTTACCCGCGAGTTGTGTCTCTTTTTCAGGCGAGCAACCAACAAGTAGGGACATAAAAATAATAAATGCGATTTTGGGAAACCATGCCATAAGGTGACCTGTTTTGATGAGTATTTTAACGTTAAGAATAACTTAAGTTAAATTAACGTTTAATTTAGAAGTAAAATATGACTATGGCAAGATTTTTATTCCAATCTAAGGTTAATTACTTATCGATAATATTTAGTCCCTCACCCGACTCCCGTGCGTAAACACCGTCGCTTTCCCTTGGCGGCAAAAACCCACTAAGGTTAAGTTGGCTTTTTCTGCTACTTCGATAGCAAGTGCGGTCGCAGCGGAAACAGCAAACAAAATTTCTGCGCCACAGCTAGCGGCTTTTTGCACCATTTCATAACTGGCACGGCTGGAAACCAAAACGGCCCCTTGCTGCCATTGATTGCGGTTTTTCATTCCCAAAAGTTTATCAAGCGCGACATGGCGACCAACGTCTTCACATCCACCAACTAATTGACCTTCTGGGGATATCCATGCGGCGGCATGAGTGCAGCCTGTTAGTGCGCCAATTTCTTGCACTTTTTTCAGTTCATATAATGCATTATCGAGGTGGGATAAGGAAAATGTTTGAGTAAACGGCAGTGGCGCGATAGGTTTGAATATTTCATCTAATTGCTCTGTGCCACAAATACCACAACCTGTGCGACCAGCTAAATTACGGCGACGTTCTTTAAGTTCCATAAAACGGCGGCTGGATAATTCAACATGCACCTCAATTCCCCGATTGCAGCTTTCAACGATATCAATTCCACGAATTTCATCACTGGACTGTATTATGCCTTCCGAAAGGGAGAAGCCAACGGCGAAATCCTCAAGATCTTTTGGGGTTGCCATCATTACCACATGGGATATGCCATTAAACACTAATGCAACAGGATATTCTTCGGCAACGTAATCTTTAACTGGTGAATTCAGGTTGCCTTTTTGTTGCACGATTGTGCTATTTAAGCCCTTTATTTGGGTGATTTGGGAGTCATTTGTTGTATTTGTTTCATACATTAGATGAATTCCTAGCATTAATGATACATAATATTAATTATGGGTAAAAAGAATTTACACCATTTGCCAGGCAATGAACCTGGATACGTAAGGAAAACGTTGAATAAGAAACAGTTTACCTGATTATCGCGATTGACGTTAGGTAAACATGAGCAATGTAAATGAGGAGATCCCCATGCAAGTCAGCAGAAGGCAGTTCTTTAAGATCTGCGCTGGCGGTATGGCAGGTACGACGGCAGCGGCTTTGGGGTTTGCACCCGCAACCGCGTTAGCGTCAACGCGCCAGTATAAACTACTGCGTGCGAAGGAAACCAGAAATACCTGTACCTACTGTTCTGTCGGCTGTGGGCTGTTAATGTACAGCCTCGGTGATGGCGCGAAAAATGCAAAAGAGAGCATTTTCCATATTGAAGGGGACCCGGATCATCCGGTAAACCGTGGTGCACTCTGTCCGAAAGGTGCTGGACTTATCGATTTTATCCACAGTGAAAGCCGCTTGAAATACCCAGAAGTGCGTGAGCCAGGTACTAATGAGTGGAAACGCATCACGTGGAATGAAGCGTTTGATCGTATCGCTAAGTTAATGAAAGAAGACCGTGATGCGAACTTCATTGAAAAAAATAAAGATGGTGTCACCGTAAACCGTTGGTTGACCACCGGTATGCTGTGTGCATCAGCTGGAAGTAATGAAAGTGGCTTTGTAACACAAAAATTTACCCGCGCTCTCGGCATGCTTGCCGTTGATAACCAAGCGCGTGTCTGACACGGACCAACGGTAGCAAGTCTTGCTCCAACATTTGGTCGCGGTGCGATGACTAACCATTGGGTTGACATTAAAAATGCAAACCTAATTGTGGTTATGGGGGGTAATGCGGCAGAAGCGCATCCAGTCGGTTTCCGCTGGGCGATGGAAGCTAAAATCCATAACAAAGCTAAATTAATCGTGATTGACCCACGCTTTACCCGTACAGCGGCAGTGGCGGATTTTTACACGCCTATCCGTTCAGGTACAGATATTGCGTTCTTATCAGGTGTTATCAAATACTTACTGGATAATGAAAAAATTCAGCGTGAATACGTGGAAGCGTATACCAACGCCAGTTTAGTTATCCGTGAAGACTTTGGTTTCGATGATGGCCTATTTACTGGCTATGATGAAGAAAAACGCCAATACGATAAAACCACGTGGAACTATGAGATGGACGAAAACGGCCTTGCGCTGCGCGATCCTACTCTGAAACACCCACGTTGTGTGCTGAATTTATTAAAAGAACACGTAAGCCGTTATACACCAGAAGTGGTGAATAACATCTGTGGTACGCCAATTAAAGACTTCCTGCAAGTCTGTGAATATATCGCAGAAACGAGCGCTAAAGATAAAACAGCGTCGTTCTTATATGCGCTGGGTTGGACTCAACACACCGTTGGTGCGCAAAACATTCGTACCATGGCGATGATCCAGTTACTGCTCGGTAATATGGGGATGTTAGGTGGTGGTGTGAACGCACTGCGCGGGCACTCCAACATCCAAGGTCTGACTGACTTAGGTTTGTTATCTCAAAGCTTACCGGGTTACCTGACATTACCATCAGAAAAACAGACAACTTTAGAAAGCTATTTAGCGGCGAATACACCAAAAGCGACCGTTGCTGGTCAGGTGAACTATTGGGGTAACTACCCTAAATTCTTCGTCAGCCTAATGAAAACTTTCTATGGCGATAAAGCGCAAAAAGAGAATAACTGGGGCTTTGATTTATTACCGAAGTGGGATCAGGGCTACGACGTACTACGTTATTTCGAAATGATGGATAAGGGTGAAGTCAATGGTTATATTTGCCAAGGCTTTAACCCAGTCGCCTCATTCCCGAATAAAAACAAAGTGGTTAAGTCGCTGTCAAAACTGAAATTCTTGATAACCATTGACCCACTGAATACGGAAACCTCGAATTTCTGGCAAAACCACGGTGAAATGAACGATGTGAACCCTGCGGAAATCCAAACAACGGTATTCCGTCTGCCTTCATGTTGTTTCGCGGAAGAAAATGGTTCGATTGTTAACTCCGCGCGCTGGTTGCAGTGGCACTGGAAAGGTGCGGATGCACCGGGTGAAGCTATCAGTGATGGCGAAATTCTGTCGGGTATTTTCCACCGTTTACGTCAAATGTATACAGCAGAAGGCGGTGCAGTACCTGAACAGGTGCTGAGCATGACGTGGAACTACTTTGACCGTGATAACCCAACGCCAGAAGAAGTAGCACAAGAAAACAACGGTTATGCGCTCGTTGACCTGAAAGATGCTGACGGTAACGTCATTGTCAAGAAAGGTGAACTGTTAACCTCGTTTGCTCAATTACGCGACGACGGGACAACGTCAAGTGGCTGTTGGATCTTTACGGGGAGCTGGACACCGAAAGGTAACCAAATGGCAAACCGTGATAACTCCGACCCAACAGGTCTAGGCAACACATTAGGTTGGGCATGGGCATGGCCTCTGAACCGCCGTGTCATTTATAACCGTGCATCGGCAGACCCAATGGGTAAACCGTGGGATCCAAAACGCCAAATCTTGGAGTGGGATGGCAGCAAATGGACAGGAATGGATATTCCTGACTATAGCAATGCACCTCCGGGAAGCGGTGTCGGTCCGTTTATTATGCAGCCAGAAGGGATGGGGCGTCTGTTCGCACTGGATAAAATGGCCGAAGGTCCATTCCCAGAGCACTATGAGCCGATTGAAACGCCGCTGGACACCAACCCACTGCACCCAAATGTGGTGTCGAACCCTGCTGCTCGTGTGTTTAAAGACGATTGGACGCAAATGGGTAAAGCGACAGAATTCCCTTATGTGGGAACAACTTATCGCTTAACGGAACACTTCCACTACTGGACAAAACACGCCTTATTGAATGCCATCATTCAGCCACAGCAGTTTATCGAAATTGGTGAGCGCTTGGCGAAAGAAAAAGGTATCGAGCAAGGTGATACGGTGAAAGTGAGCTCCAAACGTGGTTATATTAAAGCGAAAGCGGTGGTCACCAAACGTATTCATACGCTAAAAGTGGATGGAAAAGATATTGATACCATTGGTATCCCAATTCACTGGGGCTTTGAAGGTTTGGCTGTCAAAGGCTTTATTGCCAACACGCTAACGCCATATGTAGGTGATGCGAATACACAGACGCCGGAATTTAAATCATTCCTTGTCAACGTGGAAAAGGTGTAAGGAGATAAATTATGTCAATGCAATCTCAGGACATTATTCGTCGCTCTGCCACCAATTCCCTGACTCCCGCACCTCAGGTGCGGGACTATAAGGAAGAAGTTGCAAAGCTTATCGACGTAACTACCTGTATCGGCTGTAAAGCCTGTCAGGTTGCGTGTTCCGAATGGAATGATATCCGTGACAAAATCGGTACTAACGTTGGGGTATATGATAACCCAACAGATTTAACTGCTAAGTCATGGACAGTGATGCGCTTCTCTGAAGTGGAAGAGAACGATAAATTTGAATGGCTGATCCGTAAAGATGGCTGTATGCACTGTGCTGATCCGGGCTGTCTGAAGGCCTGTCCTTCAGAAGGCGCGATAGTACAGTACAAAAACGGTATCGTGGATTTCCAATCAGAGCACTGTATTGGTTGTGGTTACTGTATCGCGGGTTGTCCGTTCAACGTGCCACGTATCAATAAAGAAGACAACCGTGCATATAAATGTACGCTGTGTGTCGACCGTGTTGAAGTGGGGCAAGAGCCTGCATGTGTGAAAACATGTCCAACTGGCGCTATCCACTTTGGTAGCAAAGAAGACATGATTAGCATGGCGGGAGAGCGTGTTGAAGAGCTGAAAACCCGTGGTTATGCAAATGCAGGTTTATACGATCCTCAAGGTGTTGGTGGTACACACGTGATGTACGTTCTACACCATGCAGATAAACCCCAGTTGTACCACGGACTGCCGGAAAATCCGACAATCAGCCCAACAGTCACTTTCTGGAAAGGTATCTGGAAGCCGTTAGCCGCGGTTGGCTTTGCTGCAACATTTGCGGCGGCCATCTTCCACTATGTGGGTATTGGTCCGAACCGCGTCTCCAAAAAAGATGAAGAAGAAGCTTTAGAAGATTTGCATAACGCAATGTCATCTGATGACACTTCCAAATCAAAAGAAGGGGAGGATCAGAAATGATGCCAGATGATAACGACAAAATTATTCGCCATAAGCCGATTGAAAGGATCAATCACTGGGCGGTTGTAATTTGCTTCTTGTTCACGGCAATCAGTGGATTAGGGTTTTTCTTCCCATCCCTAAACTGGTTTATGAACATTTTAGGTACGCCGCAACTGTCACGAATTTTGCATCCATTCGTGGGTACGGCAATGTTCTTGCTGTTTGTGTTTATGTTCTTCCGTTATTTCCACCATAACTTTATTAATAAAGAAGATATTAAGTGGGCAAAAAATATCGGCAAGGTACTGAAAAACGAAGAAGCGGGTGATGTTGGCCAATATAACCTCGGACAAAAAGGGGTGTATTGGGTGGTGACTATCTGTTTATTAGCGCTGGTGGTCACAGGGGTGATCATGTGGCGTCCTTATTTCGCAGATTACTTCCCAATCCCTGTTTACCGTGCCGCTATTCTGATTCACTCGCTCAGTGCGATTGCGTTGATCATTATGATTGTGGTTCACGCTTACGCGGCAATTTGGGTGAAAGGCTCCGTTCGTGCGATGGTCGAAGGGTGGGTCACTCGTGGTTGGGCAAGAAAGCATCATCCACGTTGGTACCGTGAATTGCTTGAGAAAGAAAAGCAACAAAAACAACAGCAAGAGAAAAACTAAGTTTTATCTTGCCATGTAATCATCAGGCCTGCTCTTGAGAATATCGAGGCAGGCTTTTTTGTTGGCAGGATAAAGGGTTAATAATTAGAGGCTAAACGTGTCGCAGTGTGTAATATTTTAAGTATACGAAGGTGATTATCTTTTTGGTTAACGTGATTTAAATCGTCCTCAGTCAGCCACGACAGATACATTTTTCACTTTTTGGATTGTTTTTTGACCTTTTTTAGCGGTAAACATCATCAGCAAAGATAAACAGCCCCTAACTTTTCTGCTTTTTGCCGCATTAATTTTGTTAGGTCTGTTTGATGGCACTTTGTTTCTTCATCAATTGTAAAATGAAGGGTATCCATAATAAGCCTAATGTGTTGTCATTTTTGTTGCTTTCTTATAGCTAAAAAAATCATATATCATCAATGGTCAAGCTATAGACAAAAGCCAGTGCCAGCAGTAGCAAAACAAAAGAAAAACCGAGGAATTGATAATTGACGGATAACACCCCGCCCGTTAATCCCCCTAAAACAAAAGATAACACGGCGAGAAACAGCACCTTTTTGCTACTATCACCCTGTACATTTTTTAAAAAGGCATTGATACAGGATGTCGTCATCCCTGTCACGTAAGTTGAATGAATGCCCACAGTTCCCGCTTTATTAAAAAAGCCATTTTGTAGCCCCATAGAAAAGCTAATGGTAAATATGACAATATTGGCTGAATAGAAGGCATGGGCGAAGAAGTAGAGTGCAAACACCCCAATGAATAATAAAAATGATAGCCCAATAAGAAAACGGTAATCACGCAGTGAGTTATTTTTTAACCTCTGCCATGAACCCAAGCAAGTCCCTAGGAAAAAACCACCGATAGAAACAGCGCAGAGTAGCAACATCGACCAGTCAAATTTAGCAAGATACACCATGCTTAAAATACTGTTCCCCGTGAGATGCCCCGTAAAAACGCCGAAAATAACAAAAGAGCAGGCATCAACAAACCCGCCAATAAAGGCAAGAAGCAAAAAGAATGGAGTATGGGAGTTAGCCTCAAATTGGAATAATGACATGTTTTTGGTGTCGCTCAGCAAAATAGACAGTGATGGAGAGTATAAGCATTATTTGGCAAATAAAAAAACCTGATACGTGGGGTATCAGGTTTGGGTTGTAAGCCTATTACGGTAGAAAATAATTACAGTGAATGAGCTTGATTTAGGGCTTCAATTGTTTTCTTAGCTCCGTTGTCACGTAACGAAAGGTAGAATACAGTGACTTTTTCGGTAAATAGCGAGTTATTGACCAGTTCCTTAGTAAACAAACTATCGAGTGAGAGCAATGCGCGGACACGGTTTTCATCATCAGTACTGTTTGCTACTAACTCTGCCAGCTTAGCGGCTTGTGGGTCGCTAATTTGAATCGCAGCACCGCTATCATCTTTACCGCTGACATAGCGCATCCAACCTGCGACGGCTAAGGCTAAATAATCAAATGATTGTCCATTTGTCAGATGAATTTGAATGGAATCGAGTAAACGTTGGGATAATTTTAACGTCCCATCCATGGCGATTTGCCATGTGCGATGCTTGAGCCCTGTATTTTTAAAACGCTCAATCAGTGCATTAGCATAGGCGGGTAAATCGACATTCGTGATAGACAACGTTGGCGCTTGCTCACTCACCATTAGGTGGTAAGCGGCTTTTTCATAGGCGTTATCTTGCATACATTCGTTGATATACTGATAGCCAGCTAAGTAACCTAAATAAGCGAGAAATGAATGACTGCCGTTTAACATGCGCAGTTTCATTTCTTCAAACGGGATAACATCAGTGACTAACTGAGCACCGGCTTTCTCCCATTCAGGGCGACCTGCAACAAAATTATCTTCGATCACCCATTGCTTAAAAGGTTCACAGGCAATAGCAACTTTATCGACAATAACACCTAGCTGAGATTGAATTTTTTCGGCTGTTTCTGGCGTCATTGCTGGCACGATCCTATCTACCATGGTAGATGGGAATGTGACATTTTTCTCAATCCATTTGGCTAAATCAGCATCTCGTTTTGCCGCCATCGCAAGGATAACATTTTTAGTAATGTGCCCATTTTCTGGCATATTGTCACAGGACATCACGGTAAATGGGTTTAATCCGAGTGCTTTGCGTCGACGAAGTGCTTCAACAATCACCCCTGGCAGTGATTTAGGTGCTTCAGGAACAGCTAAATCATGAGCGATAGCGGGGTTATCAAAATCAATTGATCCTGTTGATGGAACATAGCAATAGCCTTTTTCTGTAACCGTCATTGAAACGATCGCAATATTTGGGTCCAACATACGATTAATAACAGTATCAATGCCGTGAATGCTTGGATGTAGTGCTTCTTTAACTACACCAACAGTACGGGTTTTCCAGTTATCATCTTGCATTTCAACAACGTTATACAAGCAGTCTTGAGCCAGTAAATCTTCGATTTGTTGTTCGCCACCCACTAAGTTGACTTCACAAAACCCCCAATTGCTTTGGTGATCAGACGCTAAAATGTCTGCAAAGATGGCTTGATGGGCGCGGTGAAATGCGCCGAAACCCAAGTGAAGCATTTTAACGTTAACCTGACTTCTATCGTAGCTCGGCACGTTGATAGTCGCAGGGAGTTGATTTAGGTTATTGATTGACAGTTGCATATTTAGCCTTACCTTTGTGTTGTTCAACTTCTTCCACGGCATCCAGTGGACTTGTTAAGTCGCGGTCTTTCACTTCAGGCATGATAATTGCGGAAATTAATGAAATGGCAGAGTAAATAATGATCATAATAGCGATTGGCCACCAGCTTC
Source organism: Providencia rettgeri (assembly GCF_041075285.1). Lineage (NCBI taxonomy): Bacteria > Pseudomonadati > Pseudomonadota > Gammaproteobacteria > Enterobacterales > Morganellaceae > Providencia > Providencia rettgeri. The sequence continues at coordinate 3,564,149 of NZ_CP163512.1, read as the reverse complement.
CTGTGATGCTACAGAAAATACCAGCAAGTACAGGACCTAACCCAGAGGCAATCAATCCGCCAATTTCTTTCGCGACAGCCATACCTGTAAAGCGGTTACGTGAGTTGAACATTTCAGCCATCGTAATATTTTCTAGTGCAAATAATCCGAGAACTGAACAGTTATGAACAATAATAATACAGATAGTGATTAAGCTAACGCTGTTGGCACCGTTTACGATAACTGAAAGCATCGGGTATGCAAGCAGCATCGCGGATAAGCTAAGGATAATATAAGGAATACGGCGACCAAATTTATCAGAGAGTAGGCCAATTACAGGGATTGTCAGGAAACCCACAATAGAGCTGATCATGATAGCATCAGTTGGAATACTTTTATCGAATAAGAGGCTTTGAACTAAATAACCTGCTAGGAATGTTTGAATAAGCCCAGAGTTACCAGCTTGACCAAAACGGATACCTGTAGCCAACCAGAATGCTTTTGTTTTGAACATAGCAAAGAAACTTTCTTTCGGTGGCATTTGAACGGCAACTCTAGTTTCCTGCTCTTCGGTGTTTTGTACTTTCTCAAATACTGGACTTTCTTTGAGGTTCAGTCGTAGCCAAACAGCGAATAGCATCACAACAAAACTTGCTAAGAACGGTACGCGCCAGCCCCAAGCGAGTAAGTCTTCTTTGTCTAACCAGAAAAACATAAATGCCCAGATAGCAGTTGCACTCAGTGTTCCGCAGTTTGTTCCCAGACCAACCAGTGAAGCGACAATACCGCGACGACCTTTTGGTGCATATTCTGCTAGCATGGTTCCTGCACCTGAAATTTCAGCACCAGCCCCCAAACCTTGAATAATTCGCAAGAGAACTAACAGTAGTGGTGCGAGGATCCCCACTTGCGCATAAGTTGGTAAGACCCCGATTAAAGTGGTACATACACCCATCATGGTGATGGTAATGAATAACACTTTCTTACGACCTATTCTGTCACCCATCTGACCAAAGAATATAGCACCAACAATACGGGCGACATATCCGGCACCATAGGTTCCCATAGCAAGAATTAATGCCATTGAAGCGGATTGTTCAGGGAAAAATATTTCATGGAAAACAAGTGCTGCGCCTAACGAGTAAAGCTGGAAATCCATAAACTCTAGAGCGGTTCCTAGCCAGCCTGAAACTGCAGCTTTAGTGAGATCACCAGAGCTGCGTTCCACTTTCCCTGATGGGGTAATTGACTGAGTATTCATATTATTATCCTATTAATCACGTCGGGTAGTATCCAAAATCGGATTTATTTTTTTAATTAAATTAAAAGGTTAAAAGAATTTTACAGCAGGTCTTCTGATCTTTTTCAAAGGTTAAGATAGCCTCTTGCGCTTCAGTGAATGGGTACTGATGAGTTAAGATTTTCGTTGGGTCAATTTTTTTAGACTCAATCCAGCTAATCACCTCTGGGAATTTTTTGGCATTTAGTCGTGAAGAGAATAGGGCAATCTCTTTACTGGTAATGCTCTGTTGTGTCACGGAGCTAGGCTCACTCGAGAATCCCATAATTGATACTCTCGCTGCGGGAGATGCAATCAAAATTGCTTCTTGCAAAATAGCCGGATGACAAGCCGCATCTAATACAATTGTTGGGCGTAGGTTTAAGGCTTTGAGTTGCTCGGGAAGCGGTATTTGTGAGTTATCAATTACGATATCTGCCCCACAAGCAGTCGCTCTCGCTAAGCGCTCAACAACGCGGTCAACCACAATTAAGGTTTTGACTTGGTAAACACCTTTTAAAACTTGTGCACAGGTTAACCCAATAGTACCCGCGCCATACACTAAGGCTACATCGTCTTTGGTTGGGTGAACATGAGACGTTACATTCGCCGCGATAGAGTAGGGTTCAACAGTGACTGCGCATTCATCACTAATTGAATCAGGAATGGTATAGGCATTGGCTGCAGGTACAGTGACATATTCAGTAAAACCACCATCAGTATGAACACCTAAGACTTCTAGTGTTTCACAAACATTTGGTTTACCAATTGAGCAAGGATAACAATGACCGCAACTGAGTACAGGGTCGATAGAGACTCGCTCGCCGATACGTTTGCTATCTACACCGCTACCCACTTTTTCAATCACACCAAAAAATTCATGACCGATGACGCGAGGGTATTTGGCAAATGGATTATGACCGCGATAGATATGACTGTCTGAGCCACAAATACCCGCTAAGCGGACTTTGATTTGGACTTGATTTTCAGCAGGTTCTGGAATCGAACGTTCTTCTATCAATAAAGTATTAGGTTCTTTAATCACTACTGCTTTCATATTTAACTCCGAATTATTTAAAAATTACCAATTCCATAAAGTGCCGTCTTCAAGACGTGCAATAGGCAGGTAAGCTGGGTTGTACGGGTATTTCGCTGCCAATTTTTCATCAAAATCGATACCTAGACCGGGCTTATCACTTGGATGCATGTAGCCGTCCTTAAATGTCCAATTTGGACTAAAGACGGAGAGCATTTCTTCGGAGTACCCCATAAATTCTTGTACGCCAAAGTTTGGCACCCAGAGGTCAAAGTGCAGAGCAGCAGCGTGACAAATAGGGGATAGATCAGATGGACCATGAGAGCCTGTTCTAACTTGATAAAGTGAGGCGAAATCTGCGATTCGACGCATACCTGTGATACCACCCGCATGGGTAATAGTGGTGCGGATATAGTCGATAAGTTGTTCTTCGATTAATTGTTTGCAGTCCCAAATACTATTGAAAATTTCGCCAACAGCGATTGGAGTAACTGTGTGCTGGCGGATCAGCCTAAAGCAGGATTGGTTTTCCGCTGGTGTTGGGTCTTCCATCCAAAATAAACGTGCATCTTCAATGCGTTTACCAAAGCGAGCTGCTTCAATTGGTGTTAATCGGTGATGGATATCGTGTAAGAGGTGTTCATTAAAGCCGTACTTATTACGAACGGCTTCAAACAGTTTTGGCATAAAATCAAGGTATTTTTCGGTTGACCAAAATTGTTCTTCTGGATGGTGGCCTTTAGTGGCTGGCTCATAAGCAAGATTTTGCCCTTTGCTTTGACCATAGGTAGTTGCCATACCTGGGATCCCGCATTGCACGCGAATAGCTTTAAAGCCTTTTTCTTTATATTTTGCGTAATTATCTAAAGCTTCAGGAATGTCTTTACCCGTTGTATGGCAATAGACCATGACGCCTTCACGAGAGGCTCCACCTAATAATTGGTACACCGGTAAGTTAGCAATTTTTCCTTTAATATCCCATAAAGCCATGTCGATAGCCGAAATAGCGGACATCGTAACGGGGCCTCTACGCCAGTAGGCTCCTTTGTAAAAAAATTGGTAAATATCTTCTATTTTGTGTGGGTCACGACCAATCAGTTGGGGACATAAATGATCCTTTAGGTATGAAACCACGGAGAGTTCACGACCATTGAGGGTCGCATCACCTAATCCATATATACCTTCATCGGTGGTAATCTTTAGTGTCACAAAATTTCGACCGGGGCTACATACAAATACTTCAGCGCTTACAATTTTCATTCTTGCCATGTCCATATTCTTGTTGACCAACTGATCAACCAAATCAGTATAAATTATTAATTGGTTTAATCATTGGTCAACCAAATTATCTTTTTTTCACTCTATCAACCAAAAAATCAAAAAACAATGACTAAAAAGCCAACAATAAGTGAAGGGGATCACAAATTGGTTAACTTGTTTACGTAAAATAATGCATAAATTGGTTGACCATTATTGTTGGTGACGATAATCTACAGTGGAAGAACTAAATTTAATTCGACAACGCGTTGTATATATATATGAATACTCAATACCGCTCGTACCAGTACCTAGGTCAGCAGTTAAAAGAGCTCATTGCTTCTGGCGAATATCCGATAGGAAGTCGTTTAATGCCAGAACGTGAGATCGCTAAAAAATATGATGTTAGTCGCTCATTGGTACGTGAAGCGCTTATCATGCTGGAAATTGAAAAACTGGTTTCTATCAAGAAGGGGTCTGGAGTTTATGTGATTAATCATCCAGATTCATTGATTGAGGAAGTAAAGAACATCGATCACGGTCCTTTCGAGATCTTGCAAGCTCGGCAAGTGATTGAAAGTGCGATTGCGGCTTGTGCTGCGTTATCTGCAACTAAAGCGGATATCCAAGAAATCCGAGCCTTGCTTGAAGATGAGCGAATTAAAGTCGCTCAAAATAAAAGTGACGATGAAAATGATCATAAATTTCATGTGCTAATTGCTCGAGCAAGCAAAAATGACATGATGGCAAAGATTATTGATGATATTTGGTCTGTCAGACGAAATAGCCCAATGTGGGACAAGTTACATGAGCATATCGATAACACGACTTATCGCAAGAAGTGGTTGATTGATCATGAAAATATTTTAAATGCACTACAAAAGCGTGACCCTGAATTGGCGAAAAAAGAGATGTGGCAACACTTAGAGAATGTCAAAAATACTCTAATGCAGCTTTCAGATTTTGATGACCCCAATTTTGATGGTTATTTATTTGAAACAATTCCTTATCAGACTATTTTTGAATAAGTGAAGGAGAAGTACTCATGGAGCATACGTGGCGTTGGTATGGACCGAATGACCCAGTTTCTTTAAGTGATGCAAGGCAAGCCGAGGCGACAGGGATCGTCTCTGCGCTCCATCATATCCCAAACGGTGCAGTTTGGAGTGTTGAGGAAATATTAAAGCGTAAGGCTATCATTGAGGAAGCAGGCTTAGTTTGGTCTGTTGTTGAAAGCATTCCTGTTCACGAAGATATTAAAACCCAGCAGGGTGATTTTGAAAAATATATTCAAAACTACCAGCAAAGTATTCGTAATTTAGCATCATGCGGCATTAAAACAATTTGCTACAACTTTATGCCTATTTTAGATTGGACCCGTACTGATCTTGGTTACACGCTTCCAGATGGCTCTAAAGCGTTGCGTTTTGATAACATTGCGTTTGCAGCGTTTGAAATTCATATTTTAAAACGTGAAAATGCAGCGTCGAGTTATTCAGAACAAGAAGTGAAAGAGGCCGCTGAATATTATGCAGCGATGTCATCAGACGATATCGATAATTTAATTAAAACGATCATTGCAGGGCTACCGGGGGCAGAAGAAGGGTATACATTAGATCAATTCCGTGACCGATTAGCATTGTATAATGATATTGATAAAAACCAATTACGCGAAAATTTACGTTATTTCTTGCAGAAAATCGTTCCTGTCTGTGAGGAAGAAAATGTTGTATTAGCCATTCATCCTGACGACCCACCACGTCCTATTTTAGGTCTGCCACGTATTGTTTCAACGATTGAAGACATGCAGTTTATTAAAGAAAGTTGTGACAGTATTCATAATGGTTTCACCATGTGTACTGGTTCATATGGTGTCCGTGCAGATAACGACCTTGTAAAAATGATTAATACATTTGGAGATCGTATTCACTTTACGCATTTGCGTTCAACAGTGAGAGAAGAAAACCCAAATACTTTCCATGAAGGTAACCATATCGCGGGTGATGTAGATATGTTTGAGGTTGTTAAAGCGATTTTAGCGATTGAACAAAAACGTCACATGGCGGGTTTACCACCAATTCCAATGCGACCAGACCATGGGCACCAAATATTGGATGACTTGAAAAAAGTTACAAATCCCGGTTACTCGGCAATAGGGCGTTTAAAAGGCTTAGCAGAAGTTAGAGGGTTAGAGTTAGCTCTTAAACGGATGTACTACCCTGAATTACTAAAAGTTTAATTTTTAAAATTAGAACGATCTTTTATTTGGTATTTCCATTATACCAAAGGAACAGTTATAGCTTCTAAAAAGGAAAACTGTTATTTCAAAATTACGCGACTAAATACAATTTAGTTGCGTAATTTATTGACTAATAATGCTTTTTATATTCCATTTTTCCACAATATATTCATGCGCTATTACTTGAATATGTTTGTTTATTTTAACTAAACATCGCCACTAAAAACACGGATTATTATAATAAGTTAATGCCACAATATTGGGCAAATTAGCTATTGCTAGCGCGAACTCTTTATTGTCGTAATCTCAGTGTTAACCTCTTTGATTGATGAGATATAAATTTTTATCCTAGTGATAACAAATTTTTTATATCAAATAAATGAATCATCATGCTGATTTACATTTACCTTGATCTACCATGGGTTATTGCGCTGGATAAATCAAGGCCTGGAGTAGCCTCAAGGCTACTTTTGTTTTATCCTGAACATTAGAGATAAAATATGATGAGCAAAGACGCTTCGGGAAAGTGGTTGACCATTTTTCGGGAATAGTCGTTATAAAAAATAGAAAAGAGAGAATGCAATGGGTATTCGTATCGTTCCTAAAGAAGAGTTAGGACAAGAAAGATTAAAAGAAAAAGGCATTGGTTTTATTCCGCCAGTTTTGTTCCCTAACTTAAAAAACTTATATCAACGTCGAGCAGAAAGATTGAAAGAACTTGGCATTGGTGAGCATCCTTTTGCAGATTATCTTAATTTTGCTGCTGAAGTCGCGACAGCACAACACAATGCACAGCATGATAATCCATTAGATATTGATATGGCTGCGGTTTTAGAACGTTCAATAAACACTAATCAACCTCCTTTAGATGCAAAAACGCTGCTTCGTACAACCCATTGGCACAAATTATTAAAATCAATTATTGCTGAGTTAATGCCAGTTGTGCCTGAATCTGTACGCCCTGCGCTTGAAAATCTGGATAAAGCATCTGAAAACGAATTAGAAACCATGGCGACTGCGTTATTAAACGAACAATTTGAAAAAGTCCCTGCGGATAAATCAATGTTTATTTGGGCGGCGCTTTCTGTTTATTGGGCGCAAATGGCGGCAAGTATTCCGGGTAAAGCTCGCGCAGAACACGGCGATCATCGCCACTTCTGCCCAGTATGTAATAGCATGCCAGTTTCCAGCATTGTCCAAATCGGGACTTCACAAGGTCTGCGTTATTTGCACTGTAACTTATGTGAAACCGAATGGCATATGGTGCGTGTGAAGTGCAGCAACTGTGAACAAACAGGCAAATTGAACTATTGGTCCCTTGATGATGAAAATGCGGCGGTTAAAGCCGAAAGCTGCGGTGATTGTGGTAGCTATCTTAAAATTCTTTACCAAGAAAAAGAAGCCAAAGTGGAAGCTGTTGCGGATGACTTAGCCTCAATTATTCTTGATGCACGCATGGAAGAAGAAGGTTTTGCCCGTAGCAGCATTAACCCGTTTCTTTTTCCCGGCGAAAAATAAGCAGTAAAAGAGAATCGTGACTATGGTGGAAGCAAACTTAGCGTTATATCGACAATTACCCGCAGTCGACAAACTATTACAGCTCGATGAAGTGCAAATATGCGTTGAGCAGTCGGGGTTGCATTGGGTTACCACGTGCTTACGTGAAATGCAGGAACAAGCGCGAAAGTGTATTTCACAGCAAGGTAAATTACCCGAATGGCACACAGATTGGCTAAAAGAGTTAGCACGACGCCACGATGAGTTAGGGAAAAGTGCATTAAAAAATGTGTTTAACCTAACAGGAACCGTGTTGCACACCAATCTTGGACGAGCAGTGATGTCCAAAACGGCGATTGACGCAGTTAGCCAAGTGATGAGTTCACCTGTCACATTAGAATATTCTCTGGATGGTGCAATGCGAGGACACCGTGACCGCGCGATTGCCGATCTCCTCTGCGAACTAACAGGAGCAGAGGATGCTTGTATTGTAAATAATAATGCCGCTGCGGTTTTATTGTTGCTTGCAACAGTGGCCAATGGGAAACAAGTGATTGTTTCTCGAGGTGAATTAGTTGAAATTGGCGGTGCTTTTCGCGTGCCTGATGTGATGTCTCAAGCGGGTTGCCAACTGGTTGAAGTGGGCACCACTAATCGCACTCACTTACGTGATTATGAAAATGCGATTAATGAACAGACTTCATTATTAATGAAGGTACACACCAGTAACTACAGCATCCAAGGTTTTACCGCTGAAGTTGAAGGTCATAAACTGGCGGAATTAGGCAGGAAATATCAATTGCCCACAGCCATTGATTTAGGCAGTGGTTCAATGATTGATATGACCGCGTATGGCTTGCCAGCAGAGCCTATGCCTCATACCTATTTAGCTCAAGGCATTGATTTAGTTTCTATTTCGGGTGATAAGCTTCTTGGTGGCCCACAAGCGGGGATCATACTTGGGAAGAAAAAATGGATCGACGCCATTCAAAAACACCCATTAAAACGTGCACTGCGGGTCGACAAAATGACGCTAGCGGCATTAGAAGCCACATTAAAACTCTATCTTACCCCTGAAAAACTGACCAATGACTTACCGACGTTACGTTGGTTAACCCGTGATCCTGAGACCATCCGTCGTAGTGCAAACAATGTGCTAGTGGCTTTACAAGCGTTTTATGGGGATAAGTTTATCGTTGAAATTGAAGCTTGCTTGTCACAAATTGGTAGCGGTTCATTACCCATTGACAGGTTGCCAAGTTTCGCCATTACCTTTGCGCCTTTGAATGGCAAAGGCGGCACATTAGAGCAGTTGGCATCTCATTGGCGCAAGCTACCTCAACCTGTAATTGGCCGGATGAAAGAGGGAAAATTGTGGCTTGATCTACGTTGCCTTGACGATGAACACGCATTATTACAGGTTTTACTCTCATGATTTTTGCAACTGCAGGCCATGTTGACCATGGTAAAACATCATTAATTCAAGCGATTACAGGTGTAAATACCGCTCATCTTCCTGAAGAGAAGAAACGCGGAATGACTATCGATTTGGGCTACGCTTATTGGCCACAACCTGATGGTAGTGCAGTCGGTTTTATTGATGTCCCAGGGCATGAAAAATTCTTAGCCAATATGTTGGCAGGAATTGGTGGAATCAACCATGCACTCCTTGTTGTTGCGTGTGATGATGGCGTGATGGCCCAAACACTTGAACACTTGTCTATTCTTAGGTTTGCAGGTTGCCAAAATATTACCGTTATTTTAACTAAGGCAGATCGAGTTAATCAGCAACGTATTGAGCAGGTAGCTGAAGAGGTTAAAACTGAGCTATCTCGACAAGGTTGGCCTGATGCAGCTTTATTTATCACCTCGACCCAAGATGGACGCGGTATTGATACATTACGCCAATACCTGCAACAGCGACATCAGCAAAGTGAAACACATGAAAACTTACAGCGTCGTTTTCGCTTAGCGATTGACCGTGTTTTCCATGTCAAAGGTGCAGGGATTGTGGTGACGGGAACGGCACTTGCGGGTCAAATTCAGGTTGGCGGTTCTTTGTGGGTGACAGGTGCAGATAAGCAAGTACGTGTTAGAGGGATCCATCGGCAGAACCAAGCCGCAGACTTTGCACAGGCAGGCGACCGTGTCGCACTAAACCTTTCTGGTGATATTGATAAAGAAGATATCACCCGTGGTGATTGGTTATTAGCAGAGCAACCTGCATTTATTGCCAATCGTGTGATTGTTGAACTGGCGTGTGATCCACTGATTAAGCATTGGCAACCTGTTCATTTATACCATGGAGCAAGTCATATCACTGGGCGAGTTTCTTTGTTGGTTGAACAAGGAGAAACCCCCTTTCTTGCTGAGTTAATCTTAGATACTCCATTATGGTTAGCAGATAATGATCGGTTGATTATTCGTGATATTAGCGCTCGCCAAACTTTAGGGGGAGCGAGAGTTATTCGTTTAACCTCTCCGCGTCGAGGAAAGCGCCTTCCCGAATTTTTAGATTGGTTAGCCTTATTGTCTAAAGAAGACGATGAACTCACACATTTCAAGTTACAACTCCCTCAAGGGGAATTAAATCTACAAGATTATGCTTGGGCAAGGCAATTAACCCGTGAAGCACTCGAAAATGTGTTAGTGCAAACAGATGCAGAACGTGTTGGAACTAGCGTTCTCTCTGCTTTTAAAGCACAAGTGGCGAAAGACCGTTTAGTGCAAACTCTTGAAAAGTTCAATGAAACACATAGCGACCAAATTGGTGTTGGAAAAGCGCGTTTAAAACGCATGGCACTGCCTTCAATGAGTGATACGTTAGTTTTTAAACTGATTAATGATTTGATTGAAGATGGCGTTATCAAACAAACCCGCGGTTGGTTGCATATGCCGCAGCATGGGCTTATTTTTGATGCCCAACAGGAAGTGATCTGGCAACAAATTTCCCCTTTATTGACACGTAATGAAGCTTGGTGGGTACGTGATTTAGCGGCTGAGACGGGTCATGAAGAAGATACCATGCGGCGTTTGCTCAAAAAAGCGGCTCAAATGGGGTTGATTACGGCGATTGTCCGTGATCGTTATTATAGTCATGAACAAATTACCCATTTTGCCTCACTGATCCATCGTCACTGCTTGGAAAATGAAGTTATTTTTGCTGCCGATTTTCGTAATAAATTAGGCATTGGCCGAAAGCTTGCGATACAAATACTTGAATTTTTTGATAAAAGCGGTTTTACTCGCCGTAAAGGCGATGGACACTATTTACGAGATAAAGGCATTTTCGTTGAATAAATTGAATGTTTTGGTGCGCTATAATGGTTCCTCATAGCAACCTATCATATTAAACTTGTGGTAAAACTGATGAAGAAAAAGTTATTTGCAGGCTTTTATCTGGCATTGATCTTTATTGGCTCTCTTTTCTTAGTATTTGAGAAAGGTAGCGTGATTTATCCTGTGCTAATATCGGTCAGTGTATATGCCGTTTTATTCGGTATTTTAATGGTATTAACTGCGCGCTGGTTATTCTCTGTAGCGATTACTAGCACTTTATTTATTATCATAAAATTCCTAAATCAGTTAAAAGTCCATTACTATAAAGAACAGCTTTTCTTCTCTGATATTAATATCATGACAGATACCTCCAATATGGGGACTTTAAGCCATTATTGGTTGGCTGCTGTGGCATTAGCTGGGTTATTAATTTTATTAGTAATTAATGGCGTTATTAGTTGGCGTTTAATTAAGGCGAGTAAATCGAAACTCCCACGTATCTTAGGTTTGTTGCTTGTTATTATTGGTTATTTTGGTGCTGACTTTGCCAGCGCCCATTATTATGATCGATGGTCTCAAACATTACCAAAAGGGCGAGGAACGGTCACTAATATTATTATGTCCGCTAAAAACTCCAGTTATAAATCCCCCGAGTTTGCAGGTTCCGCTGATTATTTTATTGAAAAAGCAGCGACAGTATCATTAGAAAATAATGTATCATCAGAAAAACCTGATATCGTTCTATTACTGCAAGAATCCACAGTTGACCCGCATATTTATGATTTACCCGAAGGTACAAAACTCCCTAATTTATTTATGTTCCAGCAAGATGCAGGAGTGGTTGCCCATAGTCAAATGCGAGTCCAAACCTTTGGTGGCGGTACTTGGTTATCCGAGTTCTCCGCCTTAACCGGGTTAAATAGTGATGATTTCGGCGCACAAAAAAGTGGCGTGTTTTACTTTATTGTCGACAACCTGAAAAACAGCCTATTTAAAGAGATGAAAGCCAATGGTTATTATACTGTTGTGCTTACCCCATTTAATAAAGGGGCTTACCATTCAGGTCATGCATATGAAACATTAGGGGTGGATAGAATTATTCAACCACAGGAGCTAGGTTACCCTGGTAAATTACAAGATAATTTATGGACTATCAGTACGGATGACATGCTGAAATATGTCAAAGAAATCTTAGCGAAAGAAACAGATAAGCCAGTTTTTATTTTCTCACTAACCATGTATGAGCACGGCCCTTATAAAGAAACGCATAGTGATGATTTTGGCATAAAAGAGAAAATTAAACATAAAGATGCCGCTGGCGAATTTAGCCACTATATGGAAAAAATTATGGCATCCGATGGTGCAATACGCGATTTCGCCGAGTTTATTGATAAGCGTGATCGCCCCCTCATGTTCTTGTATTTTGGTGACCATCAACCGGGCATTAGTTTAAATCAGTATGATTCGCCATTTTCATCCCCTGCTTATTTAACACAATTTACGCTGCGGGATAATTTAAAATCGGGCACGGCGATCAAAACAGGTGCATTAACAGATATTTCATTTTTAGGTGGAATTTTACTAGAAAGAGCCAACTTAAAGGTTTCTCCATTCTATGAAGCAAATATCAAAATGCGCCATTTATGTGATGGCAAATTAAATGATTGCGAAGACCAGAAGCTTTTAGACAGTTATCGGAATTATGTTTACCGTACACTAGAAGCCGCAGATAAAAACGACGCGCAATAAATTGTGACTATTGGCCGCAGGTTTTAATAATCCGGCGGCCTTTTCTATTTAACCTTTTGAAATATTAATGTTTTCTTAAGGTTTTCTACTTTTTTACGCATTATTGTTTTAACCATAAAACCATTCTCTGTTTTTTTTGTCTTAAATTAAGTTAATTTTTTTGTGTATTTGGTGCTCTTTTGAGCTTTGTGAATGGTTTAACGCTAGAAGACAATAAATATGAAATACTTGGTCACGGGAAGTGCAGGTTTTATTGGTTTTAGGCTATGTCAGCGCTTATTGGAAAATGGGCATGAAGTCGTTGGGATTGATAACCTAAATGCCTATTACGATCAGGGGCTTAAACAATCTCGCTTACATTTATTAGAACAGCACCCTTTATTTCGCTTTATTCATCTCGATTTAACGGATCGTGAAACAGTTAGGGTATTGTGTACTCAAGAGCAGTTCGATAGGGTTATTCACCTTGCCGCGCAAGCGGGCGTGCGTTACTCGTTAGAAAACCCATTTGCCTATGCAGACAGTAACCTAACAGGCCATCTCTCGATTTTGGAAGGCTGCCGTCAGGCTAAAGTGAAGCATTTGGTGTATGCCTCCTCCAGTTCTGTGTACGGTGTGACTGACAAGACACCGTTTACTACCGATATGCCAACGGATCACCCGATTTCGCTGTATGCAGCCACAAAGAAAGCCAATGAATTAATGTCCCATTCCTATTCGCACCTCTACCAGTTGCCGACAACTGGCCTGCGCTTCTTTACGGTGTATGGACCATGGGGGCGTCCTGACATGGCGTTATTTAAATTTACCAAAGCGATTTTAGCGGGTGAACCTATCGATGTTTATAATAACGGCAATCTCAGCCGTGATTTCACTTTTGTTGACGATATTGTGGAAGGTGTGATCCGAATTTCCGATATAATCCCTCAAGCAGACCCTAACAATCATTCGGCATCGCCCGCACAAAGCAGTGCCCCGTATCGCATCTATAATATTGGTAATGGGCAACCCGTGAAACTGATTGAGTTTATTTCTGCATTAGAAAAAGCCCTTGGTAAAGAAGCGATTAAAAACTTTTTACCGATGCAGGCTGGGGATGTATACACCACTTGGGCAGATACTGAAGACCTGTTTAAGGTAACAGGTTATCGCCCACAGGTTTCTATTGAACAGGGTGTTCAGGCGTTTGTTGATTGGTATCGTTCTTATTACCATCAATAATATCAATAACCTGTAATATCCGTAGTAGGATTTGAGAGGCAAGTTTGAAAATAGCAATCGCAGGGACTGGCTACGTCGGTCTATCTAACGCCATGTTACTGTCACAACACCACGAAGTGGTGGCAGTGGATATCATTCCTGAAAAAGTGGCGATGTTAAACAACCATCAATCACCGATTGTCGACGCGGAAATTGAACAGTTTTTAACGGAAAAAACACTCAACTTCCGTGCCACTGAAAATAAAGTTGAAGCCTATACGGGGGCGCAGTACGTGATTGTCGCCACCCCGACGGATTACGACCCAAAAACCAACTATTTCAATACCCAATCAGTGGAATCCGTCATTCATGATGTGAATGAAATCAATCCAGCAGCCACGATTATCGTCAAATCCACCATTCCTGTGGGTTTTACTGCCCGTTTACGTGAAGAGTTTGGCTACAGCAACGTCATCTTCTCTCCAGAGTTCTTACGTGAAGGGCGCGCATTGTGGGATAACCTGCACCCGTCTCGTATTGTGGTGGGAGAGCGTTCTGAGCGCGCTCAAATTTTTGCTGACTTACTGCTGGAAGGGGCGATCAAGAAGGATGTGCCTGTGCTATTTACGGATGGCACGGAGGCGGAAGCTATCAAGTTATTTGCTAACACCTACTTAGCGATGCGTGTTGCGTACTTTAATGAGCTGGATACCTATGCAGAAAGCCGCGGTTTAAATGCTCGCCAAATCATTGAAGGCGTCTCTTTAGACCCACGTATTGGTAACCACTATAATAACCCATCGTTCGGTTATGGCGGTTATTGTTTACCGAAAGATACTAAGCAGTTGCTCGCCAACTACGATGACGTACCGAATAACCTGATTAACGCCATCGTCGAATCCAACCGCACCCGTAAGGACTTTATTTCTGATGCGATTATTGCTAAAGCGCCACGTAAAGTGGGGGTTTATCGGTTAGTGATGAAAGCAGGCTCGGACAACTTCCGTGCTTCGGCGGTACAGGGGATCATGAAGCGCATCAAGGCTAAAGGCATTGAAGTAGTGGTATATGAGCCGGTGATGAAGGAAACCGAGTTTTTCCGTTCAAAAGTGGTCAATGACTTGGCGGAATTTAAAGCTCAATGCGACATTATTTTGGCCAACCGCATGGTGCCTGAAATCGAAGATGTGGCCGATAAAGTCTATACCCGTGACTTATTTGGTAATGATTAAGCAATGATGGTAAGAATAGGTTGGCAACTTGCCAGCCTATTTTTTGCCATATCTTTCCTTAACTACCTCTCATTCTGTGCGATACCCCGCAATATCTCTATCTTTAAACCGCTTTTTGCAAGAATCGTTAAGAAATGTCTTTGTTCATTTGCTAGCATCCGCCGATTGATTAAAAAACGGGTGTTGTTGTCATGCAAAAAATTATAAAAAAGCAAAGAGACGACTTCACGACTTACCAAAGAGCGGGGGAGATTGATTTTTGGCAAGTCGTGAATGACTATATCGATGGGAAGATTGTTGGCAAAGATTTAGGTAGTGGCAATGCGGAGCGAAGTGTTGCGCGCATTCAACTTGATGGTCGAAGCTATATTATCAAATGTGAAAAAGAGCGAGATAAGCGCATTGAAAAGCGGGTGATGCGTATGTTATCCGGTCCGTTTTATTCTCGCCTATTTATGCGGTTAATTTCAGCACAAAATCAGGGCTGCAATGTCACCAATGATATCTATTTTGTCGCGGAAAAAATGCAATGCCGAGAATCGGTTGAAACGTGGATTATTGCGGAATATGTTGAGGGAACGGTGTTATCTCAATTTGATGATTTAACGCCTTATTATCCTGCAATAAAATCAGTGATTAAGCAGCTCCATCATTATGATTTATCCTCTAATGATATTCATGCGGGTAATTTTGTTCTAACAGATGATGGGCTGAAAGTCATTGATTTGTCTGATTATGGCAACTTAACAATATGTAAAGCCAATGATTTAATTGCGTTAAAACGTTTTTATGGTATTGAACCGGACAAAAAAAATTGGGCTTATCGGTTTATTCGCTTTAGGGATAAATTCCGCCATTGGTCAAGAAAACTCAGAGGTAAGAAAACTCGGTTATAATGTAACTGAGTTTTCTTTTTTGCAAACTTACTGATTTAATTGATAAAGTGCATCCAAAAATTCTGGAATAAAACTGCCCGTGCCACGACAGTGCTGTGTTGCGGTTTTTCCCGCTTGTTTCATAAGAGCGCAAGCGGTCGCAACATGTTGTAGTCTATCCCCGGAAAGCGCGCAGCTAGCGGCAACCACGGCAGAGAGTGCGCACCCTGTACCAACCACACGCGTCATCAAAATATCGCCACCTTCGATAGCCATTGTGCGTGCACCATCAGTGATATAATCGATTTCACCACTGATGGCGATTATCGTGTCGACTTGTTTGGCCAGTGACTGTGCGGCGGGAAGGGCGTCGTCTGTGGAATTTTGTGAATCCACTCCCCGACCACCAAGGCTAGCGCCTGCTAATGCCATGATCTCTGATGCATTACCACGAATAGCCGCAGGTTTAAGTGCCAGTAATTCATGGCAAAAACGAGTACGAAAAGTTAAAGCGCCAACGGCAACAGGGTCAAGAACCCAAGGAGTGCCTGCACTATTTGCACTGTGTACCGCACGTTGCATGGCGTGCTGCCTATCCGCTGTAAGGGTACCTACATTAATTAATAAGCTGTTCGCCATTGCAGCAAACTGCTCAGCTTCTTCAGGCTCTATTACCATGGCAGGGGAACAGCCGAGCGCTAATAGCACATTCGCTGTAAAGGTTTGGACCACATCATTAGTCATGCAATGCACTAGTGGGGATTGGCGATGAATTTGCTGTAATATCTGTGATTTTATCGTGTCGTTGATGTGTTCAAATTCAGTCATGATCCCCTCATTTAGCGTGATAGAGCATAAAATAGTGAATTTATTCTACACGCTATCCCTGTTAATGAAAGGATAGGTTAATCCGAGAGGTATTTTTCCATCACCATCCCTCCAGCACCTTGTGCGACAATTTCATAAGAATCATTAGCAGCATAAATACGGGTTTGAATATGAGGAAATGCAGACAATTAGGACTCTTTCATCATCTCAAAGAAATGATTTTTGGGTGTTAAGGTTCCACCGCAAACCACCACATTAGCTTGAGTCGTTAAAATAGCATTTGCGATAGCTATCCCACTTTGTCAACAACCTTAAAGCCATGAATTTGGCTTTTTCTTTTTGGCGCAACTCAACGCTAAACATAGTTACGCTTGCCGCGTAAAATATGCTCTGTCAGTGTTTCTTCCGCTTGACTGAACGCTTTTTTCTGCAACTGTTCGACAAGTAGCTGATGTTGACGTGTAGACTCACAATAATATTCATTGCGATAAATAGGGTCTGGCTGAAAATAAACACGCTGGCGAATATTATCTGCTAAATCTAAAAAGACAGTGTTATCGAGTAACTCTAAAAAAAATCGATGAAAGCGTTCATCTTCTTTCACCCAACCTTGGTAATTATTTTCAGCAAGCAGGTCTTTTTGCTTTTCAATAATGGCGTTTAAATAAGCAAAGTGTTCCTCTGTCAAATAATCGCGGACAAGCTTAATGGCATGAGACTCAATGGCTAAGCGTAAATCATAATTATCCCGGGTTTCTTTTAAAGAAAGTTTTTGGATAAACACCCCTTTACGAGGAATAATTTTAACTAAACCTTCGTTTTGCAACTGATACAGTGCTTCACGAATTGGTGTGCGGCTCATACCAAGCTCTTCAACTAAACTGTTCTCGGAGGTGTAGCTTTCTTCGCCAAACTGCTTACTGAGAATTTTGTGCTTAATTGCCGTATAGGCTTGTTGGCTGAGTGGTTTATCTTTCATGAGGATCTTGTGTTAAAAGTAGAAATTTCAGTGAGTATAGAAAGGAATAGACTGGTATACAAGCAATGCACTAGTTTTATATTATTTAGGGGGCGGTTAAATTTTGATGAGTAATTGAGCTTGATGTGTTGAATAAACCAGCGTCCTTGCCAGTTTTTTAGACTAATACAGCTCAGGGCGTCGGTTTTGCATGCAAGGTAATTTTTCTCGCGTTTCTGCGGTATGCTGCGTTGATATTTCAGCAAAAAAGAGTGTTTCATCGTAGCCAGCAGAGGCAATGGTTACGCCAAGCGCATCACAAACAAGGCTACGGCCTATAAAAATATTACCAGTTTGGTCACATGCGCAGACAGGGATTGTATTCTCCAAAGCGCGTGCTTTGACTAAAGTTTGGTAGTGTTCCTCTTTAAGGGGCCCACTTACCCATGCAGTGGGTACCAGTATAAGATCCGCGCCTGCTAAGGTCAGTTTTCGAGCAACTTCTGGGAAACGTAGTTCATAACAAACTAAAACGCCAATCTTGCCAAATTCAGTTTCCACAGGTTTTAACGCATTATTACTTTGAATAATGTTGAGGGATTCCTGATATGAGAAGGCATCGTACAGATGAGTTTTTTGGTAGTGATAAATAAGCTCACCTTGGCGGTTCAACATAATTGTCGTGTTGAATGCTCTTTTCGGCTCATTCGGGGCACTTTCATAGATTCCACAAATCACATAAATGCCATATTGTTGAGCGGTTTTTGCCAACTGCGTGACAAAAGGGCCATCAACAGGCTCTGCAACCTCCGCATAGCTAATACCGCTATCAGCGGGAACAAATGCCATAAACATCTCAGGTAATAGTAGTAAATCCGCACCGCCTTGAGCAGCTTTTTGGATAGCCTCACACGCTTTTTTCAAATTCTGTTCTTTGTTGGGGCTGCTGGCTAATTGTGCAATGGCAACTTTCATATTCCCTCCTTATTCGAAAAATTTTGCAGCGCCCGAAATAGCCGCTAAGGTTTCACCTGCATCGATACGCTTTTTCACATCAATTTCAGCATGTTGAGCATTAAGTGCTCGTTGGCGGTATTCTTGTAATGTCACTTCATCTGCCACTAAAATGCCATCCCCATCCGCAATAATTAAATTCCCTGGGTGGATAGTGACGCCATCCACACTGATTGGTACGTTGATTGCCCCTTCGATACCTAAGATCCGAGTCGTTAGCGGGCTGACTTTACGAGCAAAGACAGGAACCCCTATCTCCCGTAACGCTTTAATATCAGTGACACAACCATCGATAACTGCACCTGCAATTTTTTTTGCTCGAGCCATGTAGGACACCATCTCACCCCAACAGGCGCGATCATAGTCTCCAGACATATCAATGCAAACCACATCGCCTTCTTGAACGATATCAAAAACTTTATGTACCGCAGAAGAGTCCATATGCGGAATACGTACCGTCACTGCCGGACCAATAAATTGCGCCTTTTCAATTTGTGGGCGCAGTGTTTTGATAAAACCAAAATCAGTCATATGGCCAATTGTTGATGGACAAACATCACGGCAGCTTTCGATGACTTCTTGGCTAAAACAGGTAACACGAGGATTTAATGTAAACATAAGGCACCTTTAATCGTTATATTGTTCAGAATATGAGTAAAACTAATCTTGGCTTACAGCAGCCGCTAAAGGCTTATCAGGTT
This sequence comes from Providencia rettgeri, assembly GCF_041075285.1. Classification (NCBI taxonomy): domain Bacteria; kingdom Pseudomonadati; phylum Pseudomonadota; class Gammaproteobacteria; order Enterobacterales; family Morganellaceae; genus Providencia; species Providencia rettgeri. The sequence continues at coordinate 3,545,026 of NZ_CP163512.1, read as the reverse complement.
GAATGAAAAACCAGCAAATAATCGCTAAGCTAATAGGTATCACATTGAAAAGTAAGGCGACTGTCCATCCAAAGTATTGAGCCAGCCAACCGCATAAAATAGGGGAGATAACACCGCCAAGGTTACCCCAGAGATTCATCCACCCGCTTACGGAGCCTGCGTATTGACGACCTTTATCCGCCGCGATCGCCCATGATGTAACAACGGGCAGGCCTAAAGAACCCAGCGCAAGGGTGAGCCAAACAACACTTGCAACGGCGCTTTCTGTTTGAGCTGCACCACAAATACCAACAATAAACAGGATGAAACCGGTGATAGCGATATAACCTCTCGCCACTAATTGGGAGTAACCCTTGTTGAGTAACCAGTCAGATATGGATCCTGCGGTAAGTACGGCAATACAGATGGCTAACCAAGGGAAACTTGCAGCGACTCCCATCTGTGTTAATGAAAAACCACGGGCTTCTTGAAGGTAAGTCGGGAGCCAAATCATGAATAACGTGGTCATATAAACGACAAAAAAGTATTGAAAACCAACGGCCCAAAACGGACCTTCTTTCATAAACTTACGCCATGGTGCTTTGACATCCTCACCGCCATGTTCACTGATTGTTCGACCGCTTTGTATAAATGCGATTTCGCTTTGTGAGATCTTAGGATGCTGTTCTGGCTTGTTACGAGCACAGAAGTACCAGATCAAGCCAATTAAGATGCCAATAACACCAAAGATATAGAAAACAGCGTGCCAACCGAAAGAAATCATAATGAAAACAGTCAGGGTCGGTGCGATGACTGGACCAAAATAGGAGCCCGCTAATAAGAAACTTGCAGCTCTGGCTTTTTCATTTTGGCGAAACCACCAAGTATTAAAAACCGCATTTGAGGGGTACAAGGGAGCTTCACCAACGCCAAAGAGAAAACGAACGATACATAACCAGAGATAAGTAGGCGCAACAACAGTTAGAATGGTAAACGCGGACCAAATATATAAGCTAATAGTGGCGATTAATCGGCTACCAAATCGCTCCGCCAATATCCCACTGGGAATTTGCGCTAATGCATAGCCGAGAGAAAATAACGCGCCTAAAAAACCAAATTGGACTTTACTCATACCTAAATCGGTCATCATATGTTCAGCCACAATGGAAATATTGGCGCGATCCATATAAGCAATTAAACCGATGATAAAAAATATGGCGGCTAATCCCCAACGTAAACGCCCTGGTGAGTCTTTCGCGGTAGGTGCTATCACAGAGTCTTTGTATGACATAGTCTTACCTTTTTATTGGTCTGTAGAGGTCATTAATTTTGTTGTATTTATATTGAATTCATCTTGTATACAAGATGTATGTTAATAACCCGTTATTGGCCTGTCAAAGATCTGTTTTGCTATCTGTGATTGAAATCAAAACAATTGGTGAATTTATGAGCGAGCTCATATTTTTAAATAATGAATCAATTATCAGGTAATTAATGATGTTAATCAAATGGTTATGCGGATTTCTGAAAAAGAGGGGCACTACTTTTTCATTGGAAATGATAGACATTAAGTGAGGTTAAATATTCATCCACTCTGTGTTATCAGGCGAAATTCAATATATTGATCTTCTGGCTTTTCCAACTTGCCGATAACAAATTATGTTTATCATTATTGTGAATAGTTATTTGATTTTTACTATAACTAAATGCTAACGAGAAACACTTTCACATCATATTTTCGCAGGTTGTATCACGCTATTTCCCAATTTCCAGATAAACGCCCACCACTAAAGTAGTATTGATATTAATCAATAAGGCTTAACAACCCTATTCCTATCATGACGGTGAATCCAAATCATCTTTTTTGAGAATGCTATGTCTAGAAAAATAACAAATGGAAATTTGCAAGAAACTGGTGCGTTTTCAGTTAGTCGCCGTCATTTCGTGCAAACGAGTGCGGCACTCATCAGCTTGCCTTTTATTTCAAGCAATGTAAAAGCACAAACGACTCAGATCCCCATTACAAATGTGTTAGATGACGGTACAGACGTGGTGGCCACATGCAGTACTTTTGACTGTGGTGGAAAATGTGATATTCGCGCACACGTCAAAGATGGCGTAGTGACTCGTATCACAACCCGCCCAGATAATGAACTGGATGAAACTATGCCTATCATGCGAGCCTGTGTTCGTGGTAGAGGCTACCGCAAGTTTATTTACGATGCGAACCGCTTGAAATACCCAATGAAGCGAATTGGTCAGCGTGGTGAAGGTAAGTTTGAGCGTATTTCATGGGATGAAGCAACCACCATCATCGCTGAAAATATCACCCGTTTAACCGAAAAATATGGTGCAGCCAGCCGTTTTCTTACGGTAAATACCGCCGTCACTGGGGGCATTTTCTCTGGTGATACCATGATGAAGAAATTATTTAATCTCACAGGCGGGTATTTGCCTTATTACCATTCTGTCAGCTTAGGTAATACGGTAAAAGCAACTCCCTACACTTATGGTACCTCACGTTCAGGAAGTTCTTTAGATACACTAGAAAATACCCCCTTAGTTATTTTGTGGGGCCATAATCCAAACGAAACCGTTTTTGGCCATACCAATCACTATTTTCAAAAAATGAAGAATAATGGCACCAAGTTTATTGTTGTCGATCCTCGCTATTCAGATACAGCACAATCTTTAGCCGATCAGTGGATACCATTATTACCAACGACAGATAACGCGCTTCTAGATGCCATGATGTATGTGATTGTCAGTGAAAACTTACATGATAAGCCATTCATTGATAAGTATGTTATTGGTTTTGATGAGGAGAACATGCCTGAAGGTGTTCCAGCAAATGAATCTTTAGTCGCCTATCTAATGGGCAAAAAAGATGGCATTCATAAAACACCTGAATGGGCGGAAAAAATAACTAAGGTTCCCGCAAATACAATCCGTCAGCTTGCCCGTGAATATGCGATGACAAAACCAGCTGCACTGATCCAAGGCTGGGGACCACAGCGCCATATCTGTGGTGAGCGTAGTGCTCGTGGTTCAACCTTATTAGCGGCAATTACAGGCAATGTTGGCAAGCGCGGCGCATGGGCGGCAGGTTATGGTGGGATTGGTAACCGCCAATCGATGCATGGCCCTGATATTGGTGAAAATCCGATTAAAGCCAAAATCTCTATTATGAACTGGATGCAAGCTGTTGAAGATGCTAGCAAAGTGCGACCAGAAGATGGTTTATTGGGCGCTGATAAACTTGATACCAATATTAAAATGATCTTCTCTCTCGCGGGCAACTATTTGGTTAATCAGAATCCAGATGTGAATGCGGCTGCAAAATTATTAGCCGATGAATCAAAAGTTGAGTTTATTGTTTCGAGTGATCTCTACCTTTCACCTTCAGCAAAATATGCCGACCTTGTATTACCCGAAACCAGTTTTATGGAACGCTGGAATATTGGCGATACATGGGGTACCGGAAGCTATTTTATTTTATCTGAAAAAGTCATTGAGCCTGATTTTGAGCGTCGCTCCGATTATGAATGGATCACCGACGTTGCCGAAAAAATGGGTGTCAAAGAAGCGTTTACCGAAAATCGTACCGAGAAACAATGGATTGAACATCTTGTTAATGTTAATAAAGCGAGATTCCCTGATAGACCGGATTTTCCAACCTTTGATGAATTAGTCAAATCACGCCGCTATCTTTTTAAAGATATCGGTTTTGTTGCGTTTGAGAAAAATATTCAAGATATTGATAATAACCCCTTTCCTACACCTTCAGGTAAGATTGAACTATTTTCTAAACGTCTCTATGACATGGACAATCCTGATATTCCTGCTCTTTCTCATTATGTCCCTGCTATTGAAGGACCAGAAGACCCATTAACTGAGAAATATTCCCTACAAATGTTGACATGGAAAGGCAAAAATCGCGCTAACTCCACGCAATACTCCAACCCACTGCTACAGGAAGTACAACGACAAGAGTTGTGGATCAACCCTATCGATGCGCAACAAAGAGATATCAAAACCGGTGATATGGTGCGAATTTTCAACGACCGCGGAATTACACAAATCCCTGCTCTCGTGACTCAGCGCATTATTCCTGGCGTTGTTGGCATGCAAGCTGGAGCCTGGTGGAACCCAGATAAAGACGGCATCGACCACGGTGGTTGCCCTAACGTTTTAACATCAACGCGTATGACTCCCCTTGCTCACGGTAATTCGCATTTAACGGTTTTAGTTGAGGTCGCAAAAGTATGAGTGATTTTAGAGAATATGCCTCTGTCAGTGACGAACAATTGGGGTTTTTTATTGATTCATCACGTTGTTCTGGTTGCAAGGCCTGCCAAGTCGCCTGTAAAGATAAAAATGATCTTGAGGTAGGTCGCCGTTTTCGCCGTATTTATGAAGTGCAAGGTGGCGGTTTTGCACCTAATGGTCAAGGTGGTTACGTGAATAATGTCTTTTCATATACGTTAACCATCTCTTGTAATCACTGCGATGACCCGATTTGCGTTAAAAACTGCCCGACGACAGCGATGCATAAACGTGATGGTGATGGCATTGTGCGCGTTGATACCAGCAAATGTGTTGGCTGTGGATATTGTTCATGGTCTTGCCCCTACGGCGCACCACAGCTTAATGAGCAAACAGGACAAATGTCTAAGTGCGATTTTTGTGTTGATCTGCTCGCTAAGGGGCAAAATCCAATTTGTGTCGATACTTGCCCACTGAATGCCATCAAATTTGGCCCAATAAAAATGCTAAGAGAAAAATATGGTCACTTGAGCCAAGTTCAAGGCCTTCCAGATGCAGATATTACACAGCCCAATTTAGTGATCAAGCCTCACTCTGGTGCTATCGATAAAGGAGAAAACGCATTATGAGCGAATGGCCACTTGTTGCATTCACCCTATTAGTACAAAGCTCTGTGGGTGTAGTGATATTTAGCGCACTGTATTTTTGCTGGATTGAAAAAGAAGTGGGGACTCAACAATCCACTACCATCATGAAGCCAGTTTTAATCCTTGCAGCTATTCTCGGATGTTTGGGGCTATTAGCTTCAACGTTACATATGGGGTATCCATGGAATGCATTTCATGCCCTTCGCCATATTTCATCGTCTTGGTTAAGCCGTGAAGTTGTATTTGCTGCTGTGTATCTTGGCGCATTGTGTTTATACACTTTAGTTGTTTTGATCAAAGGGAGAATGAACAACACTATTCTTGCATTGATTGGTTTACTGGGGCTTATCGATATTTATTGTATGGCGTCTTTATATTTTAATACCTCGATGGTGACGTGGATGCATGTCAATACATACTTTATGTTCTTTGGTTCAGTTTTCGCGACTGGCGGAGCCATTGCCCTAGGATTGACGACTAAAAGAAGCCGTACTTTGATTAGTGTAGAATTAACGAATAAGTTAGTTGTCAGTGCATTATTAGTGATATTTCTTGCTTTCGTCATTCGAATGACTGTGCAACCATTTTATTTAGAGTGGTTATCGAACATTGTGATTAATTCAAATGCCATTACATTTCCGCAATCTCCTGAAATAGCCTATACAGGCACTTTTCTCCTTCGTTTGTCTGCGTGGAGCTGGGGAATTATTGGTATTTTACTCTTGGGATATCAGGCATGGAAAAATCGGTCGGTGACGTTTATTGCAAGTACTCAAATAATTACCCTTGCTTGCATTATTATATTCATTAGTGAAATTCTTAATCGCTTTGCATTTTTTATTGTTAAATAATAAAACCCCCCTTGTGAAGAGCAAGGGGGGTGTCAGCTATCAAAGATTAACAGCCCATAAAGATGTTATTCAATATTCTGGATCTGTTCTCTCATTTGCTCGATTAAGACTTTAAGCTCAACTGCGGAATTCGTCACTTCACTATTAATCGATTTTGAGGCCAGCGTATTCGATTCACGGTTAAACTCTTGCATCATAAAGTCAAGGCGGCGACCATTAGCGTCTTTTTTCTTTAAGATATTACGAGTTTCTTTAACATGGGATTCTAATCTGTCCAATTCTTCTGCAACATCAATACGTTGAGCAAGCAAAATAAGCTCTTGTTCTAAGCGGTTATTATCCACTTGAATTTCAGCTTCTTCGAGCTTGCTTTGCAGGCGTTCACGTTGCCATTGCAGAATTTCTGGCATATGTTTACGGACTTTTGCTACCTCAACTAAAACAGCATCAAGGCGTTGCTCAATTAACGCATGCAATGAAGCCCCTTCGGCTTCACGGCTTTGGATAAAGGCGTCGATGGTTTCATCTAAGCCGACCATTAATTGCTCGCTGATGGCATCCAAATCCTGCTCGCCAGCGGACATAACTCCCGGCCAACGTAAAATTTCTAATGGGTTAATTTCACCTTCATGACTGTAATTTTTAACCCAATTTGCGGCACTAATTAATTGACGGGCTAATTGCTCATTGAGAATGAGTTCACTACGGTTAGCACCGTCTAATTCAAAACGCAGATTACACTCCACTTTTCCGCGTGTTAAACGAGAACGAAGACGCTCGCGAATAACCGGTTCAAGGCTTCTGAATTGCTCAGGTAAACGGATATACGTTTCTAAATAACGTTGGTTTACGGAACGCAGCTCCCAGGCCGCATTCCCCCATTCACCCTTGATATCACGGCGGGCAAAAGCGGTCATACTACGGATCATAATTCGTTCCTATTATCGATAAGATAATGGGATTATAGCGCTATGAGAGATGACAGGATAGGCATTATCGTTTTAAGGACGTATAATGCGTCCCAATTTGAGTTGATAACGGAGATAACACCATGCGCCCAGCAGATAGAAAAGCGGACCAAATGCGTCCAATTACCATCACGCGCAATTATACAAAGCACGCAGAAGGCTCTGTTCTTATTGAGTTTGGCGACACTAAGGTGTTATGTAATGCAACGGTAGAAGAGGGGGTACCTCGCTTTTTAAAAGGTCAAGGCCAAGGCTGGGTAACCGCAGAGTATGGCATGCTACCCCGTGCAACAAATTCCCGCAATCAGCGTGAAGCCGCTCGTGGTAAACAAACGGGTCGTACAATGGAAATTCAACGTTTAATTGCGCGTTCATTACGTGCAGCCGTTGATCTAAAAAAATTAGGCGAGTTCACCATTACTTTAGACTGTGATGTTATCCAAGCGGATGGTGGTACACGCACCGCTGCTATCTCAGGGGCTTGTGTGGCACTGGTGGATGCACTGAATCATATGGTGGCTGAGGGGAAAATTGCGAAAAGCCCTCTCAAGTCGATGGTTGCTGCGGTTTCTGTCGGGATCGTTAATCAAGAAGCACTTTGCGACCTTGAATATGTTGAAGATTCTGCGGCGGAAACGGACATGAACGTCGTTATGATGGATGATGGTCGTATGATTGAAGTACAAGGTACAGCGGAAGGTGAACCGTTTAGCCATGAGGAATTACTTGCCTTGTTAGCATTAGCCAAAACGGGGCTAAATACCATTTTTGAAGCTCAGCGAGAAGCGCTGAAATAAGTTAATTTTTGAATAGGCGGCTGAAAAGTCGCCTTTTTTATACCTGCTGATTGACCTATAAATTCATCAGCACAAAGACGTTAGACATACAAAACAGTCATCAATGAGGAGAATGACCAATGAAAGCCTATCAGCGCGATTTTATTGAACTTGCCATGAAAAAACAGGTACTGAAATTTGGTGAGTTTACGCTGAAATCAGGTCGCAAAAGCCCATACTTTTTTAATGCGGGGTTATTTAATACCGGACGTGATTTGGCACTTGTCGGTCGTTTTTATGCGCAAGCACTGCAAGAGAGTGCGATAGCGTGTGATGTGATTTTTGGACCTGCCTATAAAGGTATTCCAATTGCCACCACAATGGCAGTCGCACTGGCAGAGCATCATGATATCGATATGCCATACTGCTTTAATCGTAAAGAAGCCAAAGATCACGGTGAAGGGGGAATGTTAGTGGGGAGCCCTCTACAAGGTCGTGTGCTTGTGGTTGATGATGTGATAACAGCGGGGACAGCAATCCGTGAATCGATGGAAATCATAAAGCAACAGAAAGCAACATTGAATGGTGTTTTACTGTGCTTAGATAGACAAGAGAAAGGGAAAGGTGAAATCTCAGCGGTACAAGAGGTTGAGCGTGACTATGGCTGTAAAGTGCATTCAATTATTACCATGAATGATTTGATTACGTATCTTTCTGAACAAGAAGGTATGGAAGTGCATTTAGCGGCGATGAAAGCGTATCGTGAGCAATACGGTATTTAAAAAAATCCCCTCGCCCAAAAAAACGGGCGGGGTGAGTAGTACTAATAATTGGTTATTGTAACTGAGCTAAAATTAAAGGCCAGCGCGCTTCAAACTCGACGGTTGGTCGGTAACGAAATTCGGAACGCACGAAGCGCGATAACATGCCTTCGCAAAAAGCGAGCAGCTGAGAAGCAAGTAGCGATTCATCATGAACAAAACCATGACCATCACGTATTTTCTTCTCTTTTAACACTTGGCGCAATTGGGATTCAATACGCTCAAACAACTGGTTAATACGGTCTTGCAGCCTGTCTTGTTCAAACATAAGCGCATGACCGGTCATTATACGCGTTAAGCCAGGATTTTTCTCTGAAAACCCTAATATTAACGCTAACATCAATTTAATTCTGATGATGGTATCTTTTTCGTCGTTTAAAATCAGATTGATGCGTGAAACCAACGAGTCCTCAATAAACCCGATAAGGCTATCAAACATTTTCATTTTACTGGGAAAATGCCGATATAACGCTGCTTCTGAAACACCAACGGTGGCTGCAAGTTTTGCAGTCGTAATGCGTTGGCTACCATCACTACTTTCTAACATTAACGCAAGAGCCTGTAAGATCTCGTCACGTCTGTTACGTTTTTGTGTTGTCGTTTTTTCTGCCATGTCTAATAAGACCCCTGCTAAAACAGCAAAACAAACTATCCAAAATTTCGCTCTGAGTAAAGAGACTTACAGAGCAAAATAGGTTTAAAAATATAGAGAGTATAAGTAAATTTTGAGCAATTTTTCTGTTTGGTAATATGCGACTGATTGTTTTAATTGATAAATATAGAACCTAAAACAGGTTCTATATAGCATATTAAATATCAATATATTTTATTTATTGGCGACCCGAATGGCCAAATCCACCTTCACCACGTTCGGTTGCATCAAAATCATCAACGAGATTAAATTCAGCTTGAACAACAGGAACAAAAACCATTTGTGCCATACGTTCACCAGGCTCCACAGTGAAGGTTTTATCACCACGGTTCCAAACAGAAACCATCAGTTGGCCTTGATAATCTGAATCAATAAGGCCGACAAGGTTTCCGAGTACAACGCCGTGTTTATGACCTAACCCTGAGCGAGGCAGAATAACGGCCGCAAGGCTTTCATCCGCGATATGGATCGCCAAACCTGTTGGGATTAATTCTGTTTGACCTGGTGCCAAATCAATAGGTGCATCAAGGCAAGCGCGTAAGTCTAAGCCTGCTGAGCCTGTTGTTGCATAAGTAGGTAAAGGAAACTCATTACCGATACGGCTATCAAGGATTTTTAGGTCAATTTTTTTCATAACGTTGAAGTATCTCGTCAAGTAAATAGTGGCTTAATTCGATTTTACTACTATGTGGCAAGCGTGTATCGCCTTTGGCATCAAACAAGTGTAATGCGTTGTTGTCGCTATTAAACCCATTATCAGCAAGGGAAACATCATTAGCACAAATTAAATCTAATTGTTTTTGTTGTCGTTTTTGTCGTGCGTATTCTTCCACATTTTGTGTTTCCGCTGCAAATCCGACCACATAAGGGCGATTTTCTGTAAGCGCGCCAACACTTGCCACAATATCTGGGTTTTTGACAAGTGTGATCGTAAACTCATCCCCTTGTTTTTTTATTTTATTTTCAGCGACAACCTTGGCTCGATAGTCGGCAACAGCCGCGCAGCCAATAAAAATATCTTGCTCAGTGACAGATTGGTGCACTTTTTCATACATATCTAAGCCACTTACCACGTTAATCCGATTAACGCCTATGGGTGTCTCTAGGTTCACAGGCCCTGCAACTAGCGTCACTATGGCTCCTCGTTGACTTGCCGCTTGGGCGATAGCGAACCCCATTTTTCCGGAACTGTGATTGCTGATAAACCGAACAGGATCCAAGTCTTCGCGAGTAGGGCCTGCGGTGATCATCAGTTTTATGCCTTGTAAATCTAGCTTAGGATTGAAATATTCACCAGCCAGACGAACAATGTCGAGTGGATCAATCATGCGACCTGGACCAATATCACCACAGGCTTGGCTCCCATCTGCGGGTCCCCAAATCATATATTGGCGTTGTTTCAATCTGATTAAATTATCTTGTGTTGCATAAGCACGATACATTTGTTGGTTCATTGCTGGCACAACCGCGATCGGTGCAGCACTGGCAAGGCAAATTGTGGTGAGTAAATCATTCGCCATACCCGCATTAAGCCGAGCAATTAAGTCCGCTGTTGCTGGGGCTAAAATAATGAGATCTGCCCATTTAGCTAATTCAATATGACCCATTGCCGCTTCAGCGGCAGGATCTAATAAGTCGTCAGCAACCGGGTGACCAGAGACGGCTTGTAAAGTCAGAGGGGTAATAAAGGCCTTTGCGCCTTGAGTCATCACGACACGCACAATTGCACCTTGATCACGTAAGCGACGCGTCAGTTCTGGGATTTTATAGGCGGCGATCCCCCCGCTGATACCAATAACTATCTGTTTACCCAATAGTGATAGTTGATTCATTATTTTTATCCGCTTTGCTCAACATGAACGGCATATTACCACATTGCGCGTTTAGGTGGCGCGCTCGATTTCGCATCAACTTATTATTTTTGCGAAGCGCTACGCAAAGCCTTATACACGCCATTGCGCTCTATTGAAAATGCAATAAAAGTGGTAGGAGAGCGTTCAGGGATGGATAATATAATGGATGAATATCAAAACTTACCCCCAAGAGAGAAGCTATTGGCCTATGGTGCAGCGGCGCTATCAGATGCCGAATTGTTAGCCATTTTTTTACGAACTGGCAGCCAAGGTGAACCGGTCTTAAAGTTTGCGGAACGCCTGATTAATGAATTTGGTTCGTTGTATTTATTAATTCAAGCTGACTATACGCGGCTAATGGGATGTAAAGGCATGGGTAATTGCAAGTTTACCCAGCTACAAGCGGTCAGTGAGCTAGCCCGTCGTTTTTTCTCAGAACAATTTCTTCATGAAGATGTGATAAGCGAGCCTGACCGTTTAAAATCGAGGTTGCTTGATTTGTTTGCGGGGCAAGAGCGTGAGGTTTTTGTGGTGCTTTTTTTAAATACCCGAAATCAAATTATTTGCCATGAAGAAATGTTTAAGGGCACATTAAACCGCGTAGAAGTGCATCCAAGAGAAATTATTCGTTTTGCAATTAAAATGAATGCAAGTTCAATCATTTTGGCCCATAACCATCCATCAGGTAACCCTGAACCAAGTATGGCAGATAGGCAGGTGACTGAGCGGATTGAAAGTGCTTGTTCTATTATGGGGGTGAAGTTACTTGACCATTTTGTGGTCGGGCATAAGCAATGCGTCTCTTTTGTGGAACGGGGATGGTTATAAAATTATTTTTTTTGTCTAAAAAATGACAACTTTTACGCTGTTGGGCTTGAGTGAAAACGATTGAAAGCGTATACTACGCCACCTTTAAGGATCTTGGGTTTGGCGAGAAGGGCCTATCTCAGTAAATTTTTACTCAGGTATAAACGGTTTTTTCAGTCAATGAAAGTTTGCTGAGATGGGCTCCTAAGCCTGACGAGGCGGCCATACCCAGAACAAAAAAGCTCGAGCTGATTAGATTTTTGGAGAATAGACATGTCACGAGTCTGCCAAGTTACTGGCAAGCGTCCAATGAGCGGCAACAACCGTTCGCACGCATTAAACGCGACCAAACGTCGTTTTTTGCCAAACCTGCACTCTCACCGTTTCTGGGTTGAGTCTGAGAAACGTTTCGTAACACTGCGTGTATCCGCTAAAGGTATGCGTGTTATCGATAAAAAGGGTATTGATGCTGTTCTTGCTGAACTGCGTACCCGTGGTGAGAAGTACTAAGGAGCTAAAAAATGGCTAAAGGTATTCGCGAGAAAATCAAGCTGGTTTCTTCTGAAGGTACAGGTCACTTCTATACCACCACGAAGAACAAGCGCACAATGCCAGAAAAACTGGAACTGAAAAAATTCGATCCAGTTGTTCGTAAGCATGTGATCTACAAAGAAGCAAAAATCAAATAATTTTGCTTTCTGCGTTAAAAACTCAGCCTTGGCTGAGTTTTTTTTTGCCTAAATTTTAATTGAATAGAGATATGCGCACGCGAGGCTATGACCATTATCTTGAAAGTAGTAACATAGAGAGTATTCATTGAATTAATAATGATATTTATTGTCAAATATCTATTGTCTTTTTAATTTTACATATAGACCTGACTAAGAGTGCCTGGTGAAAAAACAGTTTAAAAAAATTCTTGTTATCAAGATGCGGTTTCATGGGGACATGTTGCTGACAACGCCAGTTATCAGCTCATTAAAACACCAATATCCTGATGCTGAAATTGATGTTTTGCTTTATCAGGATACGCGCCCTATTTTATCTGAAAATAGCGAAATTAATGCGCTATATGGGATAGCGAATAAAAAAAGTAGCGGAATAAGAAAAGGATGCAATTTTATCAAATTGCTCCTAACGCTGCGTAAAAATAAATACGATTTGGTTGTTAATTTGGCAGATCAGTGGATGGTCAGTTTACTGGTGCGTGCTATCCCGGCAGAAACAAAAATCTCACACCAATTTGGTCATCGTGATTCTAAATATTGGCGTAACAGTTTTACGCACTTAACGGTCCCAGAAGGGGAACACGTTGTTTTAAACAATCTCTCTGTGCTTAAGCCTTTAAAATTAAAAGAGCTTAAAACAAATCTAACGATGTCTTACACACAAGATGATTGGAAAAATATTGACCAAAAGCTATTAGACTTAGGTGTGCACAGTAGTTATGTGGTTATTCAACCAACAGCACGACAAATTTTTAAGTGTTGGGATGATGAGAAGTTCTCTGCGGTTATTGATGCGCTACAACTTCGTGGTTACCAAGTGGTGTTAACATCGGGGCCGAGTAAAGAAGATCTTGACTGTGTGGATCATATTGCGAATGGTTGCCAAACAAAACCCGTTGTTGAATTAGCCGGTAAAACCACGTTCCCTGAACTTGGTGCGCTGATCGCTCATGCGGCACTGTTTATTGGCGTTGATTCTGCTCCGATGCACATTGCGGCTGCGGTAAATACACCTATTGTTTGCCTTTTTGGCGCAACCAACCATATATTTTGGCGTCCTTGGACAGAAAATGCGGTGCAATTCTGGGCGGGTGATTATGAAACAATGCCGCCACGGGACGAACTGGACAGAAATAAAAAATATCTATCCATCATTCCTGCATCAGATGTCATTAAAGCAACTGAAAAATTGTTGCCAATGAATATCCGTTCAAAAATGACAAGGTATTAACATGAAATTGGCATTTTGCTTGTATAAATACTTCCCTTTTGGCGGTTTACAGCGCGATTTTTTGCGTATTGCAACAGAATGCCAATCTCGTGGCCATCATGTGCGAGTGTATACCCAATCGTGGGAAGGCGAAAAGCCCGATGGGTTTGAGATAGTCATTGTCCCCGTTACTTCCAGTACCAACCATGGGCGAAATGCACAGTATTGTGATTGGGTGCTGGCAAATATCAAACAGCATCCAGTTGACCGTATTGTCGGCTTTAATAAGATGCCTGGTTTGGATATTTATTATGCCGCTGATGTGTGTTATGCACAGAAAGTTGCTGAAGAAAAAGGCTTTTTCTATAAACTAACACCGCGTTATAAACATTATGCGGCATTTGAAAAAGCGGTTTTTGCAATGGGCAAGCCGACTCAATTATTAATGTTAACACCCCATCAAATTGCACATTTCAAAAAACACTATCAAACCGAAGATGTGCGTTTTCATATGTTGCCACCAGGGATAGCGCTGGATCGCAAATATGATAAGCAAATTGCGGATGCAAAGCGTATTTATCGCCAAAAAAACCAAATCTCAGAATCCGCATTTTTGTTACTGCAAGTGGGCTCCGATTTTAAACGTAAAGGGGTTGACCGCACGTTGAAAGCCCTTGCTGCACTGCCTGAAAATATCAAAAAAAATACGTATTTGCTGGTGGTAGGTCAAGATAAACCAGCTAAATACCAGCAACTAGCAGCCACATTAGGCATTAGTCAGCAAGTCTCTTTCTTTAGTGGGCGCAATGATATTGCAGAATTAATGGCTGCGGCCGATATCTTAATGCATCCGGCCTACCAAGAAGCGGCGGGTATCGTATTACTCGAAGCGATGACGGCGGGGTTACCTATTATTGTCACTGAAGTGTGTGGGTATGCCCCATTTATTCAAAAAGCGCAATGTGGGGTTGTTATTAGCGAACCTTTTGCGCAATCACAACTTAACCATGCATTACAAAATGCTTTAGAAGACACTGAAAAGCGCTTACAGTGGGTGAAAAATGCCCAACATTTTGCAGATACGGAAGACTTGTATAGCTTACCGCAAAAGGCAGCTGATATTATTTTAGGGTGCCAAAATGATTGAATTAAAATCACCTTTTGATGAACTTTGGAAAAATAAAGACCCGTTTATTGAAACGGATAAACTGCAAGGTGAAGTTTTTCGTGCATTAGAAACGAGAAAAACGCTACGCTTTGAGATAGCAAACCGCAGCTATTTTATTAAAATTCACTACGGCACAACATTAAAAGAAGTCCTGAAAAATCTTATTTCTTTTCGGCTACCTGTTTTAGGCGCAGATAGAGAGTGGAATGCAATTCATCGACTTACACAAGTGGGAGTCGATACAATGAATGGGCGTGCATTTGGGCAAAAAGGCATAAACCCCCTTCGCCGCCACTCCTTTATTATTACGGAAGATTTAACACCCACTATTAGTTTGGAAGATTACTGTGCAAACTGGTTAAATGAGCCTCCGTTGTTTCGCACCAAACAAATGATTATTCGCCGAGTCGCTAAAATGGTGCGTGAGATGCACAAAACAGGTATAAACCACCGTGACTGCTATATTTGCCATTTCTTATTGCATTTACCATTCACAGGTAACGAAAGTGAATTAAAAATATCGGTGATTGACTTGCACCGAGCGCAACTTCGAAAATCCGTTCCAACACGTTGGCGTGACAAAGATTTAATTGGCCTCTATTATTCTTCATTAAACATTGGTTTAACACCGCGTGATATTTTTCGTTTTATGAGGATTTATTTTGCCTTGCCACTAAAAGAAATTTTAAAACAAGAGCAAGCGCTTATCGAGAAAGTTAGTCGTAAAGCAGAAAAGATTAAAGAACGTACAATTAGAAAATCATTGTAAATACAATCGAAATTAGAGAGACAGAATACATGTTCTTCAATAAGGAAAATGCAGTCACAAAACAGATTGATTTGTCATCATCTGAAGCTGTTATTACTGGTGATAGCTTGCATATTTCGTATGGTATTGACCGTAACTTTTTGTATGGCTGTGGGATTTCTATTGCATCACTATTAAAAACAAATTCTGATATCTCATTTTCATTCCATGTTTTTACCGACTATTTTGACGATGAACAATCGCAATTATTTAAACAACTCGCGGAGCAATACAAAACGAGTATTAAGGTTTATCTGGTTGATTGTGAACAATTAAAATCGCTGCCAAGCACTAAAAATTGGTCTTATGCAACCTATTTCAGGTTTATCATTGCGGATTATTTTTCAAATCAATTAGAAAGAATGATCTACATGGATGCGGATATCATGTGCCAAGGCTCATTAAAGCCGTTATTAGACATTCAATTTGAACCGAACGAAATTGCTGCTGTTGTACCTGAAAGAGACAGCATATGGTGGCAAAAAAGGGCGGATGCTTTAGGAGTCCCAAGTATCGCTTCAGGGTATTTTAATGCAGGCTTTTTAGTCCTTAATTTAGTGAACTGGTCAAAATTTGACATATCGACTAAAGCAATGGAATTACTTTCTCAAGATGCCATTAAAGCTAAGTTATCCTATTTAGATCAGGATATTTTAAATATGCTTCTAACTGAGAAAGTTATTTACCTTGATGGAAAATACAATACTCAATACAGCATCAACTACGAACTGCAAAAAGGTAAAAAAGAAAACCCCATAACGCCTGAAACGGTTCTAATCCACTATATTGGCCCAACAAAACCTTGGCATGAATGGGCGAATTATCCAACGGCTCAATCTTTTGTTGATGCAAAAAATGCCTCACCTTGGAAGAATATTCCTTTATTAAAAGCAAATAGCAGTAACCACTTGCGTTACTGTGCGAAGCATTTATTTAACCAAGGAAAAGTTTTTTCTGGTGTTATGATTTATATTCAGTATTTTATCCATAAAATAATGCGATAGTAGGTATTCAAATGGAATTAATAAAAGAGAAAATTGAGTTAGGAAATAGAAAATCTAAAGCTGATTTAAATATTGCATATGGAGTAGATAAAGGATTTTTATTTGGCTCTGGTATATCTATGAATTCCATTATTATAAATAATAGAAATATTAATTTGAAATTTCATTTGTTCACAGATTTTATTGATGATAGATTTTTGAACGGATTAGAAAAATTAGCTTTAAATGATAATGTTAATATTGATGTTTATGTTTTAAATTCTGATGAGCTTAAAAAACTTCCTACATCTCACGTATGGTCATATGCAACCTATTTTAGATTTTTTATATTCGATCATTTGTGTAATGTCATTCCATCAATTTTATATTTAGATGCAGATGTTTTTTGTAAAGGAAGTCTATTAGGCTATACTGAAATAAAATTTGAAAATGAGTATGCCGCAGTAATCCCTGATGTACAATATATGCAAGATTCATGTGAATTGCGATTGCAAATTTCAGGTTTAAAAAATAAATATTTTAATGCGGGTGTTATTTTTCTTAATTTAAAGATGTGGGATGAAAAACAATTTACAAAAAAAGCATTTGATTTAATTGTGAATAATCATACGGGCAAACAATTAAAATACTTAGATCAAGATGCATTAAATATTCTATTTGAATGTAAAAATATTTATCTTTCAAGAGACTACAACTGTATCTATACGCTAAAAAATGAATTAAAAAATATAAATTATAAAGATTATATTAACGATAATACTAAACTAATTCATTACACTGGAGCAACAAAACCATGGCATTATTGGGCGGTAGATTATCCTGCAAGCCAAACATTTAAGGTCGCTTTTGAATGCTCACCATGGAAGAATGATCCATTAGTTGTTGCTTATAAAAAAGTAGAGTACCAAGAAAGGTATAAGCATGAAATTCATCAAGGAAAAATAATAAATGGAATTACTAGCTTAATTAAGTATAAACTATTTAAATAAAAAAGGGTTAGTGAATTATATTCACTAACCCTTTTTTTATCTATTCCGTATATCTATAGGAACATCATCAATTTCACCACTTCTTAAGTTTTTAAAATTTTTGTTATCAATTACATTATCATCATCAGCAGCAGAGAATAAATTATAATCTAGGTCTATTTTTTTATTCTTAATATTTAACCAATTTGCAATCCCTTGAGTAAATAACTTACCCGATTTATAAACTACTATACGCTCTCTTTTCTGGCTATCAGAGTTGAAGATGACGAGTGGTATATTTAACACCTTGGCTGAGGAATTGCTGAGATTTAATTTAATTTCATCATTTGTAATTGAGTGTGAAACGCCATGGTCTGCAAAATATACCATTGAAAAGCTTCGATTATTTACTTTTTCTTGCTCCCTTAAGAGATTATATATTGAGCTGAGTATCTTATCTGTTTTTTCTATGCTCGAAACATAGCATGAAATATTGGTATATTTTTTATCCTTAGTGATATATTTATTTTCATAATCTTCAATGCGAGCACAAGCATCAGGATGAGAGCCATATAAATGGATTACAAACAACCTTTTTTGTTTTTTATTAACTTTTTCATCTAATTCATCTTTAAACATATTGATTAAGCTAAAGTCACTAGCATCATTAGAATTAAAAGCTCCCATTTTGTTAAATTTTTTAACATCACTTCTTTTTGCTATAAAAGTAATTGGTGTATCGAATTCGCCAAGAAACCCTTGATTTGAAATCCAGTAAACTTTGTACCCCGCTGATTTTGCTAGATCAACAAAATTTAACCCATAATTGGGTTCCCAGCTTTCTTTACTTGATTGTGTCAACATCATTCGTAACGAAGAAACCGTATTTGTTCCACCAGAAGTTAATCCTTCGACAATGATCCCATTAGTTTGATTGATAAATGGTGTATTATTGATTGGATAGCCATAAGCATTCATATAGTCGCGGCGTACACTTTCACCGATAATTAAAACATAGTCATCATACTGCACTCTATCTTTTACTAAAGTAGACGTTCCCCATTCACTATTTTTAGTAAATTTATTCAAGTTATCGACTTCTTTTTTCACATTTAATGTTGAGTGGTACATATTATTAAACAGTTTAAAAGGAGACTGGTTAATCAATGCAAGGACAGCTAGACAAACAAGTAACGTTTTATTTTTATAAAAATAAATTTGGTTTTTGATTGTTATTTTCCGATAAAAAATAAAACCAATAACTATCATTATTGCAAAAATATAATTTTTTATCGGGATTTGGGTAAAAAACTCCTTAGATTCCATAGCATCCGTAGCAATTACAGATGAAATGTACTGATAGGTAGGCTCTCCGAAGTTTAAACCAATGGGTGTATACACTGCATTAATCAAGACAATTGGGAATCCTATGTACCAATAGGCTTTATTTGAGGAACTTAGTATGATAATTAAAAAACAGACTAATGTTATTTCTCTTACTGTAGGATGAGCATTTCCTGAACCAAGCAACATAAGTTTAGCGATAGAGGCTAGGATAATTAGGGAAAATAAAACCAATAAGGCTTTTTTTAACTCGAATTTTTGTACCATAAGGTTGCCATGTGATTAAAAATTAAACCGTTTTAAGCTTTACTCATTGAGCTTATTGTATTTTTCTATTGTGCATTTTGTAAAATGCTTATAATTTGTAATTATAAAGGAAAGCTAAAGTACTTACACGAATAAAAAAGGAAAATATTGGCGCTATATATGCTCTTATTGTGACGCTATTTAAAATGTTTTCAGTAAGTTAAGTAAATATAGCATTATTGATTATGTTTGCCAGTAGATAAAGAGGGGTGGCTCAAACTTTTTATTGTCGGTAGTGATAACCATTATCACTTAGTGTGTCGTTTATATGATGCCCTTTGGTGGTAAAAGATAAAGTGTAAAGCTGAGTGAATAATCTAAAATCAAACTAAGAATAGTTTATACTATTGATGATGCTTATAGCAAAATACGGGATTTGAACGTTAGGAAGGTAAAGCGTTTGCAACAGGAATGTACGATGTTAAGTAATGAGATGATAAAATCAAAAATAGAGATAGGTTCAGATGCCAAGATCAATGACGGGAACTACTTTCATATTGCTTATGGTGTCGATGAAAACTTTTTATACGGAGTCGGTACGTCTATCGCTTCAATTCTCATCTATAATCCTGAACGCCGTTTTCATTTTCATGTTTTTGTGGATAAATTCAAAGATGAATTGCTTTTTCATCGATTGATTGAAGGAACACAACATAGGTTGACTATCTATTTGATTGATAATGAAAAATTTACATCGCTGCCTTTACCATCAAAAGGATGGAGCGCTGCGATTTATTTTCGTCTAGTTATCATCTCTTATCTAGCAGAAAAAAACATCAATAAATTATTGTACCTAGACGCAGATATTATCTGTAAAGGTAACTTGTCTTATCTTGATTCACTAGAATTTGATGAAAACGTTTTTTTGTATGCGGTAAAAGACAAATTCCGTAGTGAGAAAAAAACATTGCCTATGGATATGTCAATGTATTTTAATTCTGGTTTTTTATATATGTCAGTACAGAAATTAGCTGAAAATAATATACCTAATAAAGTCATTGAATTAGTCAGTCGTAGTGATTTCAGTCACCCAGACCAAGATGCTTTGAATATTTTATTAAATTCTAATCTATTGAATATCAGTGAAAATTTTAATTATATGTTCTCTTTAGATTGGTATATTGGGAAAAAAGAGAGCATTCCAAAAATCCCTTCCGATGTTGTCTTTATTCATTTTGTTGGTTTAACAAAACCATTTCATGAATGGGCGACATTTTATGAAGAATATTCTTTTTTTGAAGTTGCTCGGAGCCATTCACCATGGGAAGACATTGAACTAATAAAACCAGAAGGTTATAAACAGCTATCAAGAAAAAAATCGCATTTAAGAAAAAATGGAGATTATCTAGGCTTTTTGTTAACAACTTTTAAATACTTGATAAAAAAGGTGTTTTGATTTAAAAGTGATTACGTGCTTGTATTTTCACTTAATAAGTACCTTTCTAACAAGAATCGCCGTTAAAATATTATATAAAATAAATATATCAATAAAGATAAATTCAAATAGGCAATATACTAAAAAATAACCAATAGATGAAACAAATATACCGACATTGAGGATATCTTTTTTCACTCGCATGCTCTTAACTAATTCTTTCATATTAATGAAAAATGTTGCTAGAAACAAAACCAGACCAATAAGACCTATGTTATAGCTAATATTGAGAAAAAAGGGCTCATCATTGTTGTAAAATGATTCTTTTTTACTTCTTGAATACCCCATTCCACCGCTAAATTTGGGTGCATTATTATCGAATAAGAACTGATTATATGCGACCGAACCGTAACCGACTCCCATCAACTGATATGAGAGATCCTGAGTAAAAATTGGATATCGAGTTTCAATGATTTTGCCTCTTGCTGAGGTGATATCTGCTGCATAGAGTGATTGATTTATTTTATTTTTAACTTGCGGAATATAGTGATACGAGGTGAAAATGATTGCGATTGCTAGAACACCGAAACTCGCAATATTAATAATTAATTTTTTGTAGTTTGGAGATAAAATAAATAGGAGAATGACAGCCTCAATAACAATAGAAAGCCCTCCTCCTCGGCTCCCTGTATACAATAAAAATAAGAAAGCGAGTATAGAAAGGATCAACATTATAGCTTTTAATATTTTTTTCTTGAATAGAAATAATGCACTGAAAGTAAAGGGAAATAAGAGCGTCATATAGTGTGCAAACCCATATCTAAGCTGTAGATAAAGAGGCAGTTCACTATTTTTAAATTGTTTTAGTATTGGAATAATAAATATTGTAAAGGCTAGTGTAGCAATTAGTGCATAGCAGATTGTTTTTTTTGATTTTTCTGTATCGCTTTTAAATACAAGTAAAAAAAACACAATAATAAAAATATATCGCCAATCATCAAAGAAAGCTTTGATGGCGTCTTGGGTGAAACCTGAATAAGTAAAAAATATAGCGCAAAATAACCCCCACGCACCAAACAGGAAAAGCATTTTCCTAGCTTTAATTAAAACAAGAAGGTCATCTTTGATATTAATTTTATTCTTTAAAAGTGTAAAAATCGTATATAAAAAAAGCAAGACAACAGAGACATTTAGCACACCCTGTGTATCATTAGTGAACATTCCTAGAGTGACTAAAAAGAGTAATAAAAAAGGAAATTGGTGGGGGATAATATGGTTTAATTTCACAAAATTGCCTTTATTGTCTTTGATTTAATCATCTATAAATAGATGAGTTATCATGCGGTAAAGCGCATTAAATGTAAACATAGTATAGTGAGAAATAAGTTGAGAAAAGCCAATATACAATGAGTATTCTATGCTATAACCCGTTTCGTTTAATGAGTTACATATTGTATTGTGTATTGAATATCTGATTTATGTAGGATTTGAAAATGCCAGAACTACCTGAAGTCGAAACCAGCCGCCGTGGCATTGAACCACACTTAGTCGGTAATACAATCTCTTATGCAATAGTACGCAACAGCCGCTTGCGCTGGCCGGTCAGCGAACAAATTAAAAGCCTATCTGATGAGATTGTACTGAGCGTGCAGCGCCGTGCAAAGTATCTATTAATTGAATTGAAAAAGGGCTGGATTATCGTACATCTCGGCATGTCGGGAAGTGTGCGAATTTTGACGGAAGAGTTACCAGAGGAAAAACATGACCATGTAGATTTAGTGATGCGTGATGGTAAAGTTTTGCGCTACACCGACCCACGGCGTTTTGGCGCTTGGCTGTGGTGTGACGATTTAGAAACCAGTTCAGTACTAGCACATTTAGGGCCAGAGCCATTATCTGATGCATTTAATGCGCAATATCTTTACCAACTTGCACAAAAAAAGAAAGTGGCGGTTAAACCTTGGTTGATGGATAACAAAGTGGTTGTTGGTGTGGGTAATATTTATGCCAATGAAGCGCTATTTGCGGCAAAAATTTCACCTGAAAAACTGACGAATACACTAACAATGGCTGAAACTACTGAACTTGTTAAGCAAATTAAATTAGTTTTAAAGCGATCCATTGAACAAGGCGGCACAACCTTAAAAGATTTTTTACAGTCTGATGGCAAGCCGGGCTATTTTGCCCAAGAGTTGTTTGTATATGGTAAGAAGGGGGAGCCTTGTTCAATGTGCGGAGCACCAATAGAAAGTATTAAACAAGGCCAGCGCAGTACGTTTTTTTGCCCTCAATGCCAAAAATAGGCCGTGATGGCTATATTTTATTGAGCTTACGTAGCATCGCATCTGCAACCACTGGCGGTAGAAAAGAGGAAATATCGCCATCGTGAAGTGCAACATCTTTGATTAAAGACGAAGACACAAAAGACAAACTTTGTGATGGTAGTAAAAACACGGTTTCTAATTCAGGCACAAAGTGGCGATTCATATTGGCCAATTGCCACTCATATTCAAAGTCAGCCACGGAACGTACACCACGGATCAAGATATTCGCGCCATTCTTTTGTGCAAAGCTTGCCATTAATTCCGAAAAACCCACGACTTCAACATTATCAAGATGGGATGTCACCTCCCTTGCAAGGGAAACCCTTTCATCAAGGGTAAACATCGGGTTTTTACGTTGACTATTTGCAATAGCCAATAACACATGATCAAACATTGCCGCTGCACGCGTGACAATATCAACATGCCCTGTTGTGATCGGGTCAAAGGTACCTGGGTAGATGGCTTTATGTTCCATGGCGATAGTATCTCATTGTTTGTTCTTGCTTATTCAAAATAGTCGTGTAAATAAGCGATGTAAGAGTTTAACCATATCGGCTATCATGCAGGGTTGCAACAAGAGTTAGTGAGGTCCTGTGAATTTTTAGGTGCATATTCTGCACACTTTTGCAGAATGTTTATGGTAAGATAGCGCCAATTTTGGTAAGTGAATCAGATCGAATGTTATTGCTGCGGTTATATCAGGTACTTCTTTATCTTATCCAGCCATTTATATGGGTTCGCCTTTTACTGCGTAGCCGAAAAGCGCCTGCGTATCGTAAACGTTGGGGGGAACGCTATGGTTTTTGTGCGGGTAAAGTTAGCCCACAAGGCATTTTATTGCATTCAGTCTCTGTTGGCGAAACCCTCGCTGCTGTCCCTTTAGTGAGAGCTCTTCGCCATCACTATCCCTCCTTACCTATCACTGTTACAACAATGACGCCAACGGGTTCAGAGCGCGTATTATCTGCATTTGGTGATGATGTTGACCATGTTTACCTCCCGTATGATTTACCGGGGGCGATGCGCCGTTTTCTCAAGCAGGTTGACCCTAAACTTGTGATTATCATGGAAACTGAGCTTTGGCCTAACATGATAAATCAGCTACATAAGCGAAAAATCCCATTGGTTATCGCCAATGCACGATTATCAGAGCGCTCTGCGGCGGGGTATCAAAAATTAGGTAGTTTTGTGAAACGCATGTTGCGTAATGTCACGATGATTGCAGCACAACACCAAGAAGATGGCGAGCGTTTTGTTCAGTTGGGGTTAAGGCGCATGCAATTAAGTGTGACGGGAAGTTTAAAGTTTGATATTTCCGTGACTCCCGAATTGGCGGTACGCGCCATTACATTACGTCGCCAGTGGGCTGCTCATCGACCTGTATGGATTGCGACAAGCACACATGATGGTGAAGAAGCCATTGTTTTAGAAACACATCAAAAGTTATTAAAACGCTTTCCTGATTTACTGTTAATTTTAGTGCCACGCCATCCCGAGCGCTTTGCAAAAGCGCAAGAACTTACCCAAAAAGCAGGCTTAACGTATATTCGCCGTAGTGCTAACACGATCCCGACCGCAGATATCCAAGTAGTGATTGGCGATACGATGGGGGAGTTAATGCTGCTGTATGGAATTGCGGATATTGCCTTTGTTGGTGGAAGTTTAGTTGAAACGGGGGGCCATAACCCTCTGGAAGCGGCGGCTCATGCATTACCTGTTTTAATGGGCCCGCATACCTTTAATTTTAAAGATATTTGTGGCAAGTTAACGCAAGCAGATGGGCTGATCACTGTGACGGACAGTGAATCTATGGCACAAGCGGTGACGAGCTTACTTTCTGATGAAGATTACCGCTTATATTATGGTCGCCATGCTGCGGAAGTGTTGCATGAAAACCAAGGGGCTCTCCAACGTTTATTAACATTATTACAGCCCTATTTACCGCCAAAAGAACAATAATGATTAAGTGTGTCTTTTTGAGATTGGTTAACTTGAACATTACAGCAATGAAACACGAATATTTTCTCCCACATCTTAGTATTACATTTAAACTATAGTAGACTGCACCGTTTGTTATAGGGGTATTCTGCTGTGTTTTGTTAGTCACCAATAGAATACTTGGATTTTTTCCCTTATCTTTTAAGACGATATGCCAGCAATTAATCAATCAATTTCAAATAAATATGTTTATTTATGGATCATAGGCTATGCCATAGTTTGGATCTTAGCGAGTTTCTATTTTGACCCAACAGTGCCTTATGACACGGTGGAAGCTGTGAATTGGGGGATGAATGGTGAATGGGGCTCACCGAAAAATCCATGGTTTGTTGGCGTATTGATGTGGCCAGCTATCTATTTGGGGATTTCATATAGTTTTTATTGGTATTTGATCCATTTTGTTGGTATTGCATTTGGTTTGCTGGGCGTTTGGCAACTGGCTTATCGTTTAACGGGGCGTCGTGACCTTGCTTGGTTTGCGATGTTGATGCTGAATTTATCCGGTGTCATTAACTTTGATATTATTCCTTATAATGATAACTATATCTTAGTGACCTTATGGCCATGGGTGCTGTATTTCTTTTTGCGAGCCGTTGAAGATAACCCGGCTTGGTGGTTGCCTTTTGCTTTGTTTGCTGGGCTGGCAACCATGGGGAAATACTCGTCGTTAGCCTTAGTGGGTTCAGTTTTTTTACTGACCCTTTTTGTTAAACAAGTCCGTCAAAGCTATCGTTATCCTGTATTTTATTTGGCTATCGCACTGTGGTTTGCGTTAGTCCTACCTAATTTCTTTTGGTTGATGGCAACGGATTTTTCCGCCTTTAAATGGGTTGATTCTCAAATTGACCCAGGCTTTAATTTCCACACAACTCAAGCAGCATTAAGCGTTTTTTACCCGTTAGTGATTGCGACTATTATTGTTTATTGCAGCGGCGGAAAGTTAGGCTGGCCTAAGGCTCTGCCTAACCGCATGGCTAATTTTATTATTTTATTTCCCTTAGCCATAATATACGGCTGGTTCTCTTTCCATGATGGCGGGCGGATCACGGAATGGTTACAGCCGTTTATGGCCATTATGGCACCTTTGTTTGTTGGCTCAATAACGGTGATGCCCAGAAAACCATTTAAGAAATCATTGGTTGGTCTTGCGATTTTTGGTGGTTTAGTGGTGGCGGGGTATATCACCGTTCAGGCCGCGAATATTCGTGGCGCAGGGCAAAAGTTTATCGGTGTAAAAACCTTGATAGCGGAAGGGGAAGAGCGCTGGTACCAACGTTATGGTACGCCTGTTAAATATGTTGGTGGTGAAGATAATCAATATCAATGGTTTATTATTTATGGGAAAGATCGGCCACATGTGATCCAACCTTGGTCGATGGAAAAGCATATGCCGCCGAATGTGTATAACCGCGATATTACTGAAGGTGAAATTCGCCAGCATGGTGCACTGCTTCTAGGCAAAAAATACGATGATTGTGCCCATGAAAACTTCGCAAAAGTGCGTAAGTTTTGGCCACAATTTACTATCGAAAAAGAAGATGTGATTTACCGTTCGGAGCCCGATGCTGCACCTGAAACTATGTGCTTTGGTTTTATTGCGCCGCAGAAATAGAAAAATGCCTTGAAATTCAAGGCGTTTTCCCCATTAAGTTGACCAATGTAATTTTGTTACTTGATTATTCTTAGTAGTATGCCAAGGCGAGTTAAATAATTAACCTTTGAACCTTTATGGAATAATTTAAACACTTTGAACCATCGCATTCGGCCTAGATAATTTAGTTGAAAGAGAGAGGGTTTTTTACTGGCGCATGTAAGGAAAATACCTTGGTCATCATCAATAATGCCGGAAGCGAGAAATTCTTTTTGGGTTTCAACAACGAGTTTATATAACTCAACCCATTTATCGCTAGTTGCAAGTATTACCCCGCCAATAATATGGGGTTCATTATTTAAAACAGCATTCAAAACGGCTTTTCTATCTGATAAATCTAATATATTTTTAATAGTAAAAAAATGGACTTTATCATGCCGAAAAGGGTGATACCACGTTTTGATACCATATAATGTCTTATTATTTCGAATATATCCAAAATCAATCCATGAGATGAATTCACTATTTGAAAGTTTCATCTCAATGGCTTTGTTGACGAAAAAAGTTTTTAAATTGGTTACTAAGACATACTTACTAGACCAGTATTCAGGATTATTATGTAGTTCGGGGTTGATTAAGTTTTTAAAGGAATCGCTATTTTGAATTGTTGATATCTTTTTAAGCGTGAATTTGAATTTTTTATAGATATCAATGGTGACTATATGTGTCGGCTTCCCTTTTCTTAAAGATAAAATTTTATTTTTAAAATTTTCAGATGTAAAAACAATGAGTTCATTATCTAAACTAGCTAATCTACTAAAATAGTTAAAATAGGTTTCAGTTGTGCGATCAAATTTCTCAAAATCACTATTTTGGTTTTTCCAACTACCTCTTCCAATATCAAAAAATGCGGTCACAACTGTAATTGATTTATTCATAGTATTTTAGTTAATAAGGTATGGTTATGTGGCTACACAATGATACATAGTAAGATATAGTACTAAAGTATCATATTAATGCTCTTGAAGATCTCTAAAGGTTCAATTGACATCATTAGCTTATCCACAGACTTAATAGCATGCTGTTCCCGCCCATAGCCCCCAATCAACCCCGGATCGGTAGGGCCAAATAGCGTAAAATTAGGTTTATCCAATGCCGCAGTTAAGTGGCTAAGCCCAGTATCAACAGAAACAACCGCTTTGGCATTGGCAATTTGCTGTGCGACCTCGGCAAGAGTCAGTTTTGGTAATACCTCAACAAAATCAAACCCATTTGCTAGTCGTTTTGCACGTTGTTCCTCGTGTGGTGCGCCCCAAGGTAGCTTAATTTTTACACCACTCTCAGCCATTAACGCAATTAACTTGCGCCAATTTTCTTCCGGCCAGTGTTTATCATCACGGGTAGTTGAATGCAGAAAAACCACATAAGGGGGTTCATGATTGACCGATGGTTGCAAGAAATGCTGCGCAATGGCGTAATCCCCTTGCTGTGTCGGGCAGGTATAACCAAGGCTTTTGGCAAATAACTGGCGAATGCGTTCAACGGCATGCTGCTGCTTGCTAATTGAATAACGGTGATCGTAGAAAAAACTGGCTAGCGGCTCGCGAATACTATGGCGATCGTAACCATGTTTATCGCCGTGAGCCAAACGAGTCACGAGAAAAGCGCTTTTTAGTAACCCTTGAGCATCGATAATTGCATCATAGTGGGTTGCTTGCAACTTTTCGCGAAATGCCGCACGTTCGGCTCTGATCGGCGCAGAAAACCAGTTTTTCCGCCAACGACGGATAGCAACAGGGATCACTTGGTTGACCGAACTATGCCATGTGGGGATTTGCGCAAAGCCTTCTTCAACCACCCAATCAAATTGGATACCGGGGATAGCCTGCTGAGCATCGGTTAATGCAGGTAAAGAATGTAAAACATCGCCCATTGAGGATGTTTTGACTAATAATACTCGCATTATTCAATACCTATATTTAAACGTGCTAATGCGTCTAAAACCATTTTAGGTTGGATATCGATCAGACTTTGGTGGTAACCACTTTCGCCATCCCCTTTACGGACTTTATGATACCCCTCAATTAAGCGGATCACTTCTGCTTTATCAGATAACGGTGGCGTGAAATCTGGGCTACTTGGGCCATAAAGTGCCACCAACGGTTTATCTAATGCAGCCGCAACATGCATCAGCCCTGAGTCGTTACTGACAACAGCATGGCAGGCGTCAATCAAGTTAACGGCTTGTTCTAGTGAAGTTTCCCCTGCAAAATTATGGCAATATGCTTTGGCGTCATCGGTTAAACTTTGGCGAATCTCTTCCCCCGCAGGATGGTCTTTTTGCGAACCAAACAGTAAAACGCGATAGCCTTTTAAGCTGATCAACACCTCAGCGAGTGCCGCATAATGGTAGTGTGGCCAGCGTTTAGCGGGACCAAACTCGGCACCGGGGCAAAAACCAATAATCGGGCGAGAGTCATCAAGGCCAAAAATTTGCCGTGTTTCACTGACCTCTTGTGCAACAGTGACAAGTTTAGGTTTTAATATTGGTGATGGGATATCGTTAGCAGATTGAATAGCTTGCTTATCATAAGCAAGCGCAACATAACGTTGTACCATTAATGGAAACGCGTCTTTATTTAAAGGGCGAATATCATTGAGTAACCCATAACGCATTTCCCCGCGCCAGCCCGTTCTCTTGCCTATGTTTGCAAAAAACGGAACAAGTGCAGATTTGAACGAATTAGGTAAAACAATCGCCTGATCGTACCCATTTTCCCGCAAACTTATCCCTAATCGACGACGTTCACCGATTTCAAGGGCTCCATGGCCTAAAGGCATGGGGATAGCTTGATTAACTTCTGGCATTTTTGCGAGCAAAGGGCGGCACCACTGTGGTGCCATTACATCAATTTGCGCATGAGGATGCAGCGCCTTTATTGTGCGATAAAGGCTCTGTGACATCATCATATCCCCCACCCATGAGGGGCCAATCACCAATATTTTCATAAATACCAATTACGCGTCTTTATTGAGCCATTGCATGTATTCAGTGACACCTTCTGCAACCGTTTTAAATGGGGCAGTATAGCCAGCAGCACGTAATTTGGTGAGGTCAGCTTGTGTAAAGCTTTGGTAGCGACCTTTTAATTTTTCAGGGAATTCAATGTATTCGATAGCCACATTTTTATCTTTGTGAAAATCAGTCACGGCATCGGCAACCGCTTGGAAGGATTCTGCCCGTCCAGTCCCACAGTTGAAAATACCCGAAACGTTATGTTCCCAGAACCATAAATTAACCGCAGCAACATCACCAACATAAATAAAGTCACGGCGGAATGTATCACTGCCTTCAAACAATTTCGGGTTTTGCCCCTCATTAATTTGCTTATTTAAATGATAGGCCACGCTCGCCATACTGCCTTTATGTTCTTCATTTGGACCATAAACGTTGAAATAGCGGAAACCACAAATTTGTGATTCGGCTTCAGGTAGAATTTCACGGACATATTGGTCAAATTGGAATTTAGAGTAACCATAAACATTTAATGGTTTTTCGAACTCCCGTTCTTCAATAAAGTTATCGCTACGACCGCCATAAGTTGCCGCGGAAGAGGCGTATAAGAATGGAATTTCGCGCTCTAAACAGTAGTGTAATAACTCTTTAGAATACTGATAGTTATTATCCATCATATATTTGCCATCCCACTCAGTTGTGGATGAACATGCACCTTCATGGAATACGGCATCGACATCACCAAAGTCATCGCCAGAAAGAATGCTAACAAGAAAATCTTCTTTATCCGCGTAATCCGCAATATCAAGGTCAACCAGGTTGGCAAATTTAGTGCCATCTTTCAGATTGTCCACGACTAGGATATCTGTGCGGCCCATTGCGTTTAGGGCTTTAACGATATTGCTGCCGATAAAACCAGCTCCGCCAGTGACTATGATCATGGGGTATACCTCAAATGGGTTAGTAAAATAGAAAAATCATTGGTGACTATAATAACATCTCTTTGGCGAGACGGTAGTATTGATAGCAGAGAATTGAACTAAGCAGAGGAATTCGCGCAAGACAATTATCGTGATCTTGCCAGCAAACTTAACTTTTTTGTGCTGAGAATATCGTCACTTCTAGAGACTATTATTAAACTCTATGAATAGCCACTCGATAGGAATTACAGCATGTCAGACAGATTTTATCAGCAAATCCGTGAACAACTCACCCAGATTGACGCTGACGGGTTATTTAAGCACGAACGCATTATCACAAGCTCTCAAGATGCAGACATCGAAATTACAGGTGGTAAGCGCGTCATTAACTTTTGTGCCAATAACTACCTTGGGTTAGCAAATCATCCGGCGCTAATTGACGCGGCAAAGCAGGGAATGGATAGCCACGGTTTTGGGATGGCTTCAGTGCGGTTTATTTGTGGAACACAAGATAGCCATAAGGTATTGGAAAATAAGCTAGCCACATTTCTAGGGATGGAAGATGCTATCTTATATTCATCTTGTTTTGACGCGAACGGCGGTCTATTTGAAACCTTATTAGGACCGGAAGATGCCATTATTTCCGATGCATTAAATCATGCTTCAATTATTGATGGTGTGCGGCTAAGTAAAGCCAAGCGCTACCGTTACAGTAATAACAATATGGTGGAGCTAAAAGAACGCTTAGAAGAAGCCAAAGCAGCGGGGGCTCGTCATATTCTTATTGCTACAGATGGCGTTTTTTCTATGGATGGCGTGATTGCCGACTTACAATCTATCTGTGATCTCGCGGATGAATACCAAGCGTTAGTGATGGTTGATGATTCCCATGCGGTGGGTTTTGTG
This sequence comes from Providencia rettgeri, assembly GCF_041075285.1. Taxonomy (NCBI): domain Bacteria; kingdom Pseudomonadati; phylum Pseudomonadota; class Gammaproteobacteria; order Enterobacterales; family Morganellaceae; genus Providencia; species Providencia rettgeri. Next base: position 3,513,740 of record NZ_CP163512.1, on the reverse strand, counting down.
GGAGAAAATGGTCGCGGTAGCCACGAATACTGTAATGTCATGGGGCGCGTCGATATTATCACGGGCACATTAGGTAAAGCGCTAGGAGGGGCTTCGGGTGGTTATACCGCAGCCAAAAAAGAGGTGGTTGAGTGGTTACGCCAGCGCTCTCGTCCCTATTTATTCTCTAACTCCCTTGCTCCCGCCATTGTTGCCGCTTCCATCAAAGTGATTGATATGATGAGTGAAGGGCAAGCTTTGCGCGAAAAATTATGGCGTAACGCAGTGTTATTTAGAGAGAAAATGACCGCCGCAGGCTTCAGTCTGGCTGGTGCTGATCACGCCATCATCCCTGTCATGCTAGGGGATGCAAAGCTTGCGCAAACTTTTGCCAAAGCGCTACTTGACGAAGGCATTTATGTCACTGGCTTTTTCTACCCAGTGGTTCCCCAAGGGCAGGCGCGTATTCGCACGCAAATGTCTGCGGCACATAGTGAAGAGGATATTTTACACGCTGTTGATGCATTCACCCGTATTGGTAAAAAATTAGGGGTTATTGGCTGTTAATGGCTTTATTCGAGTTAAGCGTGTTTTTCGCAAAGGGAGAGCCCTGCTGTCGAGTAATCTTGGCAAGGGGCTTTCAACGTAGAAAAATACGCTTAATCGAACCCGAAGGGCTATTTTGCGGTGGCACTAAAATTGTTTAGTGCTTCAAAGCAAAGGCTCTAAAAATAACCAATGCCATTTTTTGCCTCAATTTAAGCAGTGAAAATCATCAGCAAAGGTCAACATCCCTTCAATATAATCAAATAAAAGGTCTTTTATGAAAGCACTGTCCAAACTGAAAGCTGAACCAGGTATATGGATGACGGACGTTCCGAAACCGGAACTCGGACACAATGATGTGATGATCAAAATTCGTAAAACCGCTATTTGTGGTACGGATGTACATATCTATAACTGGGATGAATGGTCGCAAAAAACTATTCCTGTCCCGATGGTTGTCGGTCATGAGTATATAGGGGAAATTGTTGCGATTGGGCAGGAAGTTAAAGGTTTTAATATTGGTGACCGAGTGTCAGGGGAAGGGCATATTACCTGTGGTCACTGCCGTAATTGCCGTGGTGGTCGTACCCACCTTTGTCGCAACACGATAGGTGTGGGAGTCAACCGCGCAGGGTGTTTTGCCGAATATTTGGTGATCCCCGCTTTCAACGCATTTAAGATCCCAGACAATATCCCAGATGAAATTGCAGCTATTTTTGACCCCTTTGGTAACGCCGTACACACTGCACTTTCTTTTGATCTCGTGGGTGAGGATGTGTTGGTTTCAGGTGCAGGGCCAATTGGGATTATGGCAGCAGCGGTATGTCGCCATGTGGGGGCTCGCCATGTTGTTATTACTGATGTGAATGACTATCGCCTTGAATTAGCGAAAAAAATGGGTGTTTCACGGGCAGTAAATGTTAGCCGTGAAAACCTAAAAGAGGTAATGAACGAGCTAGGCATGAAAGAAGGCTTTGATGTGGCGTTAGAAGTGTCAGGGGCACCTGCCGCTTTTCAAACCATGTTAGATACCATGAACCACGGTGGGCGCATTGCGCTATTAGGGATCCCGCCTGCCTCAATGGCGACAGATTGGAGCCAAGTAATATTTAAGGGGTTGTTTATTAAAGGCATCTATGGTCGCGAGATGTTTGAAACTTGGTACAAAATGGCAACGTTAATCCAATCAGGGTTAGATTTATCCCCTATCATTACCCACCAATTTTCCATTGATGACTTCCAAAAAGGCTTTGATGTCATGCGGTCAGGCCAAGCAGGAAAAGTCATTTTAAACTGGGATTAATGGACTAATCATCCCCTTCTGAGAGGGTATCTTCAGAAGGGGGCAACTCGCTATCTAGTGCTCTGTATTAACGAGCATAGTTTTTTATTGTTTTTTTTCTAAAAGCAGCGGTTGTAATGTTTTGTCTTGGTATATATTTTCGACGATAAACATCATCAATTCGATGCCTTGCCGTTTCGCTTCTGGTACGTCGACCTCACACATACCTAACGGCTCAACAACAGCTTTATCTTCGGGTTTATTCTCGATAGCGTCAATTGGTTCGGATGTTTGGGGTTGCCCATCGTTCGAGTACTCTACTTTAGCTTGAGCCGTTTTTTTCTGCGCCTCTTCAGACAGCATTCTGAGTGATTTCGCTGGTTGTTTTGCTGCGTCTTGTGGATTGACTAATGTGCTCACGGCAACGAGCTCAATATCACTAGGCAGTTGGGGCAAGTATTTTTGTAAAGCTCGGACGGTGGAGGGGTGTGGATGACCAATGGCGACCGCACTACCGTGTTTACGTGCATACGCTACGGCTTTATTGAGCTGGATACGAGTTTCTTCTTCTGATTGGTGATTATCAATAAAAATATGGCGGCGTAATGTTGGCACGCCAAATTCTTTCGCAGCATTCCCTGCCTGTGTATTGCCGATAGTGACACTATCAAGGAAAAATAAATTCGATTGCGCTAGGCTCTGCATCACATTACGCATGCCAGACAAGCTGGAGGTCATTTCGCTCCCCATATGATTATTCATCCCTTTTGCATGAGGCACTCGAGCAATCGCATTTTTGATTATACGGTCAACTTCTGCCGTGCTCATGGATGGTGTTAATGTGTCCTTTTCTAAAGGTTGTTTACTTAACGGCTTCATCGGCATGTGGATCAGGATATCACGCCCCTGCTGATAAGCTTTTTCTGCGATTTCACGGCCATGGGGAGAGCTCGGTAATATCGCTATAGTGATTGCGGGAGAAAGGGCTAAAATTTGGTTGTCTTCTTTAGCGCGATAGCCAAAATCATCAATCACTATCGCCAGCTTTGCTGCGCTCACCTGTAGACTCATCAGTAACAGAGGTAAACTAATGAATAGTCTAAAGGGCAAGCGCTTTAACATAATGTCATCCTAATCGTTTGATGTTAAGTTTACGGGGTTATCTTCCTAACCATGGGCGAGGGTTAACGGTTTTGCCTTGTCTGCGGATCTCAAAGTACAAGGCGGGGCGTTCTTGACCACCACTGCTACCGACTAGCGCAATTGGTTGGCCCGCACGAACTTCTTGGCCTACATTGACTAAGGCACTTTGGTTATAGCCATACAGGCTCATATCGCCTTTACCGTGTTCAACTACAACAACCAGCCCATAGCCTTGTAACCAGTCTGCAAGCAAAACACGTCCATCTGCAATGGCTTTGACTTGGGTGCCTTCATTTGCCGCGATCACCATACCTTTCCAACGTAGCTCGCTGGAAATAACATCGCCATAATTGTGCAGCAGTGGACCTCGAACGGGCCACATGGCTTGACCTGCCGGGCGGCCTAAACCACCGGTTCGGGACATAAGTGATCGCTCACTTTCAGATGGCTTATAAGTTGAACCTTTCTGTTTTGCTTGGCGTTCTTTTTCAGCAACTTGAGCACGAATTCGTGCTGCTTCTTTGGCTTCGCGTTCTGCTCTGGCTTTGGCCTCACGTTCTGCACGAGCAATTTTGTCACGCAATCTCGCTTCGTTTTGTTTTAAAACGGCAAGGTTTTTTTGATCCTCTTTTAACGTACTTTCGAGGGCGGCCAGTGTTTTTTGTCGTGAAGCTTGAATATTGTCTAATTTACGTTTCTCTTGCTGCTGGCGAGTCAGGGTACTTTTCTGTTCAGCTTGTTTTTTCTGCTCTAATTGTTTTTGTTGTTGCAGCGTTTTGGTGGTTTCTTCCAATGCAACAATGGTTTTTTCACGGGCTTGATTTAAATAGCTATAGTAAGCCAAAATTCGCTCTTCCCGCTGACCTTCTTCTCCTTTAAACATCAATGTTAACCCTTGGTGTTTACCTAAACGAAAAGCGGCATCAAGTTGATCTGCGAGTAATTTTTCTTGTTGTTGTTTCTTACTTTGTAGCTGTTTGATATGACTATTTAACGAGGTAATTTCTTTTTCTAATTGTTTTAATTGATTTTGAGTTTCGTGCAAGCTGCGCCCCGCAGCCGAAATGCTTTGTTCTTGCTGTTTAAGCTGCTCAAGTAAATTTGAGCGTTTGGCTTGTTGCTCTTTAACGCTTTTTTCTTTTTCAGCAATACTTTTGAGTAAGTCGTGTAATTGCCCTTTATTTTCAGTGATCTGGTTTGCAAGCGCGGTGTGCGTAGGGGCGATGGCAAGCAGCCCTAAACTAAGTAGGGCGGATGTAATAGCCTGACGAATAAAGGGCACTTTCATTCGATATTGTGTATTGGCCATTGTGATAGATCACCTCAATTAAATGCAATAACTGATTATTTCATCTGCAAGTGACGGTTTCCAGCACTCTCTAACAAATAGTATTGAAAACATTTACAAATTCGGATTTTTGCCCTGCAATGAATGCTAATTAAGTCAAATAATATAGTTTTATTATCACTGATTTATTTTGTATAGCTAGTTTTGAACCGTTTTTTATTACTGAGCGCCTATTTAATCTACAGGTTAGCCCCGTTTAGCCCTGTTTGTGTTAAAATATTTGCGTACAGCTTCGAGAAAGGAATTTTCTTTTTCAGTAAAATGGTATTAATTTTGCGTGCTTTACTGCAAAAAAAACACGGTAGTTTGCGCGAATTGGCTGTAATTAGCTCAACACACAGGTATACTCTGAACCCTTTGATATTTGTTTTTAACTAACGGGAGTGATTGCCCCCCATGATCCAAGAAATCATGCAATTTGTAAGCCGGAACATGTTATTGAGTCTGGTGTGGATAGCGCTATTAGTTGCTGTGGTCGTTATGACCTTTAAAAGCCTCTTTTCTAAAACGAAAGTGATTGCTCGTGCACAAGCGATTACACTGATTAATAAAGAAGAGGCGGTCATTGTGGATCTGCGTTCTCGTGACGATTTCCGTAAAGGCCATATCATTGATTCTATTAACTTAACACCGTCTGAAATTAAAGATAATAATTTAGGTGAACTGGAAAAACACAAACAGAAACCGGTGATTGTCGTTTCTGCAAGTGGCATGGAATCAAACAAACCCGCTGAGCACTTAGTGCAGCACGGTTTTGAAAAAGTCTTTGTCCTGAAAGAAGGGATTGCTGGCTGGGCAGGTGAAAACCTTCCTCTAGCTCGTGGTAAGAAGTAATTATCCGGCATATTATTGCACCCAAGTCATAAACATTATTGGCTTGGGTTGCATTAAAGCAGCGAACAGCTCTGTAGTTCGAAGAATAATAGGGTTTCCCTTAAATTATTTGGGCTACAGGTAGGCAGCAAGTTAAGATATCCAAGGAGCATACATCAGTATGTGACTTGGGTAGCGCAACGCAGCGAACAGCTCTGTAGTTCGAAGAATAATAGGGTTTCCCTTAAATTATTTGGGCTACAGGTAGGCAGCAAGTTAAGATATCCAAGGAGCATACATCAGTATGTGACTTGGGTAGCGCAACGCAGCGAACAGCTCTGTAGTTCGAAGAATAATAGGGTTTCCCTTAAATTATTTGGGCTACAGGTAGGCAGCAAGTTAAGATATCCAAGGAGCATACATCAGTATGTGACTTGGGTAGCGCAACGCAGCGAACAGCTCTGTAGTTCGAAGAATAATAGGGTTTCCCTTAAATTATTTGGGCTACAGGTAGGCAGCAAGTTAAGATATCCAAGGAGCATACATCAGTATGTGACTTGGGTAGCGCAACGCAGCGAACACCCCTGTAGCTCAAAGAATAACAGGGAAAATTCATATGGAAGTTAAAGGTACATAAACATGTCAGAACAAAACAACTCAGAAATGGTCTTTCAAATTCAACGCATCTACGCAAAAGACGTTTCTTTTGAAGCACCGAACGCACCACACATCTTTCAACAAGAGTGGCAGCCAGAGATTAAATTAGACTTAGACACCTCTTCAAGCCAGCTGTCAGAAGGCGTTTATGAGGTTGTTTTACGTGTGACGACGACGGCCACCTTAGGTGAAGAGACTGCATTCCTGTGTGAAGTTCAACAAGCAGGTGTTTTCTCTATCGAAGGGATCGATGGCACACAAATGGCACATTGCTTAGGTGCATACTGCCCGAACATTCTGTTCCCTTATGCGCGTGAAGCAATTACGAGTTTAGTGGGCCGCGGTACATTCCCACAATTGAATTTAGCGCCAGTTAACTTTGATGCTCTGTTCATGAACTACTTACAGCAGCAACAAGGCGAACAAGCGCAGAACTCAGAGGTTCAATAGGACGCTTAATGAATACTGCTTCAATGTCAGTGATCGGTGCCGGTTCATACGGCACCGCTTTAGCCATTACGCTTGCTCGTAATGCACACCAAGTCGTGTTGTGGGGTCATGACCCAAAACACATTCATCAATTAGAACAAGATCGTAGCAATCAGGCATTTTTGCCTGGCGTTTCTTTCCCTGATAGTTTATCTCTCGAAACGGACTTAAAACGTGCCGTTGAAGCGAGTCCCAATATCTTGATAGTCGTACCGAGCCATGTTTTTGGCGATGTACTCAAACAAATCCAACCTTACTTGCGTGCTGATTCACGTATTATTTGGGCAACCAAAGGCTTAGAAAGGGATACAGGGCGTTTGTTACAAGAAGTGGCGCGTGAGGTATTAGGTAACGAAATTCCTCTGGCAGTATTATCTGGGCCAACGTTCGCCAAAGAATTAGCGGCAGGTTTACCGACAGCGATTTCCGTCGCTGCGAGTGATAGCCAATTTGGTGATGATCTGCAAAAGTTGTTTCACTGTGGTAAAAGCTTTCGGGTTTACAAAAACCCCGATATGGTCGGTGTGCAGCTTGGCGGTGCAGTGAAAAACGTCATTGCGATTGGTGCTGGGATCTCTGATGGGATGGGGTTTGGGGCAAACGCGCGTACCGCGTTGATTACCCGTGGTTTAGCGGAAATGAGCCGTCTTGGTGTCGCGCTCGGTGCAGATCCTTCAACCTTTATGGGGATGGCAGGGCTAGGTGACTTAGTGTTAACCTGTACCGATAACCAATCCCGTAACCGTCGCTTTGGTATGATGTTAGGCGATGGCGTGACGGTGGAAGAAGCAGAAAAAGAGATTGGTCAAGTCGTTGAAGGGTATCGAAATACCAAAGAAGTCCGTGCACTTGCTGAACGTGCTGGGGTTGAAATGCCAATCACTGAGCAAATTTATCAGATCCTCTATCGCCATAAAAACGTGTTGGAGGCGGCGCAGGCCCTATTAGGTCGTGCGACAAAAGATGAAATTGCCGATATGCCCAAACTGCATGATTAATAAAAATTAGCCTAATTAAGTTACATAATAGGGTAAACATAAAAACAGATAGGTGAGTCATTATGTCGCGTGAAGAATTGGATAGAATTTGGGGCTTCATTAAAGAAGAAGCGAAGTCGCTTGCTGACTGCGAACCACTCCTAGCCAGTTTTTTTAACGCGACATTATTAAAGCATGATAATTTGGGTAGTGCGCTCAGCTATATGTTGGCAAATAAACTCAGCTCACCGATTATGCCTGCTCTTGAAGTTCGCGAAATCGTTGAAGAGGCGTATCGCAATGATGAGAGTATGATTTTCTCCGCCGCCATGGATTTATCCGCTGTGCGCCTGCGAGACCCTGCTGTTGATAAATATTCCACGCCATTACTGTACCTGAAAGGCTTTCATGCACTGCAAGCTTACCGAATTGGCAACTGGTTGTGGAAAGAAGGCCGTCAAGCCCTTGCGGTTTATCTGCAAAATCAAATCTCTGTTTCATTTGGGGTGGATATTCACCCAGCGGCCCGTATTGGTTGTGGCATTATGCTTGACCACGCAACGGGGATCGTGATTGGGGAAACTGCCATTGTTGAAAACGATGTGTCTATTCTGCAATCCGTTACACTCGGCGGTACTGGCAAAACCTGTGGTGATCGCCACCCGAAAGTCAGAGAAGGGGTAATGATAGGGGCTGGTGCCAAAATCTTAGGCAATATTGAAATTGGTCGCGGTGCCAAAATTGGTGCCGGTTCGGTTGTTCTTCACCCTGTACCTCCTCACACAACGGTGGCGGGGGTTCCTGCTCGCATTGTTGGCAAACCAACCAGTGATAAGCCATCCTTGGAAATGGATCAAAACTTTAATGGCAGTATTTGGGGTTTTGAAGATGGGGATGGGATTTGAGTTGTGGGATCCTTGCTCTATTTATGTAATTTTAGCTGTTGGATTGCTTTTTCTTGATTTGCTACAGTCTTATGCTTCATTGATACTAGTCTGATACGGGATTGTAATCCTTTTTCGTATGATTCAGTGTAATTATTTTTTGTATAAAAAAACACCAAAAATTTGCGTTGATCTGAATAGAGTTATACAATGTTTATACATTCGGTAATGGGTATGCTCAAAATAAGTATGAGGTAAGTGAAATGAGTGTTTCTATAAAAAAGTGGGGTAATAGTCAAGGTATTGTCATACCATCAGCTATATTGAAGCAATTAGGTATTGATATTGGGCAGCAGCTTGATCTTACCGTTAATAACGGTAATTTGGTACTTTCTCCAAAAAAGAAGATGAGAATGTTTTCTGAATCATATCTGCTTGAAAATATGAATGAATATAATAGTCATGCAGATGAACTAGCTCAAGTTAGCGATATGGAAATTGGTGAATGAGTAAAAGTTATATCCCAAGGCGAAATGATATTATCTGGCTAGATTTTGAGCCAACGAAAGGAAAAGAAATAGGAAAATATCGACCTGCACTCATTTTATCCAGTGTGGAATATAATAAAAAATCAGGTTTGGTTATTTGTTGTCCTATTAGCACAAGTATTAGAGGACATATTACAGAGGTTGCTATAAATAACCTAGATACTCCGTGTGTTGCTGCGGCAAACCTTATTCAAACACTATCTTGGAAAGATAGAAGTATGAAGTTTGGGGTAGTTGCTGATGAGGGTGTTCTTGATGATGTACTCGCAAGGTTGATTCCATTAATTGGTGGAGAGCATTTTTTTATTGAGTAAAACTAAAGGAACTCAAACTGAGCTCCTTTTATAGTCTAGTCCTTCAGTAGAGCCCCTGCATACCCCAATTGCCTCCATGCCTCAAACACCACAACAGCAACAGAGTTCGATAAATTCATACTACGACTATCGGCTAGCATAGGAATACGAATTTTCTGCTCCATTGGCATATTATCCAGCACATAAGGCGGTAGCCCGCGCGTTTCAGGGCCAAACATCAAGTAGTCATTTTCTTGGTAGCTGACATTACTGTGGCTTGGTTTACCTTTGGTGGTTAAGGCAAACACGCGAGCACCACTTTCCGACTGGTTATTATCAGGATTTAGCCCTTCACTAGTTAAAAAAGCATAATAATCATGATGATGTTTGATATCGGCAAACTCACTGTAATCCAGCCCGGCGCGGCGTAGGCGCTTATCATCCCACGTAAACCCAAGAGGGTGGATCAGATGCAAGCTAAAACCCGTGTTAGCACAAAGGCGAATAATATTCCCCGTATTTGGTGGTATTTCAGGTTCGAATAAAACAATGTGTGGCATAACGTTTGACTGATATTTTTGATGATAAAAAATGATGGAAAGAGTGTACGCGCAAATCACATTATTTTCATGTGGAACTTTGATTTTCGCGGCAAAAACAAAAAACGAGCCACAGGGGCTCGTTTTCATTACTGCTAATTAACGTTAGCTTTTATAACCGTTCGGGTTCATGGATTGCCAGCGCCAAACGTCATCTGCCATATCTTGAATGGAGTATTTTGCCGTCCAACCTAAATCACGTTGTGCTTTAGCGGGCGTTGACCAATATTCCGCGATATCACCAGGACGGCGCTCAGAAATAGTATAAGGTATTGGCTTACCGACTGCTTTTTCAAAGGCAGCGACCACTTCCAAAACACTTGTTCCTGTCCCTGTTCCAAGGTTATAGATATGCAGACCTGCTTGTTGACTAACCTTATTGAGCGCGGCAATATGGCCATCAGCTAAATCCATTACATGAATATAATCACGCACACCCGTACCATCTTTAGTTGGGTAATCGCCACCAAATACGGCGAGCTCCTTACGGCGACCTACCGCGACTTGGGCAATAAATGGGGTAAGGTTATTTGGGATACCATTTGGGTCTTCACCCATCAGGCCTGAATTGTGAGCACCAACGGGGTTAAAATAGCGCAGTAATGAAATGGACCATTCGTTATCTGCGATATTTAAGTCAGTTAGAATACGTTCAACCATATATTTGCTGGTACCATATGGGCTATTGGTATTACCGACCGCAGCCTCTTCCGTTAATGGAATATGCTCCGGCTCACCATACACAGTGGCCGATGAGCTAAAAATCAGGCTTTTAACACCCGCTTTTTTCATGCTTTCCACTAACACTAATGTACCATTAACATTAACGTCATAGTATTCAATCGGTTTTTCGACGGATTCCCCTACTGCTTTAAGGCCAGCAAAGTGGATCACCGAATGAATTTGGTGATTGGCAAAAATGCTGTCTAACGCTTGGCGATCACGCACATCACCTTGGTAAAACACGGGTTTTATACCGGTAATGGCTTCAATACGGTTAAGCACTTCAAGGTTAGCATTATGCAGGTTATCTAAAATAATCGGCTGCATGCCTTGCTGGATCATTTGCACACAGGTATGGCTACCAATATAGCCGAGGCCGCCAGTGACTAAGACTTGGTGATTCATCAATTCTATCCCTGTGTTTTAATATTCGTAGTGATAATTATAATCGTCGGATCTGGCATCAATACCGTTGAGTATTACACCCGTGATATCGATATCATTTTGCTTAAAGCGTTTTAGTGATAAATCCACATCTTTCACGGTATTCACGCCGTAGAAGGCGATCAGCAGTGAGGTACCCACATATTTACCAATAATCGCCGAGTCAGTAATGGCTAAGATTGGTGCGGTATCAATCACCACGATATCGTATTGGTTTTTCACTTTATCCAGTAATTGTTTAAAGCGCTCACCCATTAGTAGCTCCGAGGAGTGGGTAACATTTTTACCACGGCAAATTACATCGAGGTTTTCAATCACATTGGCATGAATGGTTGGAGCCTCTAAACTTTGTTGTGAAAGATATTCCGATAACCCACCTTTATTATTTAAACCAAAGGCTTTATGTAAACGGCCTTTGCGTAAGTCGGTATCGATTAATAACACTTTTTTCCCTGCGTTAGCCAGTACCACCGCCATATTGGAGGTCACAAAGCTTTTCCCCACCCCCGGTGAGGCACTGGTGACCATCACTAGGTTATTCCCTTGGTTCATCACCGAGAAATACACACTGGTACGCAGTGAACGGATGGCTTCAACAGCAGTATCGGCAGGGTTTTCTAAGGCTAATGGGTTTTTATTCCCTGCTTCAATCAGTTTTTTCTCATAGGTAGAGAATGGGATAGTGGCATACACATTCACACCCAGCGCATCGATATCTTCGGTGCTTTTAATTTTGTTATTAAAGAACTCACGGGCAATCACATAAGCACAACCGACAATAAAACCAAGGATGGTGGCAAGAGCAACAATCAGCGATTTTTTTGGGGCAACAGCTTTAGGTTGGGATTCAGCAGAGTCGATAATCCGCACATCCGCGGTAATCCCTGAATTCAAGACACTGAGTTCCTGCTGTTTTGAAACGAGTTGGGTATAAATCGCCTGCTCTGCTGCGACATCGCGGGTTAAACGCACGATCTCTTGCTGGGTATTCGGCAGTTTTTGAATATTTTTACTGATTTTCTCTTTTTCTCGCAACAACTGCTGGCGTTTATCTAATAACGATTGATAAGCGGGGTGGTTACGGGTGTATAATTGCTGAATTTCCACCTCTTTAAAGGTGAGTTCATTCAGTTTTTCTTCCACCTGTAAAGCGGTGTCTAATGCCGCTTTGGCTTCTAAAGAGAGGTCAATAGACTCATTCTTTTTACGGAACGCATTAAGCTGGTTTTCGTAGTTATCCAGTTTTGCTTTAATAGTTGGCAAGTAATCATTTAAGAACACTAAGGTATTATTCGTAACCTCTTTTTTACGCTCAGTATTTTGGTCAACATAGTTTTGGATAATGCTATTGAGAATTTTGACATTTTCCGCTTTATCAGCACCCTTTATCGCTAAGTTGATAATGCCAGTGCCTTTACCGATTTCACCAATGGTTAGGTCATTACGTAGATCTTCAATGGACGAGTAGCGGGCGTTTTTGACTAGGGCAAATTCCTCCCCCGCTTTCGCGGATGAACGGGCAACCAGTAAATTTATTTCACCTTGCTTAAGCACTTCGCCCACGTTACCACCAAAGACCTGACCGTCAATATTCAGTGAGTATGTGTTGTCGCTAGTAAATGTTAAGGTTGCTGGTTCACCCACTAAATGGTCAGGCAGTTGATAGACAGTGATAGCTAAAGGTGCGGTTTCACCGAACAGCTTACTGATAAAGCCTGCTGGCGCAACGAGGGTATCAAGGTTTAAATCGGCCACGGTTTTACCTAATACCATGCGCGATTTGATCACTTCAATTTCAGAGTCCACTTGGTTATTACTATTACCAAATGGCAACACATCACTCATTTGGTCAAGTAATGAGACTTGCCCTAGCTTATCGTATTGCAGTGTGGCATTGGCTTGGTATATCGGCGTTGCTAGCAGGCTATACGTTACCGCAATTGCCGCAAAAATTACGGTAAAAAACCCAATTTTAATAGAGTTGGATTTCAAAACTTTAAACAGGGCGAGCAGATCGATTTCATCTGCAGCAGGGGAGTTATTTTTTGTTGTGTTCATAATAGGTTAAATGTTAAGTCATCCAATAAAATTAAATTTTGCCTTGCCAAGCAATCGCAGCTTTTTCCATTAACTGATAAACATGTTCAAACATTTCATCACTGCGTTTATGGGGGTCGGGGATTTCGGTTTTATTAATCCACTGACCAAATAACATCACTTTTCCACGGGTTTCAGGGAACTGCTGGTGGATTTTAGCAATATGGTCGTTTTCCATCACGAGGATTAAATCGGCTTTATGGCATATTTCGCCGGTTAACCGCCGTGATTGGTGGCCGTCAAGAGAAAGCTGATGCTGTTTGGCAATACGGATAGCGCTGTCATAGGCAGGGATACCATCTTTCGCAATAATTCCTGCTGAGTCAATTTTTTTTGTCGGGAAATAGTGTTGCAATAACCGCTCCCCCGTCGGAGAGCGGCAGATATTTCCCATACAAACAACGAGAATATGATTAAACATGTCGATTACCAATCGTGAATGCGTTTGGTGCCTTCTGTTAGCTGGTTATAAGATGCAATAGTTGGCAATAATTGGGTGATCAGGCGGTTCCAACGCACCACAGGTGCCGCAGTGACATACACTAAATCATAAGGTTGCAGTTTAAACTCGGTTCCCATCACCAGCGATGTGGCATCGGATAAATCTAGCTGATATACCGCCGCCATTTTTTTCGGCAGTAACGCTTCAAGTTCTTTGTCTTGTGCTGGCTGGTTTTTAATTGGGCGAATAACAAACACGCCAGTTGCATTGGCGGTTGTTTGGTCAATCCCACTGGCTTTACTTAATGCTTCAGTAATACTCATCCCTGCACGGTCGATAGTCAATGTGGTTGGTTGACCCACTTCACCCATTACAAATACTTTTTGACCGTCATTGCGCGGTACATATAGCACATCACCCGGTAGCATTAGGTAGTTTTGGGTTAAATCCCCATACTGTACTAAGTCCTGTAATGACACTTTAATTTCTTTGCCATTGCGGGTAAGCACCACATTATCCCAATCCGCTTTTTCCGTTAAGCCACCGGCATTATTAAAGGCTTCTAAGATAGTGAGGGGGACGTTAGTGATAGGTAACGTACCGGGTTTAGCCACTTCACCCGACACATACATTTTTTGTGAACGGAAGGCAGCAATACTGACATCCACTTGTGGGGACTCAATATAGGTGGCTAAGCGGTTGCTAATTAACGTACGGATTTCGGTGACGGTTTTACCGATGACTTTCACTTTACCAATATACGGATAATAGATAGTACCATCTGCATGTACCCAGTTACCGGAATCCTGTGCACTACGGTAAGAACCCGCAGGGATAGTCAGTTCAGGGTGATCCCAAACCGTAATGGTTAATACATCACCTGCACCCACGCGGTACTCATAGTTTATCAATTGTTTTTCTAACTGAGGATTGGGTTTGGCGATAGTCGGTGCGGTGTACATTTCATCCAATAATTTGGGCGAAATTGGGTAGATATCAACCAGTTTGGTAATATCTCGATCACCAGTATCAACTACATTTTTTCCTGAAGTTGACATATAGGCACCGGGGGTGACGGTACAACCAGTAAGTGTTAAAACAAATAATAAAGTAATGAAGTAACTCTTCATATGATAGCTCTCATTTTTTATGCTATGGATATACCAGATAGATTTTTAATTTATAAAATTTTTAAAAGAAGGTTATTAATATTTAATTAAAATATAGTATATTAAAGCAAATCTAGATTCATAAAAAGTTTTTCCCATTTATTGATGATAGTATCAAGTTTGAAATCATTTGAACGAATAATAGATTTTTTTGAATAATCATATCTTAATTTATCATTTATCATTAAGCTTTTTAGAGCTAAAGCGAATTTATCTATATTACCATTTTCAACTAACACCCCAACTTCACCATTTAAAAGAATATCTTTTGGTCCTGTTGGGCAGTCAAAGGAAATACATGGTAATCCACTATTCATAGCTTCAACTAAAACCATTCCAAAGCCTTCAAAACGAGATGAAAATGTGAAAATTGAGTGTTTATTATAGATTTCAGATATGTTACTTACAACGCCATGCAAAAAAATTTCATTATCAAGACTATATTTTTTAATTAGATATTGAAGATGATCTTTTTCTCCGCCTTGTCCATAAATATTCAAAGTCCAACCACTTCTAGTTTTTTTATCTATTTGAGAATAGGCATTTATTAGCAAATCAAACCCTTTTTGTTTTTCTAAACGACCTACTGCAATTATATTTTTACTATCTATATTGGCTTTAATCTTAGTTTCAAAGCTAAGAGGATTTTCAATTTTATAAACATGGGGATGTTTATTGTCATAAAATAATTTATCTTGTTCGGTTAAAGTAACAATAGCATTATAGAATTTATAAATAAAATTTCGAAATATTCTAAGAGGCTTATTGTAGTAAAGAGCATGAACGTGCTCGATTACAATAAAGCGAGACTTTGAGAATAAACAGGTGGGAAAAGCTAAAACTGCCATAGGAAAACTATTAACTATAGTATAGTTTTTAACTGTTTTATTAAGTTTTTGATTAAGTTTTTTAAATGATAATAGATGTTTGAAAAGCCTTAAAACACTACCAGGTCGACCAGTATAACTATCTTCATTTATATAGCTTACGGTGACATTTTCATTTAAAAAATAATTTATATTATCATTGGTTTTATATAACGAAATGATTTCTACTTCGTAACCAATATCGATAAATCCATTGGCTAATAAGGAATTAACTCGCTCTATACCACCAACACAAGATATATCAGCAATCAAAAATACTATTTTTTTTCTATTTTTCACAGCTCTTAACCCCTGATCTATATTGTATAATGTGTTTGTAGATACCATTAAAAACATAATAAGTTATACAATATATTTTTTTTGACAGCCGTATTGGTTGTTCATTTATTACTAACCATTGCCTTAATAATTCTTTTCTTTTATTACCTGAAAGGCTATTAGTATCACAATTATAAAATGAATCTGTTCCATTATAATTGAGCGCACATAGCTTTTTGTCTTTAGCTAATAAAGTTAACCATAGCCTGTAGTCTTCTTTATAGTTTTCGGGAAATCGATAGTTACCTAATAATTCGTGCTTAATCATAACTGTGAGGCAACCTATATCGCATTTTTTAATTAAATCATGATAATAAATTTTATTATTAGCTTCAAACCGGCCCGTAACAAGAGAATTATTTACAATAAAATAATTACCATATGTAAAAAAACTATTATGCTTTTCCATAAAGGATAATTGGTTGCTCAGTTTAGTATCACCCCAGTAATCATCACTATCTAAAAATGCTATATACTTTCCACTGGAACAATCTAAGCATGAATTTCTAGCGCCAGCTGCACCTTTATTATATTTATTATTTATTAGTTTTATTCTTTCGTCAGTAAATGACTTGATTATACTTTTTGTTGAGTCTGTAGATGAATCATCACATATAATTAGCTCAAGATTAGAATGAGATTGTGAAAGCACAGAGTTAATAGCTCTAGATATGGTTGCTTCAGAATTAAAACAAGGCATGACTACGCTAACTTTATTATTCATAAATTACCTGTCAAAAATACTAACATAAGGATTGATACCTAACCCTGAATTATTTATTGAGAGATTAGTAAAAATAGTTCTTTCATAATAAATACCAAAAGATAGTAGTAATCCTATAATAATTATAATTCTATTTGTTTTCAATTTAAAGCTTTCTAATAATAGAGGCAACGTTATATATGGAAGGAACATAAATGTATCAGCTACTCTATTAAAAATATAAATCTTTGTAGATGCAACATTAGCGATTATAGAACCTACACAGAACAACAATATGATATTGTTTTCTTTATTATTTCTCACGAAAATCATAGCTAACATAGGAATTAATATTTTTATGACGACACCAAGTCCAGAACCTATTTCAGCTGATGTGTTAAATTTACTTTCTGCATAATAACCATATTTAGTTGATGCTAATACTGAATTATTTAAAACATCTATAAGAACCTCAGATTTATATATGATTATTGAAGCAGATATAGTAATTATAATTAATAAATTCTTAGGTATGCTCACTCTTTTTAAAAAATAAAATGGAATCAATATTAATATTGATGTGTGAAATAATGCACCTGCTATAATAAATATGATAAATCTAAAATCATTACCTTTAATTATTTGTGCGGTTGCTAATCCAGCAAAGCTGATCGCAATGGCTTGTCTGACTAAAGAATATGAAGGTAAATAAAACGTACATATTGCGATAAAGGTGGCTGTTAACAAAAAATTTTTATTAAGTGACGCAATTAAATTAAAGTATATAATAAATGATGAAATTACAAATATAAATTGAGGATCTAGTTCTAATAATGATACACCTATATTAATGAAATAATAACCAATTTCAGTGTTTATATAACCTGTTTTAGCGTTCTCAAAGATACCTAAGTAGCTAAAGTAATCTGTACCTATACCATACCGTATAGATGCAGGTACCCATAAAATTAAAAATAGTAATATTAATAAAAATTTGCTTATTAATTTTGAGTTTATTTTTTTATATAGAATGGATAAGGCTATAGATGAAAATAAGATTGAATTATAAATAACGTATGTTTCAAGCATTTTAGTTTACGTCATTCTCAAAGGTGGATTTTTCAGGTAATATTTTATTGAAAGAATTAATTAGTTTGTTTTTTACACTCTCAAAATCCTCTACATTTGCATCATTTATAATTAGTATGCTCTTATTTTGATCCTCAATTAACTTACAGATATATTTAATATCATCTCTACCTAAATCAAGGTATTTTGAGTTTTTTGTAACATTAGTTGCTTCAAATAAGCCATTAGATAGTTGCCAATATCTTATAAGATATTGACTTATATTATTATCTTCTCTAAATTTAGATTTGCATGTCTTGTGTAGGATGTCGTATTCTAATTTCCACAATTCA
The DNA here is from genome assembly GCF_041075285.1 of Providencia rettgeri. Taxonomy (NCBI): domain Bacteria; kingdom Pseudomonadati; phylum Pseudomonadota; class Gammaproteobacteria; order Enterobacterales; family Morganellaceae; genus Providencia; species Providencia rettgeri. Next base: position 3,495,978 of record NZ_CP163512.1, on the reverse strand, counting down.
ATATATGTATTCTTATTGAATGGAACAGGTAGATGAGTATCTTTAAAACCTATCAATTCCGGCCAAGGCATTAATAGTAAGGTTCGTAGTAGGTCAGTACCATATTTTAAGTTTAGTATTTTTTTCCAGTGTTTTTTCATTATCTCTTTTTTTGTATGGTATTTTTTATGACATCAAGATTGTTCATTACTATATGTGAAATTCCCCCAGATATAATAGGATTGAAAATCAAGCAGTCTTTAGGTAATTTATTTTTTAAGTTAAAAAAATAATTATTTTCTAATTTATTTATAATAAAAAAATCATCATTAAAATAAATGAAATTCTCACTTAACCCTTCAATTCTGTGTAGATTAAGTTCGATTGTATGTGAGTTAAATGTTGGGAGGTATTCCTTAGGTATGAAATCACTATGCCTGACAAAATTAATTTTTTCATTATTAATATTTAACCAGTTTGGAAGGTGACCACATGTTACAAAGTGGACTTTACGTACCCATGGGGTGTATTTTTCTATCCCTCGGAACCAATATTTCAGTAATTCAAAATCTCGAAATCGAATCTCACTAGTATCACCATTAATATACTTATTAGAATATTTTTTATATTCATTTTGCCATTCAGGGTCATTACCATCAACCCAAATTAAAACTATATCTAGATCTAGAGTCAAAAGTTAGTCCTTTCAGTTACAATTGAATTATTTATTAAATTCTTTGTTGAATATTTTTTTTATAATACCATGCTGATATTTGACCTTTGGTGGTATCATATACTCACTACCATATGTTTCACATAGATACTCGTGTACTTTTGCTGGGCATGGATAATGGTTGCCTTCAAATTCAATTGATGATAATGGAAAAATCATCTCATTAGTATAACGGTAGTGCCTTAATCCCATATCACAGCAATAATCATATCCTATGGCTTTAGGATATTTATTCACCCATTTTATATATTTTTTATTCAGGAACTCAAGCATAGGATAATATATAAATACTTTTCCAAATAAAGAAATTGTTTTCTTATATAAAGTTTTATTGTTATAGCGTCTTTGGTAATAAATTTTATATAATAATTTTAATATATTTCCAGGTAGCATAAATCTTGGCGTTTTATCCATAGCGAAAATATCTATATATAAACCAGAGTGAGCGAGCTTATTATAATTATATTCTTGACCATTTTGGTCAGTCCATAGTAATTTTGTATTATTGACTCTTAGCTTTGCAGGAACTGGATGTAGGTCATAGTGCTTATCTGTTATTTTATTTTGTAAAAAATATAAATCTTTGTTTAGTGAATGGTTTGCTAAAAGCATGAATTTATCAAAATTTTCTCGAGTCATACAAATATCTATATCTTCATCCCATTCAATAAATTTTCCTTGCCTTTTTGCTCCTAATAGAGTTCCTGAATCTATCCAATACTCAATGTTATGTATTCTACAGACTCGGTCTATTTCTTTAAGCCCTTCAATTAATACAATTTGAGCTGAACGTAATGTTTCGTATGAATTAAGCATGGTTATTAATCCTTTTTGATTTTTTTTATTTCTTTATAAAATAGGAAACTTCGAGTAAGGACAGTAAAGATATCGATACTAATTATCATTATCATAATGTTAAAGATAGAAATACTATTTGTAATGTATAAAAGAAAAAATGTTATTATATATACTACAGCACTAAATATAACAGTATAATTTGCTATTTCAGGCTTATTAACAATAGCAAAAGCTGAATAACCAAGAAAAATAGAAATGACATTTATTGGGATTAATATTAAAAATAAATCAAATATTTTTGCAGACTCTTTATATTCAGGACCAAAAAATGCGACAAAAAACCAAGAGGAAATATTGGAAATCACTATGCATCCAACTATAGCGAGCAAAGCTAATACAATTATAGATTTTATTAATAATTTATAGTTTTTTGTCCTTGCCATGTAAGGATAAAATACATTAGAAATCGGCATAACTAAACTGATGCCAGCATTATAAATTTTTTCTGCTGCTCCATATAATCCTGCGGCATTCACACCTAATATAGTGCCAATTATCACTCCATTAGCTGTAGTTGATACTCCAACAGCAAGTCTAGATATAAAAAAGCTTAAGCTACTATAAAATATTTTAACTAAGTTATTTAGTTCTATTCTGGTTATTCTATATCCTTCTGCGTGAATAAACTTCATATAAAAAACAAAGGGAATAAAATTACTAATAAAGGAACAAAGTAATACTGAATTAACTGTTTTATAATGCGGAACAATTATAAAGATAAAAGCAAAGTAGCTTAGTTTCCCTAGCGATGCTAAGATTGCTATGGATTTCATTTTTTCTATGCCTAAGAAGAACCATTGTGCTTGATAAGCTAAGCTAAAAACGATTCCAAAAATTAGAAATATGGTATATTCATCTACGCCAGACAAATTATGGTCTAAATTGAAATAGATATAAAGAATTATAGTTGCGGTAAAAATAAATATTAGCTTCAAGGTGAATATTGAAGTTAAATATGAATTTATATAGTTTTTGTCATGCTTATTTTTTGATATATCATAAGGGGCTGATAAACCAAAACCAAAATCAGTCAAGATATTTGCCATACTATATGCAGCCATGCAAACAATGAGTGAACCAAACTCATCTACATTTAATGTTCGAGTTAGATAAGGAATCGTCATTAATGGCAAAATAAGATCAAGAGCCTTCACTAAACTTAAGAAAAAAGTATTTTGAAATAGGCTATGATTTATTATTTTTTTTATAATCATTTTTAATAAAAACCATTGGCTTTTTTATAATCGTCTACGGTGTCCATTTCAATAGCAGCAGTGCTGTCAACTAATTTATACTTTGGCTTTAATTCATTTAAAATATTTTTAGGGATGTCATCCCAATATAATGAGCTATTAGTTAATGTTTTTTTATTAATATATTTATCAAATTCTTTTTTTATTCTATTGGCTTCTTTATCATTCCAAAATGATATTCCAAGCAAAGATGGTTTATATTCGTTAGATACAGTAATATCTATGATTGTATCCTTATCAATGATAGGAACCCATTCTTTATTTTGGCTAAGTGGTCGTTGTATTAAATAATAATAGCTATTTTTTTCCGTTGTGGAGAAAAAATTTCTAAATATAGCAACATCAGCATCAATGACATAAGTTCCTTCACAATCACCAAAATATTTTAATGCTTTATAAATGGTATATATATTGTTATATATATCATATTTTTCGTTGTGTATTATAATGCAATTATACTTGGTTTCTAGATAGCTAAACTGATGTTCCAAATATCCAGTTACTATGATGATATTATCTATATTTTTTTCTTTTAAATAGCATATGGTTCTTTCTATATTTGGTATGCCATTTACCGGTAGTAACGCTTTATGTGTTTTCTTTGTAATATCACCAAATCGTGAGCCAAAACCAGCTGCCAATATTATTGCATTCATTTTAGTGTGTCCAATTTTGTATTATTAATATTGGTTAGTAAAGAACCTGAAATAATAATTATGCTTATAAATAATAAGCTCATATAGAAGTCTTGATTAAAAATGGTAAAGCCTAAAAGTATAGACCAGGCGGAGTAGCTTATGTTTAACCCCATAGCTTTAATTGGTCCTAAAAAACCAATAGCGTTATAATAAAATAGGTACGATACTGTACCAACTAATGAAATTGGTATTAAATAAAAAATTAATCCATTAAATAATATAGATAAACTTTCTTTTGTTTCAGTAAAATCGAAAAAAATTACAATTATCAATATATATATAATAGATGAAGTTACCTGTCTAAATAGAAGGGCAATATTATATTTTAGATTGTTGTTTAATGCATATGAACAAATACTACTTTCTAAACCCCAGCCCAAAGCGCATATTAAAGCAAATATAAAACCTAGTAATGAACTGTTTTTAATACTATCTATATCTAAACCGAGATAAAATGTGGATAGTATAACTAGCATTATACCTAAAATATTAACTATTTTTATTTTTTCTTTTAAAAAGATAAAGGCAATGATACACCCGATAGCTGGGTATATAGTTGATATCGTAGCAGCAATAGATGCATTACTATATGATATGCTCAGTATGTAAAACGACATACCTATAGGACCACCTGCGAGCGCGGCTAAACAAATTACATAACTATTCTTCTTTTTTAAAGAATATAACAATTCTTTCTGATCATTTCTAATTTGAATGTTCAGTAAAAGCCATAAACTAGAGAAAAGATCATGGAAAAGTGCTATTAATAATGGAATGAGAATAAAAAGATAATCAGGTATATGGGTTTTTGAAATATGATTATCTAATAATAATGTATCTAAAGCCCAAAAAATACCAGATAATAAACCAATTATAATCCATTTACTTTTCATAGTGCCTTTCCTTGTATAGCTCTATTTGTTTTAAGCATTTTTGATATCGAATGTTTCCATAATCACCAAATAATTTTTCATTTTTCTCTTTAATTAATGTCCAAACAGACCATAAGAAATTTTGACATATTTTATATATTAAAATTTTTTCAAGAATTTCATTGCTTACTTCTTTTTCATAATATAATTCTAAAAAATAACGTTCATATTCATCTGAAAGATTGGATTCTTCAAAAAATGCAGAGATATCCCATATAGGGTCATTCATTCCAGAATATTCCCAATCGATGAGATAGATATTACTATTTTTGAGTAAAAAATTTTCAGGTACAGGGTCATTATGGCACGCAACTAAAACGTTAGATTTATATCTAAGTATTTCCTCTAACGCGTAAAAAAACTCTTCTGTTTTTTCAAATTTATTGTAACTAATATCACTTTTAACTAGTGTTTTTATATAGTTTCTATATTGCTCAAATACATTGAAATGATTCGCAAATTTTAAGTTAGATGAATGTAGTTTTTTTAATGTACTAGCTATCATTTTTAGTGTGTTTTTTTCAGTAACGCTTTGCGGCGTTAATGTTAAGCTTTGATTAATGTATGCTGTAATCTTTATTCCAGATTCAAGGTCATAGTGATATAATTCAGGGTTCAATTGTAATTCTGTAGCTAACTGACAGTTAAATTTTTCGTATTCTCTATTTATCATAACTTCAGTATTATCTCCGGGAATGCGTACAACACATTGGCGCACACTAGTCTCGCAGAAGTAATTGATATTAGTCATTCCGCCAATTTTATTTATTTTGATAATATCCTCATCCATATAGATGCTTTTGACTATTTTCGCTATATTACTAAACTCTGATTTTGATAATTTCATAAGAAGTATTTTTATTAATAACCCATAGCTACCGCACTGGGTTATCGGGTCCCAGAGCACCATTAAAATTGTAAATGCATACTTATTAATTGAAAACGTTACACTTTTTGCATCGCGCTCAATTGATAAGCATAGCTTATTGTTTTTTGCCGACCAAAGAGTATGCCTCATGGCGGATCGGGTCAAGCGAAAACGACTAATAATACCATTAATCCTAGTGGGTGACTATCGCTGTGATAGTCTTAAAGAATAGTCCTAATAGGAGTATCAAATAAATAAATTATTTTAAATTATCAGGTTATAATTCTTTTAATACACTCGTAATGTGATTAAATATTTTGCTTAAGTTAATCCTTTTATATCATTAGCTTTAGTATGGATATAATAAGCGCAAAAATAAATTGCGCTTATTTCCACACCAAATAGGTGTGGGTATAGATTAATAATTGGTGTGATTGATTATTGTAATTTATCCAATCTTTATGGTTGTTTTTTCGACTATATATATTTTGCGACAAAACAGACACAAATTGCAAAAAAAAAACGGATTATCCTTTGCCGATAATCCGTCTTGATAATGCCATCACTTACGGTTATAAAACGATCACCACTTAAACGGCACGTTTACTGTCACTGCGGCACCCAAGTCATTGCGTGTTTCGTAATCGGTTTTTGAAACCCACACTTTTGCGTCAGTGCTCACATCGTTATCAAAGTTATGCCACCAGCCTACATCGGCCCCTTTGATGGTTTCAGATCGTGGAAATAATTTATTGCCATCAAAGTTCGATTTATTCACCTTGGCATACATTAAACGCGTGCTAACACGGTTATCGTCATCAAGGGTGTATTCCACTTTAGTGGTGAGCATACGACCATCACCGCCCATGGCGTGACCTAATGATGCACCCTGTTGGTAATAACCATTTTTGTAGATAAAGTGGCGATACATTACGCCATCTTTATCCCATTCGTGATGGGTATTAGCCCCCTCAATATACCAATTTAACGGTTGACCCCACAGGGTGTGATACCCCTCGATACCCCCCATAAAGGCATTTTTCGATGGGAACATACCTGCTTCATCTTCACCAACCATTTGCCCATATACGCTGACAGGTAAGTCAATTAATGGGTACAGCTTCAGTTTAAAGTCTAAACCCGCCAGTTGGTTACCTGGGTCTTTATTTTTATCGCCTGTATTGTCCTTGCCTACCATAGCATCCCAGAATGAGCTCCAGTTATCAGGCCGTCCATCGCCTCCCCACATGACGACGCGAGAACCGCCCAGTTCGAAGAAGTCGGTTGGGTTCATGGTCATACGTAAGCCGATAAGCTTAGTATTTGGCTGTGAAGAATATTGTTTAATCTGTCCCGCAGTTAGCTGGTATTGCCAAGAGCCAATCCACGATAACCACGGGGTTTCAAATGGGCTTTGGTCAGCACGTTGCAGTAAAAAGCCGGTAACAGGGCGAGCGGCATCGGTGCGAATTAAGTTGCCGTCATGGCCGGGGCCCCACCATTGTGGGATCTCACCGAAAGTGATCCACTGGTTCCAGACTTTAACCCCACCGTATGAACCGTTCAGGTTGTAGTCAGAACCGTTTTCAACACGTAGAGCACGTTCACCACTGGCGGTAAGGTTTAAATCCACATCGTCCGTGCTGTAGTTACCTGAAACGGTATAACGAATGTCACTTTTTTCACTTTGAGCAAAGCCTTGAGGCATCGAATTGTGACTAGAAGCAAAGTGCGTTTCCAATTGGACACTGTTCTTTTTGCGATCTAGGTTTTTCTTAATACGTTGAATAATCGCTTCTTGTTCGTTATTAGTAATGTTCGCATTATTCAAAGAACGAGTAATTTCTTCTTGGGAGAGTGGCCAAGTGGATAAGCTAATTTGGATCACGTTACGTTCTGCAAGCCACGCTAAATCGCTGCGTAAGTTATCGTTGGGTAACACCAATCCCCCAGCAACACTGTGCGTGCTTATTGCGCCCAGTACAGCAAGCATGGCCAGTTTGGTAAGCTTGAATTTTTTCATTGATAAATCCGTTTGAAGTTGAGTTCGCCAATATTGAACAGGTTAATAAAGATAAATCAGTTTTTAAAAATTAAACCAATATAAAATGTAGTGATATTTTGTTTTATTATCAGTATGTGAAAGCTAAACCGTCGCCATCAATTCTTTTATGAGCAGTAGCAATCATCACAATTAAATTAAGTAAAATAGAATATCAGATTAATACATTCGGCATAGGGGTAGGTAACTTATTAAGATATATAGTGATGTTATCCTGCTTGGTTTTATATGTTAATTATCTTGCTTTAATAGTTTGTTCATTTTATTTGATGGGGTTTTTTTATAATAAAAAGAATAATGTTTGGCTAAGCGGTTTAGGGGCTATTTCACTGAATAGGCAATATAAGAATATTCTCTATTAGCTTCATATCTTGCTATTTAATGCATAGATAGAAAAAAGCCTTCTATATGAAACTAGAAGGCTATTTTGAATCGAAATGTTGAAGGTGGTTAGCGGCCGTGTTCAGGTAGCCAGATTTGTAACCTTAACCCACCGAGAGGGCTATCATCGGCTTTAACCCAGCCTTTATGCTGTGTTATCGCAGTTTCAACGATGGCTAAGCCTAACCCTGTGCCGCCAGTTTCACGATCTCGCGCTTCATCTGTACGGTAGAATGGGCGGAAGATATGCTCGCGATCAGCAGGGCTGACACCTGGGCCATCATCATCTACCGTGATCAAAATGCCGTTGTTTTCTTCTTTAAAATCAACGGCAATATGTGTGTGCGAATAACGCAACGCATTACGCACGATATTTTCAAACGCACTACCGATCGCCGAAGGGTTACAATACAACGGCCAAGGGCCTGGGTTTGATGTGATATCGAGGGTTTTATTCATCTGCTCAGCTTCAAAGCTGGCATCATCTAAAATATCCCCCCAAAGTTCATCGGCTTTGATATTTTCACGCAGGATCTCATTTTTGTGCTGGCTACGGGAGAGCACCAGTAAATCATTGATCATGCTATCTAAACGATGTGTTTCGGTTTCGATGCGTTCCAGTTCCTTGCTTTCACCATGGCGACGGCGTAATAGGGCGGTTGCCAATTGTAAGCGAGTAAGCGGGGTACGTAATTCATGTGAGATATCAGAGATTAAGCGCTGTTGTGCACTGACCATACCATCCAGTGCGCTGATCATCTGGTTGAAACTGTTCCCCGCCGACAGGAATTCTTGGGGACCCGCTTCCAGTTCTGGGTGCGGTCGCAGATTCCCTTTAGCCACATCGTCCGCTGCCATTTTGAGTTTTCGTGCTGGCCGCGCTAAGCTCCAAGATAACCATAATAACAGTGGGGCACTGATTAACATGGTCGCAATTAACAGCAAGAATGGCCTATCGAACAACAAGTTAATAAAGTCAGATTGTGGGCTGCTGGCTGGGCGCACTAAATAGAGTTGATAGTGATCTTCACCATCACGAATAGAGAATGGCCCAAGAATTTCAGCACGACCATATTTTTTCTTTTTAGGGTGATCAGCGTTATCGGATTGACCAATAAAGTTACGGATCACCTGCATTTCACTTGGCATCGCACCAATAACACGACCTTCACTGGTGACGATGATCAGCCGCTGGCCCGGCGGTGCCCATTTTTTGATGGCGTTCGAAATGCGACGCCACCAAAGTAGGTCATTCATTGGCGCTTGTGCAAGTTCGGCTTCAATATGTTGCTCAAGCATCTCCCCTTGGCGTTGCTCACTTTCCATCAGAACCGTGATCTGCCGAGAGTCGAGCTTAGGCACCATCAGCACTAGCATTAGCACGAGTGCGAGGGTGAACCAGAAAATCGCAAAGATCCGTGCGGTTAAGCTGTTGATCATGTGGCAGAAACCATTAAATATCCGCGGCCACGTAAGGTTTTAAACCAGGGTTGACCATCGGTGCGTTCTGGCAGTTTGCGGCGTAAATTCGAAATATGCATATCAATAGCACGGTCAAACGGCGTTAGACGCTTGCCCAGTACTTCTTGGCTAAGGTGTTCCCGTGAAACTACTTGGCCTAAATGCTGTGCTAATAGATATAATAAGGTGAATTCAGTACCGGTTAAGTCCAAGATTTCATTATTAAAACTGGCCTCTTGACGACCTGGGTTGAGTTGCAATTTATCGACTTGCAATACAGGGGTGTTGCCGTTATCCCCTTGCGTTTGCTCACTCCAGTTTGAGCGACGCAGTAATGCACGAATACGCGCCACAAGTTCGCGATCGTTGAATGGTTTTGGCAGGTAGTCGTCGGCACCTAACTCTAAGCCCAGCACTTTATCCAGTTCACTGCCGCGAGCGGTTAACATAATGACTGGCGTTTGATGAATTTGGCGTAATTCTTTGAGTGTCTCGATACCATTTTTTTTCGGCATCATGACATCGAGTAAAAGCAGATCAATGGACGAGTCGATTTGTTGCAATGCCTGTTCACCATCATAGGCGATGACAACATTGAAACCTTCCATTTCCAGCAGTTCTTTTAACAGCGACGTGAGTTCACGGTCGTCATCAACTAATAGGATTTTGTGCATTTTTTAAGTCCTCCAACTGCCAAAATACGATAACAATCTGTGCGTTTCCATGACTTTACGTTCTTTTACATGCTCTGACGCTAGTTTGCAGCCACAGGTGTATATTTGTTCACATTGAATCACGAGCACAGTTCGGAGACAAGGTGTCAAATGCGAAGAACAACACATAGCAAAGTACATAATACAGTACATAAAACCGCAATGTTAGTTTTTGCTTCTGCATTTGTGTTCGGACCTGCAATTGCTTTTGCAGAGGTTGCGCCAACCTCTGTGAATGAAAGCCCAGCACCGCTGATGTTGCAGATGCAACCTGAACAAGCATCCTCGACAGCCCATCAAGTCGTGGTGCCATTCCAAGCACATGAGATGTTTAGTAGCGAAGAACGCGCCAGTACGTTTATGTTTAATGGCATCACATTAAATGAGAAACAGCGCCAACAACTTCGTGATTTGATGGCAACACAGCGCCACTATCATGCTGATAACACGGCATTAATGCAGGAACGTGAAGCGTTACATAAATTAATTATCGCGGATCGCTTTGATGATCAAGCGGTTCGCCAGCAACTTGAAAAAAGAATGCAAAGAGAGTTGGAACAACGCGTTGAAATGGCACGTATTCACCATGAATTATACCAGTTATTAACGCCAGAGCAGAAAAGCCAGCTTGAGCAGATCCACCAACACAAAATGGCGGAATATCAAGCGATGCAGTTCCAATAAATCAGATTGAGAGTACCTGAAGTTGTTGTTAAGTAAGCAAGTTAGTTTTAGACCCTTAATGTTGAAGTAAGTAGTGAAGTAGCAATTAATGAAGTTTTTCCTTGCCATAGACACCATCCCTGTCTTTTATAGCCCCTGTTAGGGGCTTTTTTTTCAATAAGTTATATTCTCAATCCTTTAAAAACAGCAACTTATCAATTTTTAAAAGGCTATGAAAGTTCATCAAAGCTCGCAGAGGTGGACGGAAAGTGGACGGTCGCCCACCTCAATATAATTAAATTTTCAAGCCATTTAGTGGATTAAGTTTTATTGCTAACTGCAAATAATCAGGTGCTAAATGAGCATAGGCCATTGTCTGGTTAATGCTCGCGTGTCCTAATATTTCTTTTAGTGCAACAATATTTCCCCCATTCATTACAAAGTGGCTAGCAAACGTATGTCGTAAGACGTGTGTTGCTTGTCCGCGCGGCAAATCAGGCTTTATTTCCTTTAGCTTTTCTCTAAATGTGTTGTAATCCACTTTAAATAATTTTCCTGATTTCTTGGTTTTGATTTGGCTTACCAATTCGTCAGAAATAGGGATAACCCTTTTCTTGCCATTCTTCGTCTGTAAGAACGTAACTCGCCCATTTTGGACTTGCTCACTATGCAATGTTTCAGCTTCGCTCCACCTTGCGCCGGTGCTTAAACAAAGTAGGGCGATAAGCTTGTAATCACCAGACACAGAGCTAAGTAATGTTTCTATTTCACGATCACTTAAAAAAGTTAGCTCGGGCTGCTTTTCTTTAAGTGGTGGTAAACCCTTTAACGGGTTTTTGCTCTTGAATAATTCTAGCTTTTCAAGGGCTGTTAACATCCCAGATAAGCGATACAAATCTCTGTTAATTGTTGCTGGACTAATACCGTCAATTAGTCTTGAGCTACGATGTTCAAGAAGTGCATGTTTATCTAACTGGTTCATCGTTGGATTGCCGAGGGCTTTTACTGTTTTGAGTAAATGCCTTTTTTCGATAACACCATTTTTTAAGGTTTGACCGTGGTATAGCCACCACCTATCAAGTAATTCTATCAGTCTTACTTTTCCTGCCTGCTCTACGTCACCAGAGAATTTTTTTGCATTTGCAATGACATATTTTTCAAAAGTAACAGCTTCCACTTTACGATCAAAAATCCGTCTTAATCGTGTACCACCTTTTCCATTGGGGCGTATGTCCACTTCGTATCGACCATCATTGAGCTTCTTAATTGCCATAAGTAAGCCCTCCGATGTAGCTGACTGACTGTGACCAGCAGTAGTCAGAATATAGATATAGAACGTCTAACCAGTTTTCTTTCCTGAGTGGGGTGAGGTTTCTTTCTCTGGCCCATTGTGTGCGAGGGCTGGTGCAATCTGACCAGCTTCAGGGAGTGTTTTATCGCTAATTATCCATAAGGCATACTTATCAAATTTAGGATGTTTGGTTATTTTCGACAGAGTTGAAACGCTGGGTTCTTGATAGCCAGCCTCTATTTTCTTTAGGGTACTAATAGATATATCAACTAAATCAGATAGTTGAGATTGGCTATATCCTTCAGCTTGCCTCACAGCTTTAATTTTTTGAGATATGTCCATTGACATGGTTCCTTTAACGAACTAGTATTCAGTCAATCGGTTCTTTATACGAACCGATTGACGCGCAAAAACCCATAAAACCCGAAATGAAAGGTTTTAAAAGGTTTGATCTAACGAGGGTAACAAATGAATAAAGAGCAAATCAATGTCAAATATCCGGTGAATGCAGTGCCATTGGCAAAATTTGCGGAGTTGATCGGTAAAAATCATGAAGCGGTCAAGACAATGGCTAAACACGGAAAATTACCCATTATCGAATTTCGTGATCCAGCGAAACCAAAAAGCCGTGCTGGTGAAATTTGGGTAAGCATTACTGAGTTTAACCGTGGTATGGATGAGGCATTTTATAGCCGTACAGAAGAGCAACGGAAAACATGGCTTTTATGGGTAGGGTTGTAATATGAAAGTCGAACAAATTTCAACTCACAGCTTTAAATATCGTGGCTTTTTAATTATCAAATTGCCCGCTAAATCTATGAATCCAGTAACCCGCTATCATGTCCAACGAAATGATGATTCATTCGGTTTATTTGATTCAATGAGTGATGCGGCACTCTATATAAATAAGCTCTATCTTAGGAGTAGAAATTGAAATACTTAATGTTTAGAGCTAATGGGAAAAATCACTTAGTTAACCCTCAAATGATTACAGCAAACTATCCTGTAGCTTCATTGGGTTGTATGTGTTTAATCTTATCAAATGGAAAGAAATACAATGCCACCGACCTAAAAGAGGTTTTGATACATATATCCGATGGCGAGGAGTTTAATGAGGGTGAGTATCATTCAACTGGAGATGTATTCTTATAATTTTCAGCTAATTCAATGCATTGATTGATAGTTGTAATCACATCATAGTGTTGATCAGAGTTTACTGGGAAGTGTTTTATGTAATCCCTTATAGCCATATCAAAAGGAGTAAAACCTTTTAATGCTCCATCTGGTAATTCGCTCATTAATGCAATTATCAGTCGGTGCTGTAGGTTAACTTGAAACGTTAAATCACTAAGTTTCTCTAGTAAAGGTTCTAGTTCTTTTCGGATAGTGTGCTGAATAGGTGTTTCGTACATTACTTGGTCCTTTATATTTTAGGTTAAAGCAAAAGATACCATAGTGTAATTTAGAACACGCGAAAATAGGAATAAAAAATGACTCAATTACAATTTCAGCAACACAAACATAAATTAACGAGTTCATCATTTAATGAACACAAACGAAATAAAAAACGCCAATTAACCTTGATGGATAAAATATTATTGGTCGCTGGTATTTTGTTTTTATTGTACTTGTTCTCAGTTGCTATTAGATAAAAACAATGAGTAATTCAGTGGCTGTATTAGTGAAAACTAAACAGTTAATCCAGTTACTAGATAACGTAAAGCAAGATGCAAGGCCAGCCGATATCATCGCGCACCAAGCAAATATCAAGCTTTATCAAAATCAAGGGGCAACCTTTGAAAATAGAGTAAATGGGTTAAACCAAGCCGCAAAGTTAAGAACATCGGTATTTCATTGTGATAAACAAAATCCAGATAATAGAGAGCTAGCCGGATTTATTGAGTACTTGAGATTAAGTGATGTACGGATGCTAAATATGATTTTTTATTTAGCGGAAATAAAAAGCAACCAACATCATTTAGGTTTCGATGAATTTAATAAAGAGGAACAACAAGCAATTATTTCAGCAATAAATCAAATTAAAGCACTTACGGCGCTATTCCCTAAACATATCGCCATGCCTATTTAAGGTAAAGAAACAAAATTAATGACGTTAACGCGTCAGGGATTTCTACATTCTAAATCTGAGGGTTTGATAATGAAAAATAAAGAAATAAAACCAATATTAATCGGTGCTGATCCTGCAACGGGTGAACATGATTATTCCGTTGTCGCAATCAGTATTAAGGCTATTCGCGAGGATGAGAGAAAAGTCATGTTTGATAAATTTTCCTCTCGCCTTGAAGCCATCGCGTGCAAGTTAATTAACGAAAAACTAAACGATGAACAAATTCACCAGTTATTAGTTGGTGAGTCTGAGCATTACTCAAACCTAGCTGCGGAGCTGGATCATGTCTAAAGAAATTGACCGCGCAAGCGAGCACGAAATGCTCATGCGTGAGCAACAAATCAAAACCATTACTAATCGTCTAGTCAATGTTTCCGCTTTTGAATGTGAAGACTGCGGTAAACCTATTTCAGAAGCGCGCCGCATTGCATCACAGGGTTGTACACGCTGTATTGATTGCCAAACGATTTTTGAGCTTAAAAGTAAACATTATCGGAGCGTGTGAAGTGGCTAATAAAACCATACTTAAATGGGCCGGTTCTAAAGTTCGTATCATGGAGCAATTACGCCCACACTTACCAAAAACTAAACGCTTAGTCGAGCCGTTCGCAGGCTCATGCGCTGTGATGATGAATACTGACTATGAGCAGTATTTAATTGCTGATGCTAACCCTGATTTAATTAACTTATATGAAACTCTCACTATCTTACCTGAGAGTATGTTAATAGAGGCTTTGCCACTTTTTAGAAGGAATAATAGCGCTGATTATTATCTTGCTAGATCAGAGTTTAATGATAGTAAACAAGCATTATCACGGCTAAGACAAGCAAGTTTATTTCTATACTTAAACAGACATTGTTTCAACGGGTTATGTCGTTATAACCAACAAGGCAAATTCAACGTCCCCTTTGGTCAATACAAAGCTCCCTATTTTCCTAAAAGTGAAATTGATAGTTTCTGTGATAAGGCCTATCTCACTAAAACTCAAATTTTAAATCTTGAATGGCAAGACACCCTTTCATTAGTTGATTTCAGTGATGGTGTTTATTGTGATCCACCCTATATGGGCGGGCGTGATAGCTTCACGCAATATCATACCGCCAGCTTTACTGATGCAGACCACGAAGCATTAGCAATAGCTCTAAAAGATATTAATGATATCCAAGGCAATCCAATCACCGTTTCTAATTCACCAGAAGCAAAGGCGCTTTACGCTGACCTCGGTTTTACTATCCACGAGATAGAAGCACCACGCACCATTGCTAGTAATGGAAAGCGAACGCCGGCTAAAGAAATTATTGCTGTTTTAGCGGGGATTCACTAATGATTCTCGATCCTAAAGACGGCGTATACATCAGCGGGACCGCTTTTGCTATTCAACGTCATGTTGACGAAGATTCAAAAGCGGTTCAATGGCGACTATTGCAAATCAATAAAATTGCTCGTTGCTATGAGTTGGTTTGTTGCCATTCTGATCCGTGGATGCTGGCGATTGAATTAACTTCTTATCATGTTAGCCGCGTTAAAGGTAAAGGCATCAAATCATTAGATGTTTACCGCCAAACAGTTGATATCATTTCACGCCGTTGTGAAACGGCCATCAACGCATTGCGGCCTGAAACCTTGGGTGGTGCGCTAAATGTCTAAGGTATTAGATTTTACGCAGCAACCGTTAACTTATACTGCGGATATGGTATTTCCGTATCCGTGGAATAAGCCAGAAAAAAATAATTACTACAAAGCTGATATTGACGCACTTGAGAAATCCCTTACCCATGAACAACAAATTCATGCGCAAGCGATTTTAGATGAAATTGAAACTTTACCGCGTATTTTACGTTATCGCATTCAAAAGCATTATGAATACATCATTAAAGAATCAGGCCACTATAAAGCTTATGAATTTTTACGCTCTGATTTTTATAAGCGGATATTTCCACGTATCACAGCGGTTAATTCACGATATGAATTAAAAACGAAAGCGCTATTGACACTTTCAACTCGCTTTACACCTGAAATCAGTCAATTTAACCGGTTGTTTGACCTTTATGACAAACCAATCAAAAAACTGGCAGAGCACATTTCTAATGGTTTTTTCACGCTATATGAAACATATTGTGACCAGCTAACTGAGCAAAATGGTGGCGACCGTAAAATTATCTATGAAGATTCAGCACAAACTCAAATTTACGGGGCACTGGCTGAATTATCTTTAAATTTGCATGTCACACCGCTTTATCACCAAAGTTATCTCAAAGTGTTAAAAAACCGAAAGCACCGCAAAGGGAAGCAAAACCTAACCATGCACCAAGTGATCGCAGCTATTTCTCGCCTTGTAAATGCAGATTACTGGCACCGTAAGCTAAAAGCCCATAGAACACAGTGGATTGAGGCAATCATGATTGCCAATATGGATGTGTGCATTAATCGCCACCCATACGCCAGTAAGCAAGCGATCCGCGCTGTTCAAGTACAGCGTTTATCCAACATGCAATATTTACAGGGTATGGATATTCAAGATGTTGAAACAGGTGAGCGTTTTGATCTGTTCGATAAAGTGATGGCCAGTGTGTCAAACCCTGAAATTCGCCGCATGGAATTAATGGCGCAAATGGCAGGGATTGAGCGCGTGGCAAAAGAACGCGGTGATATCGGGATGTTTATCACGCTGACGTGCCCGTCAAAGTACCACCCGACAAAGCAACGTAAAGAGAAAAATAAAGAAACCGGAAAAGATGATTATTACGCCGTACTAAACCATAAATGGAAAGATGAAGCCTATACACCAAAAGACGGGCAGCGTTATTTAGTCAAAGTGTGGTCGCGTATTCGTTCCGCTTTCAATGATAACAATATCAATATTTATGGTGTTCGGGTTGTCGAACCACATCATGATGGTACACCGCATTGGCACATGTTGTTATTTGTTGATAAAGCAAGTCGGGCAAAAGCCATTGAGATCATGCGCAAACGTGCATTAAAAGAAGATGGTGACGAGGCCGGCGCACATAAGTACCGTTTTGAATGTAAACACATGAATCGCGGTGGTGCAGTAGGCTATATCGCAAAATATATTGCTAAAAATATCGACGGATACGCCCTTGATGGTGAGATAGACCACGAAACCGGAAAAGATTTAAAAAGTATGGCGGCGGCAGTTAGTGCGTGGGCTTCAACTTGGCGTATTCCACAATTTCATTTCTATAAACTCCCATCAAAAGGCGCTTATCGAGAGTGTCGTCGTTCTTGTTTGCGTGGTGTTTCTATTGCTGATCAGCTCGGTGAAGTTGCAGAGCGCGTGCGCGCAGCAGCAGATAGTGGTGATTTCTTTGAGTATGTGATGTCACAAGGTGGCCCATGTATTCGTCGGAGTGAAGAAACGATACGCGTTGCTCGTGAGAACAGTGATGTAAATGTCTACGGTGAAGATGTTCAGAAAGTTGTTGGTATCTACAACCAACTAAAATCTGCTTCTCCAGTCATCAAAACACGCGACAGAAAGTATCAAATCGTCAAGAAAAGCGCCGTTGACGTTGACCTTAATCTTTTAAGAAGCGACAGCGGAGCGCCTCGGAGTCCTGTCAATAACTGTAGATCGCGGATCACGTCCAATCTATCAGATGTGCAATTTTACGAGCCTGAACAGGGTTCAGGTGAAGTATGCAACATTAAGGAATACGGTTTCGCGTTTATAGAAACAGACGCTAATAACGCCGCAGGCAGCGAAATATCACAGTGTAATCAGCAAAGACAGATATCAAAAATTGAACTAAGTGAGAGTGATAAAGAAATTCAGTCCGAAATAGTCACTTTTGCCAAAGAGGTTGGTATTGATTTTGATATTCCACACGTTGAAATCATGTTTACTAAAGGCATGGGGGTTAGTGATGGTGACTATTATCTGAAATTAGACGGGGAACGGCTGAGGTTAGAGCTGACAGAGGATGGAAAAGAGCAAAGAAAACAAGAAATAGCAGCACAAAAAGAGGCTAGAAGTCGGAAGTATAAACAACGGTGCGCTGATGTGTTGGCTAGAGTTGGTGAATTAAAAAAGCATCATGAATGAAAATAATAAGCGCTAAACAAAAAAAAAGTGTGTAATTTGCCTCATTACTGATGATTTTTTGTGTAATCTAGTGCGTAAGCATGAAAAATTGTGTAAAATATGCGGAGAGTTAATAAGGAGCTTACTATGAGTGCTAACCATTTAGTATATGTACTCTCAAAAATTGAATTCATGGGAATAACTGAGGGGCGATTTTCTTCTTTAGTCGAGGAATTTATAGAAAAATTTAGATTACATTATCCTATATTTGATAGTAATAAGGTAAGGGAAGGGATTGAAATAAAATTGAATGATGGTGGAGTGCCGAGAATAGAAAAGATAGAGCAGAGAATTTGTGTTCTTTTATCGATGAATTCTGACTGGTCTATTCGTCTCTCTACAGACTCCCTTGTTGTTCAAACAAAGGTTTATAAAAATTTTGCAGGGTTATCCGAGCGGATAGAACCTGTTCTTCAGTTCATTAAGAGTAAGTTTGAAATAAACTATCTCAAGAGTGTGTCAATTAGATATATAAATAATTTTGATTACAACCCTGATTATGATTTTAAAGATGTAATAAAACGTCGTGATTTCCTACAGCCGGATTTGAATGGATGGCGTAAAGGTGGAAGTAATTTAAGTTCAACGTATGTTATTGAGGATAATGCGGTTGCCATTAATAGCGGAATAGCATTGAATGGAACAAAGATTCCTCCTGAACTATTTGATATATCGTCAGATTTTGCGGATTTTTCCAGTACGG
This sequence comes from Providencia rettgeri, assembly GCF_041075285.1. Lineage (NCBI taxonomy): Bacteria > Pseudomonadati > Pseudomonadota > Gammaproteobacteria > Enterobacterales > Morganellaceae > Providencia > Providencia rettgeri. Next base: position 3,477,149 of record NZ_CP163512.1, on the reverse strand, counting down.
TAAAAGGGCCTATGGCATTATTAGATATAAATTCATTTTATATTCCGAGAAGAAAAGGAGAGAGTAATGACTTTAATATCAATGAGATACTGGATAAATTAAGTGAATTAAGAGATAATGCAAATATCATATTTAATGATATAGTAATTACCCAGTAATAGTTAGAAGGGAATAAATTATGAGTGTGAGTAACTATGGGGATTATTTTGTTGACTGCAATAAAAATATCGGAAATATCCATACTATGATTAAGGATTCTGATTTATGTAGCGATAAAGCCATAGCCGAAAGCCAAGGGCATGATTTTGATGCTGGGATTTATAATGTAGATAATCCTCAATATAATTTACATAATACAGAAGCAAATACAGATGCTCAAAATTCTTTTCTATTAAAAATGCTAATTTTGGCTTTATTTACTAGTTTTTTATGTTTTCCTCAGAATCTGGCAGATGATGATTCCGAGAGTAAACCAGTAGAAAGCTACAGCAATATAGCTTCTGATGCAAATTTTACTCAAGTTTCTGATTCTGATATTTTGTCCAATGGTGCAGTTGTAACTAGTGAAAATTTAAGAAATAAGTTTGGCTTTAATATCTCTCAGTGGGCAAAAATTTTAGGAGTAGAAAGAAAAACTCTTTATAATTGGAAGAAAAATAACGAGATTAGAATAAATAAAAATATTGAAGAAAATTTAAATATTTTAAATCAATTTTCTAGAGAATTTGATGATTCACATAAATTTTACTTTGCAAAAATGATTTTTGGAAATATTTATGATGAAGATCTAGCTAGAGCATTTACTGCTCCTAAGTTAGATTTAAATGTTTTACTGAAAGCATATTACGATTCATACAGTATTTTGGATGGGTATGTGACTCGTTCTGGGATTGTTTAAGGATTTATAATCATGTCACATGATATCAGACAGCGATGGATTGACGCAGGCTGGAAGAGAGGAGCTTTTGTTGATCTGAGTAAGAATACTCAATTAGTTTCTCTTTTACCTGAGAAGTTACAAAAGCTATATGATTTATCTAAGCCTATTTTTATGGTTCCTGTGTTGTATGATTGTGCGTTGATATCAACTGATTTTGATAGTGAGCCATGGGTGCAGGTATTGGTCGGAACATGTACTGACCCGCACTCAAATTTTCGTTATGGTAAGCACCCGAGAAGAATTCATTTAACCGCTAAACAAGGTAGTGATGAATTATGTATTGAGTTCTCAGCAATGGGTTTTTTACAAATCAGCCGCGAATCTTTATTAGAATGCAAGGTTGAAAAGGATATTGAATGGGGGGCGGGAGAGCTCGGTTGTTTGCTTGATTGGATTGCAGAGAGATATAGAAAATCAGTATTTCCAGATGCATTTAATAGGCGAATAGATACAAAGAAAAAGCGGTTAAAAAGAATATGGGGTAAAGAAAATTTTTCTGAGTATTGTTCAGGGGTGTACTTCAAACTTGATACGCATGATGAGTTACCTGATGACATCGACTATAAGCTACAAATTATACTAACAATACCATCGAAATTTAAAGGTAGAGAGTATAAAGATATTAAGGATCGCATAAATGATGAAGAAAAAGAGGCACTACTCGGTATCTTTGCTGCGATCGGTCAAGATAAAATCGATACCGCTCCCTCAGGTGAAGAAATCAAAAAACGGATTTGTCATATAACATTAGTTGAAAATACAAAGTCAAAACAAAAAATACAAATTTTAAGTGAAGATGAATTCACAAAAAGGCTAGAAAGAGAATTCAGTAGATATTCGTTGGAAGAATATAGCTTTTCTTCAGAGGAAGAAGCATCTTATCCAGCGGAGTTCATTAGCGGAAACGAGCAAGAGTTAGTCAATTAAACATATCTAAATGGCTATTTTTAATTGTAATATGTCAAAACATATAATAGCTAATACAACAATAATTTAATTTTTTAATTGAAAATATAAGCCGCTTTTTAGCGGTTTTTTGTTGTCTAAAATAACCTCACAATTTCGCATCAATTTGCACAAATTTAGCCTTAACTTATTTTCTGCTCGGTACCTGTACTGGTGCGGGTTTTAGTGATCGGCACAACTGCACAAAAAAGCACACCTTTTGTGTGCGGGCGAGGCGGGGGAGCAATCGCGCGTTTTGGGTTTTAGACGAGATTATTTTTCGGACTCTTGATACATAAAAGGCGGTTTTTATTTTTACTTTGCCTGACGCGTAAATTTCGCATTTTTCCGCCTAAATTAGCAAGATCAAAAAAGGATCGTTACCTGTGCGAGGCTCCACTACTGGCGCGGTTCAGACGATCTCTTGCAGGTGCATGAAAACCGACCTATTTAGTGGGCAGGCGTGGCGGGGTCACGATTGCGCGGCGAGGTGTTTATTGTTAAATATTCGTCCGCAAAATCTCCGAGCCGTCACAGCGTTAAAATCAAATTTCTATAACTAGATAGCAATTAATTTTGCACGCTTTGTGGTGGCGTATAGTGCGTTTAAATCGCTATTTGATGGGGGTAATTTATTGCGGATTCGTCTTGGTGAGTTAGGTTTGGTATAATACAGTGGGGTTCTATTATTATTTAGGGCATCGAGATCACCTACCTACGGGCAAAAAAAATACCGCCTCAGTGGGCGGTATCATTGAATTTACGCGTGATATTATTCGTCGTCTAAGTCCAGAGAATACTTTTCAAACTTTATAATCTCCCCGCCAAACCAATCATTCAATTGCATCATCTTACTTTGTAACGGCATCAACTCATTGCGCACAAATACTTTTGCCGCTTTCTCAACATCACCAAAGCCGCCCACATTTTCAGGAATGATCCCCATGATTTGTGGTGGCACACGGTGTGCCGCTAACATGTCGTCACGGCTCACATTTTTAATATTGAGGAATTCATCTTTTGCCGCCGCCTCAGAGAGTGGGATTGTTTGGATGCCGTCTTTCTTTCCCCCTGGTGCATACAAAAATAAATTGCGGAAATTTCCCAGCCCTTTGCTGCTTTTCAGGGCTTCACGAATTTTATCCACATCATCGGTTTTTTGTGCTGCATCACTGATATACAAGATATAGCCTGCGTGCGAACCATTGAGATAATATTTACGGCGAAATAGTGTTGCCGATTCATTAAGCAGTACGGAGGGGATTGCCGCGAGATATTCCGGCAAACCGTATAACTCTTGGTTAATATCCGGCTCAATCAAGTGAAACACTTTGCCCGTTTGAAATTCATACGGTTTAATATCGTAGCCATATTGCACAAACCAGTAAGTTTCTAAGTCAACACCGCGGCGGGTAAACTTAGCCGGCGAATGTTTGAAATTCAGTGATTGCCCCAGACGGTTATTTCGTTCTTCAAGATACCCATTACCAAACAGTAAAAAATCTAATGCCCAACTATCAAACGTCTGACGACTTAAATATTTATTAGGAATAAAGGTACTGGTGAGAATATTACGTTTTACATAAATTGCGCTGCTATGGTGTGGAGCTGCACGGAACGTGCGAGCAAGGCCATTAAAACTAATGGGCGGCTCATAGTAATTATCAATTTGCACACATTCTAAATAATCAAAAATTTCACGCTTATCCAGTACGGGGATTGGGTCACCGAAAGTGAATGCTTCCATTGATGCGCTGTCGGTTTTTTGCGCCAGTGTTTGTGATTGGCGTTTTTTATTTTTACGGCTCATTAAAAGACCTCGACGATATTATGTTGATTGTGATTTTCACCGGTGATCGGTTCGTTATAAAGCGCATGCATGGTTGCCCACGCTAAATCGGCATGGCTGGCTTCCTCACTGCGGTCAGCTTCATAAGTTGGGCGGTTACCACTGGCGGTAGTGGCACGGCGAATGGCCATAAAAGATTGCGTGATATCATTGCTTCCCGCATCATATTCAAGGCGGTCATGGCTAATCACGTCATAAGCCTTAAGCACTAACGCATTTTTTAACGCAGGGTTATAGACAAATTCTTTTGCGGCGGGGAAAAATTCGCGTACGTTTTGCAGGACACCATGGCCAATACCTGTGGAATCAATCCCGATGTATTGCACGTTGTAGCGCTCAGTGAGTTCTTTTATTGCATCCGATTGTGCGCGAAAATCCATGCCGCGCCATTGGTGATGTTCAAGTATGCGAAACTTACCGCCTTTATGTAGCGGTGGGGCAATCACTACGCAACCGGCACTATCTCCGTTTTGAGTACCTTTTGCAGGGTCGTAACCAATCCAAACGGGATGGAAAGCATAGGGGCGTATCATTAACGGTTGAACGTCGTCCCATATTTCCCAACTGTCCACCATGCATTTTTGCATTAGCTGCAAATTGAAAATGGATGCGATATCGTCGACAAACTCACACATCAGCAAGTTTTCGAATTCATCAGGGCTGTATTCTAAATAGAGTTGATCAATATCGAATAAATTACATCCGCCGCGCATGGCATCTTCAATGGTGACAATTTGCCGCCACTGACCATCCCCGCACATCATGCCATTCACTAACGCTTGATGGCTGATATCGACCTCAATGTGATCGGCCTTACGACGACCACGATTAAATAATTTGCCTGACCAGAACGGATACGCGCTGTGTGTTAGTGCGGATGGGGTCGAAAAGTAGGTTTGACGCCATTTCTTGTGCATGGCCATACCGGAGGCGACTTTGCGTAATTCTTGGAATTTGGGTATCCAGAAATATTCATCTAAGTACAGATTGCCGTGATAGCTTTGCGCAGTTCGAGCATTAGTACCAAGAAAATAAAGTGTTGCGCCATTGGGTAAAACAATAGGGTCACCTTTTAAGTCAACATCAACCTCTCGCGCCATATCAATGATATAGCCTTTAAAGACATGGGCCTGTGCTTTACTTGCAGAGAGAAAAATCTGATTGCGTCCAGTGGTCAGCGCATCCATAAAGGCTTCTCGAGCAAAAAAATAGGTTGCCCCGATTTGCCGTGATTTTAATATGTTACGAATGCGGTGTTTATGGCCTGCGCCGTACCAAACCTTTTGGTACGCAAACATATTTTCACGAAAGATTTCTTCCAGCTTTTCAATCTGTTCTTCGCTAAATAAATTCTTCTCAGGGGTGCGGCGTTCACCTTTATTGCGATTGGCCAGTTTCGGGTTTAAATCTACCTCATTACCGCCGTTTTGGTATTTGTGAATTTTGGCATGCCGCTCCACTTGGCGATAAAGCAAGTCGATTTCTTTATAGTCTTTTCCCTCTTTATTTTCTTTGCTGATTAGCGTACAAAGTCGCATTTCCAGCGTCATTTCTACGCGCTCAACGGGAGTGATTTCATCCCATTTATCGCGGCGTTTCCAACTGTGGATAGTGGCGGCTTTTTCTTTTAGGATTTCAGCAATGCGCGCAATTCGGTACCCGTTAAAATACAGGTGCATGGCGCGTTTTCTTGGGTCAAAATCGTGTAATGTTTTCATGTCGCCAGATTACTGGCTCACTCGCCCTCTCGCCCCGTGTCGCCGTTGTACTATTTCCCACACAATAGCAAAGCATTGTTTCTTAGCCCTCAACCCTGAAAACATAGGGCCATTATTTTTTATCTACGCATGAAATTTAATTGCCGGAGCTTGAGCAATGACCAAAAAATCTAAACCTGTGCGCCTTTGTGTTGAGGGAGCCACAACCGATGGGCGTAAAGTACAGCGCCAATGGTTAACGGATATCGAAAAAAACTATGACAAAAATGTCTACGGTGCCCGTATCAACATGGAGCATATGAATTATTCATGGATGCCGCGTTTCGGTGATGTGGAATCTGTCTACACAGAAGAAATCAGTGAAGGAGCTCTGAAAGGTAAGCTTGCTCTATACGGGATTTTATCGCCAACAGATTCATTAATTGAGATGAATCGTAAGCGTCAAAAGGTATACACCTCCGTTGAAATTAACCCTAATTTTTCCGACATGAATTCGGCTTATTTGGTGGGATTGGCTGTGACGGATAACCCCGCCAGTCTCGGCACGAGCATGTTGGAATTTAGTACTGGTGCAGATAAAGCCGCGACTTTCTCAGAACGCAAGCAAGATAAAGATAACGTCTTTACGGCGGCGGAAGAAACGGTGATTGAATTTACCGAAGAAGAAAACAAACCAGAAAAACCCAGCTTGAAAGATCGCATCATGGCGAAATTCAGTCGCGAACGTCAGCGCAATGATGTTGAACTCAATGACATTCACCAAGCGGTAGAGCTTTGCGCGGAAGAGCAAACCGAAACTGCACAAAAGCTGACTCGGCTTGAAACACAAGTCAAAGCGTTATCGGGTATCAAAGAAGAAAATGAAACCCTGCGCAGTGAGCTGGACCAACTCAAAAAAGATTTGAGCCAGCAAGATAATCAGCAACACCGCCCCACGTCTTTTGGCGGCAATACAACCAACACTGAAAACCTGACTGATTGCTAAACGGGAAAAACAATGAGAAAAGAAACAAAAGTTAAATTTAACGGTTACATGACCCGTCTAGGTGAGATTTACGGTGTTCAGCCACACGAATTCACAGATTCAAAAGTGGAAATTGAGCCTTCGGCAGCCCAAAAACTGGAAAGCAAAATTCAGTTAAGCGCCGTCTTTCTGACCAAAATTAATATTGTGCCTGTCAAAGACCAAGTGGGCGAAAAAATCGGCCTCGGCATTGGCTCAACGGTTGCCGGCACGACGGACACCACGAAGCAAGACCGCGAACCGACTGACCCAACACAATTGGCCAAACAAGGTTATCACTGCCGTCAAACAAACTTCGATACTGCTATCCGTTACGAAAAACTGGATATGTGGGCAATGTTTCAAGATTTCCAGCGCCGTATCCGTGATGCCATTATTCAGCGCCAAGCCCTTGATCGCATTATGATTGGTTTTAATGGTACGAGCCGCGCGGCAACTTCAAACCGTACAGTCAACAAAATGCTACAGGACGTCAACATCGGTTGGTTACATAAAATTCGCCTTGAAGCCCCTGAACATGTTTTAGGTTCTTCAACCGATAAAGACACCAACCAAATCACCCCTGAGCCTATCAAAGTGGGTAAAGGTGAAGAGTATGAAAACCTTGATGCACTGGTTATGCAAGCCGTTGACCACGCCATTTCTGAAGTCTATGCCGATGATACCGATTTAGTGGTTATCTGTGGTCGCTCACTTTTAGCCGATAAATATTTCCCTATCGTTAATCGTGATCAAGCCAATACCGAGGCGTTAGCTGCGGATGTGATTATCAGCCAAAAACGCCTCGGTGGATTGCCGGCGGTACGTGTTCCTTATTTCCCGAAAAATGGAATGCTTATTACACGGTTAGATAATTTATCTATCTACTGGCAAATCGAATCACGCCGCCGTCAAGTGGTGGACAATGCCAAACGTGACCGTATCGAAAACTATGAGTCTGTTAATGAAGATTACATTGTTGAAGATTACGACTGCGTGGCGTTGATTGAAAACATCGAGCTGACGTCAGGAAAACCGGCGGAGCCTACTGAGCCGGACGAAGTAAAAGACGCGCCAACCGGAGAATAAGCTGTGAATCCGTGGGAACGAAAACGTATGCAGGTTGAAGCTAAGAACGTCAGCGCCTATGGCGTTCTTGCTGACCCCTCGGCAGCAACACAAGTCAAATTGATGTTGCGCCAACACATGCGGGATTTAAGTAAAACACAATCATTTGAACGCAAAGCCGCATACAAACGTAAAGCCTTGCCGCTATACGAGGCGTGGATCACTGAAACATTAAAAGGCAATTCAGGCGTTCAAGATGATGTATTGATGTATCTCATGTTGTGGAGTTTTGACGCCGGTTTGTTCGAGCAAGGGCTAGATATTGCGGAGTATGCACTAAAGCACAAGCTCGCCATGCCGTCAGGTCAATCTCGCACAACCGGCTGTGCCATTGCCGAAGAAATGGGGGATAGAGCCAAAGAAGCCTATACCGCAAAAAATCCCATTCCATTGGATATCTTGCAGCGCACCATGGCATTGATTGAGCATGAAGATATGCCCGATAAAGTCCGTGCCGAGCTGCATAAATGGCTGGGTTACAGCCTGCGCGATAATGATTTTCCACAACCAGCTTTATGTGAATTAATGCGAGCCCTTGAGCTTAATGAGCGCAGTGGTGTTAAGCAGGACATTAAGAATATTGAAAAGTTTTTGTCAGCAAAAAACAGTGCTGACGAATAAAGAACGTGCCAACGCGCAAGGCGGCGCGAGATAAGAAATTTATTTTTCGGACTCTCGCCCACCGCCTACCTATTTTAAGGTGACCTCATGGATTTTGTTTCACCCGAACCCGCTAACGAAAAAGACGAAACGATCACCAGTGGTGATTTTTGGCCTGCGATTAATACCCGTGCATTTCGCGAGTCAATGCGAGTTGACGGTACGGTCACCCAAAGTCGATTAATTGAAGCTTTAAAAAACGCCATTATTGAAACTAACCGCGAATTATCCCGCTTTCAACATCAAGAGATTCAGTTGGGCTATACAACGTTAGACGTGGTTCCGGCCAACAAAATCACGCATGGGGAGATTGACGTATCAGAATTAGTGATCCTTTATCGCCGTGCCGTATTTAGCGCGGCAAAAGCAAACTTAATCGAACGTTACCGCGATATAGACACCACACCGAACGGTAGCAAAAAAGCCGATGCCTTAGAGACGAATATTGATGATTTACAGCGTGATGCTGTTTGGGCAATTCAGCGCATCAAGGGCACGACACACAATATTGTTGAATTGATATGAAAACCAGAACGATAAAAGGTGACACCGTAGACGGGATCTGTTGGCGATTTTACGGCAGAACGACAGGCATGACAGAAGCTGTTCTGTTAGCCAATCCCAATCTTGCCGAACAAGGTGCCGTGCTACCTGCGGGGCTATTGATTGAGTTACCTGAAATTACCGAAGAGCCGGTACAGCCACTTATACAGCTATGGGATTGATACATGTTTGATAAAGATCCGAACAGTTTCGGTATCGCACAGTGGTTATTAATGCTCTTCATTTCAATGTGGGGAGGTGTTGTGAGATACATCATTGACGTTAAAACGAATAATGCCCCGTGGAGCTGGTTTGCGGCTTTTATGCAAATGGTCGTTTCTGGCTTTGTTGGGTTGCTAGGGGGATTGCTCTGTATTGAGGGCAATCAGAGCATTTATATCACCCTATTCACCACCGGTGTATTTGGTGCGATGGGAAGTATCGGACTTTCCTATTTATGGTCACGCTTTACTGGAGGAAAACATGTCTAACGTACCACGCGGCATACGCAACAACAATCCGGGCAATATTGATTATAACCCGAGAAATTCATGGCGAGGGGAGTTAGCATTTGACCCTAGCATTGAGCCTCGTCATAGCCGTTTTGAGAAACCTGAATACGGTATTCGTGCATTATTCAAGCTTTTGCGTACCTATTCAACCTACACGGGAAAACAAGGGGTTGGTTGCGGCAAAATTGATACGGTGGAAGAAATTATTGAACGTTGGGCACCGGCAAAAGACCGCAATAATACAGAGGGTTATATTAATCGTGTCTGTAAAGAAACGGGCTTTGGTCGTCGTGATTGCCTTGATGTTTACGACAAAGAAACGGCATTCAAAATCGCTAAAGCGATAGTCCATGTTGAAAATGGTCAGCAGCCATACAGTGATGAATTGTTTGAAAAAGCATGGGCGATGTTGTGATGTTTAAATCCAATAATGCGAGACGAAAAGCTTATGTTTAATATGAAAAAATGGGCAATCGCTTTCGCATTACTCCTTGTCGCTGGTGTCATATTCGCTGGCTGGCAAGGTATCAAAAAAATAGACCGGCTCAATGAACGAGTCGGCATACTCACGGCAGAAAACCAACAACTCGCGTTAGACGTTGATAAAAAATCCGCGCTGATCACTGACCAATCATTAAGTTTTCACCGTGCAAATCAAATCGCCGGTGATGCCTATCGTCGCGGTATTATTCAACGCGCCGCCGCCGAGGAAAGAAAAATTGAATATAAAACCATTCTTAAAAACGAGCCAACGTGTGATTTGCCTGTGCCTCAGTATCTTGCTGATCGGGTGCTCGACAACGCCTACCGTATCCGTGCAATCGCAATGCATTCCCATTCCGAAAACATTAACCCAGCAAGTACCACCGCCTCTACCGGACGGGTTCTAACTTATTGCGATTTGGCTTCGATGGTTGACCCTTTACTTGCAGCCTTAGAAACCGCCAATATTCAACTAAGTGCGATTGAGCAATTTGATGAGGAACGGAACCGTGAAAAAACTCACTAACTTACGGGAATATTTAGACCGCAAAATTCCATTTCTCAAAGATAACCCCGAAAATTTATACTTGTTCGTTGAAAACGGGCGGATTATTTCCACCTTGGAAGAAACGCCCAGTTTTGAATATGAATACACTGCTAATATTATTATTGAGCGCTATAGTGGTGACCAAAATGTCTTAATTGCGGTAGTCAATGATTGGCTAAGAAAAAATCAATCCGATATTTCAGCGAACCCCGCAAAGCGGCAACAAGATTTTAGATTTGAGGCGGTAATTTTAGATAACAAAACCGCCCACATTAGTATTGATTTAAATCTCACTGAGCGCGTATTAGCGATTGATAAAGACGGCAAATATGTGATTGAAGCCACCCCTGAGCCAACTAATCCTTTTGATGAATGGTCAACGACACGATGAATGATGATACTTTGCGTCAACTTGACAACGAGTTAACACATTTATTAAATCGGATGTCACAAGGCCAGCGCCGACAGCTGGCGAAAGAAATCACTCGTGATTTACGCCGTTCTCAAATTAAGCGAATACAGCAACAAAAAAATTCGGATGGCAGCCCATACACCAAACGCAAAGCCAATTTTGTCACGGTACAACGTGAGATCCAATTTATGTGGCACGGCCAAAAACGCACCTTACGGAATTGGCGAGGTAATAGCAAAACCATTACTGGCCAAGACGCGAATAAAAAAGCCCAGCGTTCATTTCGTAAGTCAGATATTCAGCGCTATATCAGCATCAAGAAAGATAAAATCAGCACTGAGCGTAAAACCAAGCAAACGCGCATGTTTAAAAAACTCGCCACTGCCCGTTTTTTAAGAACGTATAGCAGCGATAAAGAAGCAGCGATTTATTTTTTACCTTCAGCGGGGAATATTGCTGGCGTGCATCAATTTGGTTTAACAGAGCGTATTGGCAATGCAAAAATTACCTACCCATCACGCCAGTTGCTAGGGCTGACGCCACAAGAAATCAGGCATATTGAAAGCCAGATTATTGATTTTCTGGCTCGGTGATAAAACTAGTTAATGTGGGTTTTTACCGTAAGTTCAACACCCAGCGCTTTCATCACGGCTAACGTGGATTTTAGCGTAGGGTTGCCATCTTCACTAAATGAACGGTATAGCTGCTCACGGGAAAGCCCCGTTTCTGCCGCGATTTGGCTCATACCTTTGGCTCTGGCCACAATGCCTAACGCTTTCGCAATGTACGCTGAATCTCCTGTTTCGATTGCGTCAGCCATAAAAAATGCAATCTCTTCATCATCAACTAGCGCCAACGCTGGGTCATAGGTTGTTAAATTACTCATCATTGTTTTCCTCTAAAATCCACTTTTTAGCCAGTGTCTTAGCTAATGTAATATCTCGTGATTGAGAGCTTTTATCACCACCACATAGCAAAAGAATTATCGTATTCCCTCGTTGTTGGTAATAAACACGATAGCCAGGGCCGTGATGGATTCTTAATTCACTGATCCCTTCTCCAACGGGCGTTGCATCACCAGCTAATCCATTTGCTAACCTAAATAGGCGCGTTGCTATAATGGTCTTAGCCCTTTTGTCTTTTAGCTTAGATTCCCATAAACGGAATGCTTCAGTTTGTTTAAGTTCTTTCATGATGCAATTGTAGTTTATAAACTACAAGCTGTAAAGATAACTAATTTCACGTTATTCAACTTGTGCCAATCATGGCACAAAGCCATATACATATGCCTTATTCTTCATCCGTGGCAATCTATGTTTTATGAATAATGCAGATATTTTACGTCTAATCAGAAACCTGATCCGCATTGGTAGCGTGACTAATGTTGATGCCAAGAAAGGCTGTCGTGTGCAAATTGGAAACCTAGAAACCGACTGGCTAAATTGGGTTACCTTACGCGCCGGTAGCACGCGCACGATGAACGCACCAAGCGTGGGTGAGCAAGTCCTTATCTTGGCGTTAGGCGGTGAACTTACCACGGCATTTGTGCTAACCGGTATCTTTTCCAATGAACACTCAGAACCAACAGACTCCCTCACAGCAGATCATCGTACTTATTCAGACGGGGCAATCATTGAATATGAACCCGCTACTGGTGCATTAATCGCAACAGGGATTAAAACGGCTACGATTGAGGCCAGTGAGCAAATCAACGCAACCACAAAAGTGGTTGTCGTTAATGCAAGCAAACAAATTAACCTGACAACCCCAACTGTAATTTGTTCACAAAATCTGACCTGTGCCACGCTCAATGTCACCGAGGGCGGCAAAATGACGGGCAATTTCACACACACCGGCGGCGCAATTACATCCAATGGTATTACGTTGCATGAGCACACTCATGGCGGTGTACGTAGCGGTGGCGAATCCACAGGAAAACCACAATGAGATATTGCGGCATGAGTCGAGAAAATGGAAAGTGCCTTTCCGATATTGAACATATACGCCAATCCGTGCGCGATATTTTGATTACCCCTATAGGCTCACGCATCGCACGGCGAAATTATGGTTCGCTATTATCAGAACTTATCGACCAGCCACAAAATTCCGCGCTGACATTGCAGTTAATGTCAGCGTGCTACACCGCATTGTTGAAATGGGAGCCACGCATTTTATTAACTCGCATTAGCCTAAATAGCACCGAGGCTGCGCAGATGATTGTGGATATTGAAGCCACAACCCAAGACACCAACCAGTCACTTAATTTTTCGGTCAATGTGAGGTAACAATGGCAGCCAGTATTGATTTAAGTTTATTGCCGGCACCCGATGTTGTCGAACTATTAGATTCTGAGGTGCTATTTGCCGAGCGCAAAACCGCGTTAATCGCTGCAATGCCAGAAGAACAGCGGGAAGCGATAGCCCGCACTTTAGAATTAGAATCCGAGCCGTTAACCAAATTACTGCAAGAAAATTGCTATAGAGAATTGATTTTACGTCAGCGGGTTAATGAAGCGGCTCGCGCAAGTATGGTGGCTTTTGCTACCGGTGTCGACCTTGACCAACTGGCAGCCAATAATAACGTGAAACGCTTGATGTTATCTGCGGGTGATGAAAACGCCATCCCACCGATTGCACCGATGTATGAGTCTGATGCCAATTTACGTATGCGTATACCGGCCGCTTTCGAAGCGTTAAGCGTAGCTGGCCCTATTGGCAGTTATGAATATCATGCTCGCAGCGCTGATGGTCGGGTTTCTGATGCCTCGGTAATTAGTCCGCTACCGGCTCATGTCACGGTTACGGTTTTATCCCGCGAGGGGAACGGCAGCGCACCGGCTGATTTAATTGAGAAAGTGAATATTGCGTTAAACGATGAGGACGTTAGACCGGTTGCTGATCGTGTCACAGTACAATCAGCAACCATCGTTAACTATGAAATCGACGCGGTGATTTACTGTTATCCCTCCCCTGAATACGAACCGATTATGGCGGCGGCAGAAGAACAAGTGAAACGCTATGCGACACAGCAACACCGATTAGGCCGTGACATTGTCCTTAGCGCCATTTATGCCGCGCTGCATGTTCAAGGCGTGCAACGCGTTGAACTGAAAAAGCCGGTTGCAGATATCAAATTGGATAAAACACAGGCCAGCTTCTGCACACAAATTAACGTGGCATTAGGGGGTTCAGATGAATAATCGTTTATTACCTGTCGGCTCATCACCGTTAGAGCTCGCGGCCGCTGAGTCATTGGCACAGATTGAGCGCGTGCCTATTCCTATTCGTGAACTTTGGAACCCTGATAAATGCCCCGTGCATTTGTTGCCGTATCTGGCGTGGGCGTTCAGTGTTGACCGATGGGATAAAAACTGGACGGAAAAAGCCAAGCGCGATGCTGTTAAAGCAGCGATGTTTATTCATAAACACAAGGGCACGATTGGCGCTTTGCGCCGTGTAGTTGAGCCATTGGGTTATTTAATTCGTGTGATCGAGTGGTGGAAAACCAATGAAACCGCCGGCACGTTTCGCCTTGATATTGGGGTACTGGAAACCGGTATTACTGAGGAAATGTATCAAGAGTTAGAAGCATTAATTTTTGATGCCAAGCCGGCAAGCCGTCATTTAGTCGGGCTTACTATTCAGCTTGAAACCAAAGGCCAAATCTATTGTTCTGCGGCTAGCTATAGCGGTGATGAATTAACCGTTTACCCATACACGCCAGATGTGATCAGCTCAGGTGGTACGATTTCCACAGGGGCAGCGGTACATGTTATTGATGAAATGAGGGTGACTCTCCAATGAAATATTTTGCATTGCTTACCACTTATGGTGAAAAAGTGCTTGCAGAGGCGACTGCCCTCGGCACGAAAATTGAATTAACGCACATGGCGGTTGGTGACGGCGGCGGTGCCTTGCCCGCACCAGATACCAAGCAAACTAAATTAGTCAATGAAAAGCGCCGAGCAGCAATTAATACGTTATTTATTGACCCTATGAATACTAATCAAGTTATTGCGGAACAAGTGATCCCTGAAAATGAGGGTGGTTGGTGGATACGTGAAATCGGTTTGTTTGATAAATCAGGGTTATTGGTAGCCGTGGCGAATTGCCCTGAAACCTATAAGCCATTGTTAGCCGAGGGTTCAGGTCGTACGCAAACCATTCGAATGATTTTGATTGTCAGCCATACTGAAGCGGTTACATTGAAAGTTGACCCCGCGATTGTGCTTGCCACGCGCGGCTATGTGGATGATTCAGTAAAAACAGCGATTGAGGCTCACGTTAAAAGCCGTAATCACCCCGATGCAACGACTAGCGCCAAAGGTTTTGTGCAATTGGCTGATGCTCTGAGTGCCGATAACACCAAAGCTATCACACCCAAGTTGGCCACGGAAATTAACCAACGGGCTGTTAATGCACAAAATTCAGCGAATGCGGCCAATACAGCAGCAACTAATGCGAATAATAATGCTAATGGTCGTGTGCCAAATACGCGAAAGGTAAACAATAAGCCGTTAAGTGCAGATATTACTTTAAGTGCTAGTGATGTGGGGGCTTATACCAAGGCAGAAACCGACACCAAAGTCGCTGATGCGAAAAAGGCCGGAACGGATGCGCAAGCCACGGCAAATGCGGCTAATACTGCGGCAGCTAATGCGAATAATAATGCTAATGGTCGTGTGCCAAGTACGCGTAAAGTGAACAATAAACCATTAAGTGACGATATCACACTAAGTGCGGGTGATGTGGGGGCGTATACCAAAGCAGAAACCGACACCAAAGTTGCTGATGCGAAAAAGGCAGGCACGGATGCGCAGACCACGGCAAATGCGGCTAATACTGCGGCAACTAATGCGAATAATAACGCGAATGGTAGGGTTCCGAGTGGGCGTAAGGTCAACAATAAACCATTAAGTACAGATATCTCGCTGACCGCAGGAGATGTGGGGGCGTATACCAAAGCAGAGGTAGATAGTAAGTTTGCTGTTGGGAGTGGCCTAGGTTACGGACAAAAATGGCAAGATGTCACCTCAAATCGGAAATATAACACCAACTATACAAACACAACCGGAAAACCGATTGTAGTTTATTTGGCAGGCTCGACTAATTCAGGTAATCAATTGTCATTTACCTTAGATGGAATAACTTGTAACCATTTCAAATTTTCTAGCACGGGGCAGAATATTAATATCACAGCCATTATTCCCCCTTCATCAACATATAATTTTAACGGCAGTGGTGTTAATGCAAGTTATTTCAAATGGTTGGAGTTAAGGACATGAGATATTATAAAAATAGTGATAATGAAGTTTTTGCGTTTGGTAATGATGAATCGCCTAAAGATTGGTTAGAACAATCAGTTATTGAAATAACTGAATCAGAAGCCATATCGTTAACACAACCCTCAAAAGAGGAATTAATTTCTAATGCAGAACTTCAAAAACAAGCTTTACTGATTGAAGCAATCAACCAGACAACACCATTACAAGATGCTGTCGATTTAGGTGTCGCAACGGATAAAGAGCTTATGCGGTTAAATACATGGAAACAGTACCGTGTTGATTTAAATCGTATTGATACATCAACAGCACCAGATATTGATTGGCCTGAAAAACCCGAATAACATTAATCTACTCTGAGCCCCAATCAACGGGGCTTTGTTTCATCCCTCACACAATCCCCATTTCGTGCATTTGCCTTAACCCCAACCCAAAATTGAGCTATTGCAAAATAGAGGACGCTAGTAATGGCTCAAGATTATCACCACGGCGTGCGAGTGATTGAACTCAATGAAGGCACGCGACCAATTCGCACCATCAATACCGCCATTGTCGGAATGGTGTGTACTGCCGATGATGCAGACACAAAAGCGTTTCCACTCAATACCCCTGTTTTAATTACAGATGTGAAAAATGCGGCAGGTAAAGCTGGCGAAACCGGCACGCTTGCACGCTCACTGGATGCTGTTGGTAACCAATCAAAACCTGTTACCGTGGTTGTACGCGTTGAACAAGGCGAAAGCGAAGCAGAAACCACATCCAATATTATTGGTGGCACTACCCCCGATGGACGAAAAACCGGCTTACAGGCATTGACTGTGGCGCAAGGCCGTTTAGGTGTTAAGCCTCGCATTCTAGCCGTACCGGCTCATGATACACAGGCAGTTTCATCAACGCTCGCCGGTATCGCGCAAAAAATGCGTGCCATGGCTTATATTAGCGCCTATGGCAGTAAAACTATTTCCGAGGCGATTGATTACCGCAAAAACTTTAATCAACGTGAATTAATGTTGATTTGGCCTGAGTTTCAAAGCTGGGACACTGTCGCGAACGCAGAAAGTAATATCTACGCCACCGCGTGTGCCTTGGGCTTACGCGCCAAAATTGATAATGATATTGGCTGGCATAAAACCTTGTCTAACGTTGGCGTTAATGGTGTCACAGGCATTTCTGCCGATGTGTCATGGGATTTACAAGACCCCGCCACCGATGCTGGCTTACTCAACGAAAACGATATCACCACGCTAATTCGCAATAACGGCTTCAAGTTTTGGGGCTCCCGTACTTGCTCAGATGATCCGTTGTTTGCCTTTGAATCTTACACCCGCACCGCGCAAGTGTTATCCGATACCATCGCCGAGGGACTCGACTGGTCAATTGACGGCGCACTTAATCCCTCACTGGCTCGCGATATTATCGAAAGTATCAATGCAAACCTGCGCAGCATGACAACGCAGGGTTATTTATTGGGTGGTGAATGTTGGTTCGATCCAGACGTTAACACCAAAGAAGAGCTGAAAAGCGGCAAGTTATACATTGATTATGACTATACAGCCGTACCCCCACTGGAAAACTTACTGTTACGTCAGCGTATCACTGACCGCTATTTATTAGATTTTGGCTCAAAAATTAAGGGGTAATCATGGCCTTACCACGCAAACTTAAAGATTTAAATTTGTTCAATGAGGGTGAAAGCTATATGGGGCGTATTGAAGAAATCACGCTACCGAAAATCACCCGTAAATTTGAAACCTACCGCGGCGGCGGCATGAACGGCGGCGTCAAAATTGATATGGGGCTAGAAGATGATGCACTCTCTGCCGAATTAACATTTGGAGGCTTAGAAGCCCAGCTCTATAAGCAATGGGGTATCACTCAAATTGATGGTGTTATGTTGCGCCTCAATTGTGCTTATCAACGCCAAGATACCAAAGAATACACCGCCGTTGAGGTCGTGCTACGTGGTCGATTCAGTGAAATTGACTCCGGTAATGGCAAGGCCGGTGAAAACACCCAAGTCAAAGCGCCTTTTAATGCTACGTATTACAAGCTCATTTGGGACGGTGAAACACTCATTGAGATTGATTTACTCAATATGATTGAAAAAGTTGATGGTGTTGATCGCCTAGAAGAACAACGCGCCGCATTAGGTTTATAGGAAAAGTAAATGACTGAACCAGTAGAAAAAAATCAAATCACCGTCACGCTAGATGAACCCATCACACGTGGAACAACCACAGTAACAGAGATTGTGGTACGTAAACCCAATTCTGGCGCATTGCGTGGTGTTCGCTTAGCCGCACTGATGGAAATGGATGTGGATTCGGCAATGTTGGTATTACCCCGCGTCACCGCACCGGCATTGACGAAACCTGAATTAATCATGATGAACCCTGCGGATATGCTGAATTTAACCAAAGAGCTTGTGCTTTTTTTGTTACCGAAGTCGGTGACTATGGATTTCCAGAACGATTAACCGTCAATGATTTAGTGGCAGATATTGCCACTATTTTTCACTGGTCACCGGCTGTCACCGATGAATTTTCCCTAACCGAATTATTAGAATGGCGTTATCACGCCCTTAAACGTAGCGGTGTAGAAGATGAGTAAAGATTTACGTTTACAGGTGATTTTAAGCGCCGTTGATAAATTTACAAAACCGTTTAAGAGTGCCCAAGCGTCGAATAAAAAATTGGCGGAAACCCTCCGCCAATCTAAACAACAACTCAAAGAGCTCAACAACCAAGCCAAGCAAATTGACGGGTTTAAGAAAACCAAGCAATCCCTTGATGCAGCAAATAATGCCTACCAACAAGCTACCGCCAAAGTTAGCCGGCTCGCACGTGAATTATCCACCGTTCAAAATCCCACGAGGGCCCAATCACGGGAGCTTGACCGCGCAAAAGCGGCTGCCGCAAAACTCAAAGCTGAAACCGGCACACTGAGTGCCTCATTGCAGCGCCAACGGGAAGCCCTAAAAGGCAGTGGGATTTCAACACGCCAGCTAAGCCAAGCCCAAATCAAATTAAATAGCGACATTGCCAGCACAAGCCGGCGATTACAGCAACAAGAGCAGCAACTAAAACGGGTAGCCAACCAAGAAAAGCGAATGTCTGCGGCAAAAAATAGCTATCAAAATGCCATGGGAGTGCGTAATAAAATGGCAGGTAGCAGCGCGGGCATCCTTGCATCCGGTGTGGGGTTAGGTTATGCGGCTAAAAAAGTCTTAGTACCAGGCTATGATTTTGAAATCGGCATGTCGAAAGTGCAAGCCTTAACCCGCCTTGATAAAAATTCCGACGACTACAAGATGTTAAGGGAGCAAGCGCGAGACCTTGGGGCGACAACCGCATTCACCGCTAATGAAGTTGCACAAGGTCAAGCGTTTTATGCCATGGCTGGTTTTAAACCAGAGCAAATTAAAAATGCCATGTCTGGCACTTTATCCATGTCATTGGCCGGTGACATTGACTTGGCCACCACGGCTGATATTGGTTCCAACATCTTGACCGGCTTTAAGCTGAATTCTAATGAAATGAACCGTGTCAGTGATGCCCTTGTTGCCACGTTTACGCGATCTAACACAAACCTCACTATGCTTGGCGACACGATGAAATATGTTGCGCCGGTTGCCTCGGGGCTCGGTGTTGATTTAGAGACTGCCGCCGTTGCTGCCGGTAAACTCGGCGATGCGGGTATTCAAGGCAGTATGGCCGGTACAGGCTTACGCTCTATTTTAGGGCGTTTAGCAGAGCCGCCGAAAATGGCCGGCGAAGCCCTTGATAAATTGAAAATTAAAACCCGTGATGCCAAAGGTAATTTGCGCCAATTTACCGACATACTCGCCGAGCTAGACAGAAAAACCAAAAAAATGGGAACAGCTGAGCGTGCCGGACTGTTTAAACATATTGCCGGTGAAGAGGCATTTTCTGCTCTCTCGGTATTGGTTGATCAAGCTGGCTCAGGTCAGTTGCAGGCCATGATTGCCGAAATTAAAGCCGCTAAAGGGGAAGCGGAAAAAGTTGCCAAAACCATGACAGATAACCTTGATGGCGACTTAAAAAACTTAACCTCGGCTTATGAAGATGTAGGAATACAAATTTTTGGCGGTGCGGATAGCCCTTTGCGCGATATCACTAAACGAGTCACAGACCTCATTTCGAAGTTTGGCCAATGGGCAAAGAAAAACCCTGAACTGGTTAAACAAATTACTATGATCACATTGGGGTTGGGTGCGGTGCTGGCCGTTGGTGGCGGTATCTCATTGATGATTGCTGCGTTAATTGGACCACTCGCCATGGCGAAATTGAGTCTGTCCGTGTTAGGTATCAAAGGCAGTGGGTTTCTATCATTACTCATTAAGCCTATTAAGTTAATTGGAACGGCATTTATGATGCTAGGCCGTGCGCTATTAGCTAACCCGATTATCTTAATTATTACCGCCATTGCTGGCGCGGCTTACCTGATTTATAAATATTGGGATGATATTGTCCCTTATGCGAAAGGGTTATGGAATTTAGTCACGACCATTTTTAAAGATGCATTTGAAGCGATAAAATCACTCATTTTAAATTGGACGCCAGCTGGATGGATTTATAAGCATTGGGATAGCATTGTGTCTATTACCGTCCGTATGTGGACATTGGTTAAGAAGACCATTTCTGATAAGTGGGATCAGATTGTCGCTGATGTTAAAGGTTTACCGGAACGCTTTAAACAAATTGGCGGTGAGATCATTGATAGCCTGAAAAACGGCATTCTGGAAAAGTGGGAAGCACTGAAAGCCCAATTTGCCGAACTCAAGCAAATGGCCACAAACATATTACCCGATTGGATGCTTTCGGATGAAACCAAAACTGTCCGTGCCATGTCACAAGTGACCGTCATTCAAGCCGGTATGAAAAGTGCGGGCATGTTCGACAGTGGCGGGTTTATTCCCCGTGGCCAATTTGGCATTGCAGGGGAATATGGCCCTGAAATTGTGAATGGTCCTGCGCATATTACCAGCCGAAAAAACACTGCCGCCCTTGCGGCCGCTGCACTGACTTTCGGCTCAATGACTGCCATTGCCAAGCCTATCCACCCTTATGCACTGCCTGCCAGCGATTACCATCCCGCCCCAGTCACGGTTAATCAAAATCGTCACATGGCAAATGCTGCGCCAATTATTAATATTTACCCACAGCCCAACCAATCAGCAAGCGACATTGCAAGAGAAGTCGCGAGACAGTTAGAGCAACGCCAGCGACAAGAGCAGGCAAGGCAATTAAGCCGCTACCAAGATAGCGAGGATTATTAACATGGCAATGGCAGCGCTAGGTCTATTTGTATTTCAATTAAATACAACGCCTTACCAAATGATGCAAATCAATCAAAAATACCGATATGGAGTGAATAACCGTGTTGGCAAACGCCCCGCAGTTCAATTTATCGGCCTTGATAACGACGACATCACCCTCAGTGGCACCTTATTGCCGTCACTGACGGGCGGTAGATTATCATTGCTCGTATTAGAGCAAATGGCAGAAACAGGCCGCGCATGGTCACTGATTGATGGAACGGGAAATATTTACGGTATGTACGTGATTGAAGAAATCACGCAATCAAAAAGTGAGTTTTTTGTCGATGGCGCACCCAGAAAAATTGATTTTACGCTGAAATTAAAACGCACGGATGAATCGCTGTCTCAAATGTTTGGTGATCTAGGTCAGCAGCTCAATGATATTCGCGGAGCCTTGCCACTATGAGTTTTTTAACCAACGATGAGTTAACCCCTATTTTTGTGCTTGCGGCAGGCGGTGAAAATATTAATAGCCTGATTCAGGGGCGTTTAATGTCATTAACTATGACAGATAACCGCGGCTTTGAAGCTGACCAATTAGATATTGAGCTGGATGATAGTGACGGAAAACTCGCCTTACCTAAACGAGGAGAAACCTTATCATTGCATCTTGGTTGGAAAAATGAACCGCTGATCTACAAGGGAACGTTTACGGTTGATGAGATTGAACATAGCGGCGTGCCAGATAAGCTCATGATCCGTGGTCGTAGTGCAGATTTTCGCGAGACCTTAAACGTTAAGCGTGAGCAGTCATATCACCAGAAAACACTTGGCGATATCGTGCGAACCTTGGCTGAGCGCAACAAGCTGAAGCCTGTTATTGATGAAAAATTAGATAAAATCAAGCTTGCCCATATTGACCAAACCAACGAATCGGACGGCTCATTTTTAACGCGAGTGGCGAAATCAGAAGGTGCAATCGTTGCGGTTAAAAACGGGAATTTACTGTTTATGAAGCAAGGCCAAGGGCTCACTGCGACTGGCCAACCCATTAAAACTATGCATATTACTCGCTCTGTCGGTGACAGCCACCGTTTTTCACTAGCTGATCGTGGTGCATATACGGGGGTTATTGCTAACTGGCTTGACACTCGTGAGCCAAAAAAGAAAAAAGCAGTGACGGTAAAGCGTAAGCGAAAAAGTAAAAAACCTACAAAGCCCGCCGAACCAAAAGAAAAACAAGGGGAATATTTAGCCGGCGAACAAGGGAACGTCCTGACGCTTTCTCATACCTACGCCACGAAAGAAAATGCCGCCCGAGCCGCAAAAGCCAACTGGGAAAAAATCCAACGTGGTGTAGCTTCATTTTCGATTCAACTCGCGGTTGGCCGTGCAGATCTCTACCCTGAAATGCCCGTCACAGTGAGCGGATTTAAACCCGAAATTGATAACGCGGACTGGACATTAACACGAGTCGTTCATTCACTGAATGACAGTGGTTTTACAACCGCATTAGAGTTAGAAGTGAAAATTTCGGATTTAGATATAGCTGACGAATAATTTTTTAGACTGTATAAAAACACATGATATAATTCACATAACATCAACATCATGACAAAAGGTAATCTATCATGATGAATTGTCCCGAATGCGGTCATGCTGCACATACACGTAGTTCCTATCAAGTTTCATCCGAAACCAAAGAACGTTATAACCAGTGCCAAAATATTAATTGTGGTTGTACATTTGTTAGTCACGAATCAGTGACAAAAATTGTTGTTAAACCCGCACATGTTAATGTTGTTGAACCGCATCCGAACAAATACCAACAACCGTCTTTAGCATTATAGAAATCAAAGCCCCTCAATTGAGGGGCTAAATATTACTTAGAAACACTAATCAATTCATTGAAAAAGGTATCAAAGCCTTTTTTACCGCTATCATCAAATCGTAATTCATTGAACTGTGCAGTAAAAGAGCAGCTATCATCGGTTAGTTCACTCAAATTATTAACCGGAATATTTTTTTTAATGATCTCTAATGCCTGTGGTTTAGTGATAGTTGTTGTATATTCTGGTGAGTCTTTCAGCTTTTTACCTTCAAAATCTACCAAGTAGGATGTTACTGTAACTTTATCGTTTGGTGTATTAATCAAAGCACGGTATACACCATAGACAACAGCGCGCTTAGTTAATAACTCTTTTACATCAACAATATCATTACTAACAGCTTGCGGAGATAATCTAATTTTTAGCGGTGACTCACTAATAATTTCGAGTGTGTTATTTTCAGGATAATAATCACTGAAATATTCCATTGCATCTTTTGCGGTTGCATAAATTTTATTATCTTTCGTGCATTCTTGGTCACTAGATAAGTAACTATTATTTTGTGGCTGTTTTTGTTCTTCAGTTTGTGGGGTGCTTTTCGTTTGCTCTTGGGGCTGTGAAGGCTCAGCAAAAACAATGAATAAAGAAAGTAGAACAAGGACGGATACAGAATAAACAAGTGAAGATTTCTTTCTATTGGGCATGAACACAAGTTTAGGCTTTACTAATCCTAGAACAAAAGCAATCAAGGCTATAAGAGTAAGTATAAAAAATAAGTTATCCATGAGTCCTCCTTTTAAGTGGGTTTAAATTAGAGTCTGGATTGGATGATAAGTAAAGCCCCTCATTTGGGAGGGGCTAGGTCAATAATGGTCGATGTGGACGGAACGTGGACGGCGTAAATTATAATGTTAAATATAACAACGAGTTAAACCTTAATAACGAACACCATCCCTGTCTTTTATAGCCCCTGTTAGGGGCTTTTTTTTATCGCAAAAATAAATAAATCCTTTATTTATCAGTGTGATAACATTTTCATTAGGCGTCCATAAAAGTCACGAAAAATCATAAGTGTGGACAGTCCGTGGACACTTTAGTGTACGGATGAATTGGTCAGGATCAAATTGAAGAATATATACTAATCTATAAGTAGTAATTTCAGTGAGATTTTTTCAGGTAAACTGAATATGCCACACTGTTTTTAATACTAAAGCTCAGACTCAGTTTCTCGATCCGCACCCGCGAAAATTGTTTATAGAGTCCGACATCACCAGAGCGGTAGTTTTTTTAGCGCTCATTAAGTTTCTTAAAGCGTGTAATTTTCTTTTTTAATTCGTGGATTTCGACTTGTTCTGTTGTTATGGGGGGAATTTTTGGGGGAATATCTTTGTGTTTTAGCTTTTAATATCATTAATTCTTATATTATGTTGATGGGTTAGTACAGAATTAGTTAATTTATAGGATAAAACCTTTCATTTCTAAACAATCGAAGGCTTTATCCCAATAAGTATTATTTTATATTGTCATTATCTAATGTATTGAAATCAATAATATGTTTATCAAAGTCAATTATTGCATTCTGATTTTCGCAATTGTTATTTGATAGCATACTACAAGTATATTCTATATTAGTTTCTTTAATTCCTAGCCATTCTGAAAATAATTGAAATAAATTAAGTCCATTTCTTCTCGCTGATATTGTTTCCCGATTAGTTGAATCGGAGGATGTAATAAATAATGGTACTTCAAAATTCTGTCTTTTCTTATCACCATGAATTAGATCTTGTTGATCATCGATAAAAGAAAGCCCATGATCTGAAAAATAGAGCATTGACCATGTCCCTTTACTTTTTGATAGCTCAAAATATATTTTTGACAAGAGTAGATCTGTATTTTTTATACTCTGTACATAGCAGGATAGATCTTTACTTTTATAAAAGTTTTCATATGAGTTTGAAACTCGTGCACAGAATGGTGAATGACTACCAATCAAATGAATAACAATAAGTTTTTTCTTAGAGGGATTGTTTAATATTTGAATAAATTTGGGAAAAGCTAACCCATCTTCTGATATAACATTTTCAGATAGATTTGTTTTACCACCAAAGAAATAACTATCATTTGCTCTCTTTGCGATAGAAGCAACAGGTCCATCATGTTTTCCGCTTTGACCTTGACGAGAAATCCAGTAAGTATTAAACCCCGCCTTGTTTGCTAGTGTAATGATATTATTGGGCATCACTGGATACATAGACAAACTTCTTGATAGTGAAAGGTTTGTTGAACCTGCTGCAGATATATAGTTATTATAAAAAACACCATCAACGCTGCTCATAAATGGCGTATTATTGATAGGGAAACCGTAGTTATGCATAAAGTCACGGCGAACACTTTCGCCAATGATAACCACATATGTATTATATTTATTATTAACCGTTAATTCACCGAAAGAGGGGGAGCCTTCTATCGATTTCTTTTCTTTTTCTAAGTAATCTAAATAGTATAAGCTTTCAGTAAAAAATCTGATTTCAGGTAATCCTGATGTTAAAAGTAATTTTATGCTATTGCCATAAATAGCTTTAACAGGTTGTATCATTGTGATAAGCAAAAATATTGATACTGATATCCTTTTTACATTCTTGCTGATAGTCATGTTCATTCGACATACTATAATCCCAAATAAAAAGATCAGTGCCGATAGCAAGTAATACTTTAAATTAATATTACTGATAAATCCTTTGGCCTCTTCTGGATTTGTATAATAAAAGGATGAAAAAATATTGTAATCAGGCGGACCATAAAGTAAACCTACAGGTAAATACAAGGATGCAACAATTGCATAAAACATAATCAATACGATATATAACTTACGATACTGATTACAATATATTGCAAGCCCAGTAATAGCGATAACATAAAAAGGCTTAAAGTGGTAGCCCATAGCGTAGTGAATGGTTGTAAAATATATAAAAATTAACAATATTTTCAGAAATGAACTATTTTTGATGCGAGATACGATTGCCGACATATTACCCATTCAAGTATGAAGTTTAATGTCGGGTATTCTATACATAAATGAACCATTAAACAAAACTTAAGTGGCATTTGCGACTTCTCGTTTCATAAGGTTCGCTAGTTGTTTATTTCATATCAGTACTCAGAAACTACCTTGGCAGGCTTTTTCTAAAATTTGGTCTATCTTTTCTTTCTCATCATCTGTTTTAGTGCTATGGATAGTCAGTGACTGTGACGAACTCATAGTGATACGTAAATTCAATGCGTAAGTATTTCAGTAAAAAGTACCATTCACTTTCAGAGATTTTCATCCATACTAATCAGTACCCTGAGGGCGAATAGCCAGTTTGACTGAACATCAAATTACTATCACTCTGAAGTTCGTCACAGATGGACGGACAGGCAAAGGTGTCTACGATTAAGCGACAATTTAAAAGTATTTAGTAATAGGGGCTGTTTATCTTTCATTATCAATTTTTATTCGAATTAAAGCCATTTTAGGCAAGGGGAGAGGTTCGCCGCCGAGTGAACTTCGCAACAGCCTATCAACATAGCAGCAAAGTAACAGTAAAAATAAACAGCCTCTAAGTTTATATTGCTATAAATGTTCTTACCCACAACACAGATTTAGCATACTATTTCCATTTTCTATCGCCATTATCTTGCAATTACCTCTCTACTAAAAAAATAGGATAACGTTATGGTTCAAGTGTTAACCGTTCAGGATTATCGCAGTATGCCTTGGAAAAATGGGCAAGGTGTCACGTTGGAAGTGGCAAGAAGCCACGGTGAAGGGCTTGATGACTTTGATTGGCGAGTGTCTATTGCGGATGTTAAAACAGCAGGACCGTTTTCTCATTTTTTAAATCGCCAACGTATTATTGGCGTATTAGAAGGTGAAGGGATGATTTTGCATGTGGATACGCAGCCTCCTGTAACATTACGCCAGAAGGAATTTTTTGCATTTAAGGGAGAAAGCGATGTGCATGCTGAGTTAGTCAAAGACGCTATTCGTGATTTTAATTTGATTTATAACCCTGAGAAATATTCAGCACGACTACAGTGGGTAAATTCAGCACCAAGCAACACTTGGATCAGTGATGCAAACCACATATTAATTTTTAATACCGCACCCAATTTGGGACTACAAGTGAATTTGCAAACCTTCGCCTTAAATCAGTCTGAAACGTTATTGGTGAGAAACAATAGGCAACCATTGCAATTAACAACCCAGCAATTTTCAGAACAAAGTTATTGTATAATAGAGTTATTTATTAAGTAGTTAGAGGGGACGCTATTTATTTGGTGACTTATCGATATTTTTATCATTAATTCGTTTTTAGGAAAAAATATTACTCTGTTGATTAAGCTATTTTAGTAAAAATGTTATCAAATTCATATAACGTGTAATTATGCCTTTATTCCTATTGTTATTTTTCGCAAAATTTATAGTCTTTAGCCTCACTAAAAAAATAATAACGGTATTTTTTAAAGGAAAAACGTTCTATGAAAATGAAAGCGCTTGTAGCAGTTGCTGTTTCTGCTGTGATTTTAACGGGCTGTAAAAATATAGACCAAGGAATGCTGACTAACTCAGGTATGCAGTTATTCCAAGCGGCAACACTGAGTGATTCAGATGTTAAGCAATTAAGTGACCAATCTTGTAAAGAGATGGATGCACAAAACAAAATTGCGCCAGCGTCGAGCAAATACGCCAAACGTTTAGACAAAATCGCAAAAGCTCTGGGTAACGAAGTTAATGGCACACCAGTTAACTATAAAGTTTACATGACTAACGATGTAAACGCATGGGCAATGGCAAATGGTTGTGTACGTGTGTACAGCGGCCTGATGGATATCATGAACGACAACGAAGTTGAAGGCGTTCTGGGCCATGAAATGGGACACGTTGCATTAGGTCACACTCGTAAAGCAATGCAAGTGGCTTATGCAACTGTTGCAGCTCGTACTGCGGCCGCATCAGCAGGTGGCGTTGTTGAGCAACTGAGCGCATCTCAAGTTGCTGCACTGGGTGAAAAACTGATCAACTCCCAGTTCTCTCAACACCAAGAAAGCGAAGCTGATAACTTCTCTTATGACTTACTGAAAAAACGTGGTGTGAAAACGGAAGGTTTAGTGACTGGCTTTGAGAAATTAGCCAAAATGGGCAGCCAAGAAACCAGTATGTTTGACTCTCACCCACCTTCAAGTGAGCGTGCACAAAACATCCGTGACCGTATCGCCGCTGACAAAAAATAATTTTTAATTATTGTTGGTAATAAGGTGCAACAATGTCAATTAGCATTGTTGCACCTAGGGGCTGTTTATCTTTGCTGCTGATTTTTATTCAAATTAAAGCCATTTTAGGCAAGAGCCTATCAACGCAGCATCAAATACCTGAAACATGCTTTAATCGACCCCGTAGGGCAGCGTTTAGGGACAATAGTTGATTCAAATCGTCGTCAGTTAGCACGACGGATACATTTATCGATTTTTTTGGTTGTTTCTTAACCTTTTTTAGAAGTAAAAATCAGCAGCAAAGATAAACCGCCCTTTGCTTTGTTTTTTGCTTATCTTCTTATCTTCGTGTTAGAAATCAGAACTTACCCCGTTGTCTTCCCGCAAATCACTCTCTATCTTATTGAGTAAACGATATTCAGGTTTTTTCATGATGTTGCAGTTTTACGTTTGATAAAACGTTAGCAAGGAAAAAAGATGGAAAAAGTGCAGAAAGTTTCCCTTCTCGCAAAAGGAATGGGAATGCTGTTATCGGGAACTTGTCGCTTATTGACAGGGGTTCGTACGCGTTGGGTGGGTTGCCAGCCTGCGATAACTCCGCGTATCTATTATGCAAACCATTCAAGTCATTTGGATGGGTTAGTCATTTGGTCTGGCTTACCACCTCTTATGCGCCATTTTGTTCACCCAGTTGCGGCGAAAGATTATTGGGACAAAACTCCGTTTCGTCGTTATTTGGTGAATAAGGTTTTTCGCGCTGTTCTGGTGGAGAGAAAAGGGGATAAACCTGCGCAAGGTCATATCCTTGAACCCCTTGAGTCCGTTTTAGCCGCCAAGCATTCATTGATATTTTTCCCCGAGGGAACCCGTGGTAATGGGGAAGAATTAAGCCAATTCAAGAGTGGTCTTTACCACTTGGCTAAAAAATACCCAGAGGTTGAAGTCGTCCCTATTTATCTCGAAAACCTTAATCGTGTACTGCCTAAAGGGTCTAAATTGGTTGTGCCAGTGATTTGCTCAGCGGTAGTCGGTAAGCCTCTCTCACCTTTAACTGAGCATGAAAATAAAACTGAATTTTTGCAACGTGCCAAGGAAGCATTAGAGGAGTTGATGCCATGAGTTTTTGGGACAGCGAATTAGCCTTACTGTTATCGGGTGTGTTTGGCATATTGGTTTTTGCGAGTGTGATAGGTGGGATTTTGGCCTACCGTTATTCTGGTGATAAAAGTAATCCAACCATTGATAATTTAAATGCTCGGATCCGGGCATGGTGGGTGATGTGTATTATCTGCGTATTAGCGGTGGTGCTCGGTAATATCGCCGTGGTTATTTTATTTGCATTGATATCATTCTTTGCGTTACGTGAGTTTATTACCTTAACGCCAACTCGACGAAGTGACCATGAAGCGCTGTTTTGGTGCTTCTTTGTCTTTATTCCGCTGCAATACCTTTTGGTTGGTATTGAGTGGTATGGGATGTTTTCAATTTTTGTACCTGTGTTTGTTTTTCTCTTTTTACCTACACGTATTGCACTGGCAGGGGATACCTTCCATTTTCTTGAACGGACCGCAAAAATTCAATGGGGGATGTTGGTGACAGTTTTCTGCTTAAGCCATGTTCCTGCATTATTGATGCTCAATATAGAGGGTTACGAAGGGGAAAATGTCAAATTATTGCTCTTCTTAATTATTGTGACGCAAATTTCGGACGTCTTGCAGTATGTCTTTGGTAAGCTGATGGGCAAACGACCAATTGTGCCTAAATTAAGCCCAAATAAGACGATAGAAGGCTTTGTTGGGGGGATTTTATCCTCTGTAGTGATTGGAATTTGCTTATACTGGGTGACACCATTTAGTTGGTGGGTTGCGGGGTTAATGTCGTTGGCGATCACCATTATGGGCTTTGTCGGCGGGTTATGCATGTCTGCCATTAAGCGTGATAGTGGAATCAAAGATTTTGGTGCGATTATTGAAGGCCATGGTGGTATGCTAGATCGTATCGATTCTCTGTGTTTTGCAGCACCGATTTTTTTCCATTTAACGCGTTATTATTACACTTAACGGCGTTTCATTTTCGTTTTTGTTCGTTCACTAAGATAAGGCACCAAATGGTGCTTTTCTTTTGCCTTGTGGCTACAGCGTATAATGGATTAAAGTGGTATTATCTTCACTTAATTTGTGTTTCAAACTAAGGTGACCTTAGAGTATTGTCGCTTTAATTTGTTGAAAACCTCTTTTTAGAGGGGAAAAGTTTACCTATTGAGGTCATCGACTAGAATTATGTAAACTGGATCACAATAAAACACAAAAGCTTGATGGAAAGCAGATGCATAATCTTAACTTTACCGTATTATGCCAGTTGTTGAATCAATTCAGCTTTAGGTTTTAAGCGGGTTATTGGGTGGTTTAACGGTTTTTCATAGATTTGCAATTTTATATTCATTAATCAGAGGTCATCATGGTCAAGCAGATTAAAAGAATTGGGGTTTTAACGAGTGGTGGCGATGCACCAGGCATGAATGCCGCGATCCGTGGCGTGGTACGTGCCGCTTTAGGTGAAGGTTTAGAAGTGATGGGTATTTTTGATGGGTACCTTGGCCTGTATGAAAACCGCATGAAGCAATTAGACCGATACAGTGTGTCCGATATGATTAACCGTGGCGGTACCTTTTTAGGATCAGCTCGTTTCCCACAATTCCGTGATGAAAAAGTGCGTGCTATCGCCGTTGAAAATCTGAAGAAAAACCATATTGATGCACTGGTTGTTATTGGTGGTGACGGTTCGTATTTAGGGGCGAAAGCATTGACAGAAGCTGGCTTCCCTTGCATTGGTTTACCCGGCACAATCGATAATGACGTGGCAGGAACCGACTACACCATTGGTTATTTTACGGCACTTGAAACCGTTGTTGAAGCCATTGACCGTTTGCGTGATACCTCAACATCCCATAAACGTATTTCTATCGTCGAAGTGATGGGGCGTTATTGCGGGGATTTAACTTTATCTGCGGCGATTGCGGGCGGTTGTGAGTTTTTAGTGTTGCCCGAGCAAGAAATGGCCTTTGACCGTGAAGAATTACTATCTGAAATCAAACGTGGTATTGAAAAAGGTAAGCGTCATGCGATTGTTGCTATCACCGAACACGTTTGTGACGTTGGCGAGCTGGCCAAATATATTGAGCAAGAAACACACCACGAAACCCGAGCAACAGTATTGGGGCACATCCAACGTGGCGGGTCACCCGTCGCTTATGACCGTATTTTAGCATCACGTATGGGAGCTTACTCTATTCAATTACTGCTTGAAGGCTACGGTGGTCGCTGTGTGGGGATCCAAAATGAGAAATTGGTTCACCACGATATTATTGATGCAGTAATGAATATGAAGCGTGTCTTTAAGAAGGATTGGTTTGATACTGCTAAGAAGCTCTACTAAAATCTTCTTCATATTTCAAGCTGTAGGGGTGTTGGCTGCGCTCACTAACCCTAGTCACATACTTATGTATGCTCCTAGGGATTAGCTTCACTTGCCGCCTACCTACAACTTGAACTATTTAGAAGATGGGTATTGGCGGTATTTCAAGCTGTAGGGGTGTTGGCTGCGCTTACTAACCCTAGTCACATACTTATGTATGCTCCTAGGGATTAGCTTCACTTGCCGCCTACCTACAACTTGAACTATTTAGAAGATGGGTATTGGCGGTATTTCAAGCGGTAGGGGTGTTGGCTGCGCTCACTAACCCTAGTCACATACATATGTTTGCTCTTAGGGATTAGCTTCACTTGCCGCCTATCGACAACTTGAAATATGACGAGTATCAGCGCTGGATGATGTCGTCAAACACCCCCCCATTCGCAAAATGCGTTGCTTGCGCGGCTTGCCAGCCGCCGAAATCTTTATCCACCGTCAACAACTTCAGTGCTGGAAATTGTTGTTGATATTTTTTCGCCACTTCGCTATTGCGTGGGCGGTAATAATTTTTCGCGGCAATTTCTTGGCCTTCTGGCGAATAAAGATGTGCCAGATAAGCTTCTGCAACGTCTCGGCGGCCACGTTTGTCTACTGTTTTATCGACAACGGCGACTGTTGGCTCCGCTAAGATAGAAATACTTGGCGTCACAATTTCAAATTGGTCATTTTTGCCTAACTCATTAATAGCCAGTAATGCCTCGTTTTCCCATGCGATCAATACATCGCCAATACCGCGTTCAACAAAGCTATTTGTGGCTCCTCTCGCCCCTGAATCTAACACTTCCACATTTTGGTATAGCTGCTTGACAAACTGCTTCGCTTTTTCGGGATCTTGCTGGTTTTTATCTAACGCATAACCCCATGCAGCTAAATAATTCCAACGTGCGCCACCTGATGTTTTCGGATTAGGCGTCACCACAGAAACATCTTTACGAATTAAATCATCCCAGTCGCGAATATTTTTCGGATTATCTTTGCGCACTAAAAAGACAATTGTTGATGTATAAGGAGCTGAATTATCAGGCAGTTTTTCTATCCAGTTTTTATCTATACGACCACTTTGTGCGATGGCGTCAACATCATACGCTAAAGCTAGCGTCACAACGTCTGCCTCTAACCCATTGATAACAGAGATAGCTTGCTTACCTGATCCTCCGTGAGATTGGCGCACTGTAACGGTATCACCCGTTTTCTTTTGCCAATAATCGCTAAATTCCTGATTATATTGTTGATAAAACTCACGAGTCGGATCATAAGACACATTCAATAATTGGATGTTTTTCGCCCAAGCTCCCGTTGCTAATACCAATAACAATGCTGTCGTTAGTTGCGATTTCGTTACCTGCCATGAACGTGCCATCTTCGATTCCTCATCAAATTGTCGATAAGTCGAGGCTGACAGATAGCACCAAATACTGGAAATAATTAAAAAGAAAAACTTATACTTAAGGGGAATATATAAACAAACAGAAAGGTCAATACAACAGATAATCCAAATAAAAGCGCAGTGACTAGAGTCGCGTTTGCTTGCCGCCTACCGACAACTTCAGCGATTTAGCATATATATTATAATCTTTATGGGGCTTTCGCATATTAGGTACTGTCGAAAGCCCTTATTTATCTTGCCCTTAACGCGGTTACCAGCGATATTTCACGCCGATTTTTCCAATATACAGAGTTTGCTTATTACTATCGCCAGAAGTCATACCATTATCTTTAGGATTTTTCCAGGTTGAGGGTTCATAGGCTATGCCGCCCCATAACGTGAGGGATGGCGTTGCTTGGTATTCTACGTTTGTGCCGAGGCGAAAACCGTTATTGATTTTTTGCACCAGATAGAAATTTTTATCGTAGGTTTCATCTTGTAATGTATAACGAATATAAGGGGAAATATGCCAATTGGTCGTTAATGTAAAAGGTAAATAAGCACGAATTTGTGATTGTATAAATCGGGTACTGAAATTTTTATCCCATGCTTTATCGTAATATAAGGCAAGTTTTGCTTTTAATGTATCTGAGTATTTGTAGGTTACCCCCAATTCTGTTTCCGCTTCGTGACTGTTTGAATTGAAATAATTACTGTAATAGTAGTAAGAAAGCCAAAAATCAAAAGACCATTGGTTATTAAAACGATAGTTACCAGCGGGTGTTAGTGCATACATACTATTGGAAGAGCGTGATTTTGTATCAGGATGAGCATCATTGGATTCTTTACGATATCGCGCACCAATCTCAAGGTCAGATTTTGCTGTTTTAACAAATTGCTTTGTTATATCAAGTTGAGTTCGGCTACGAAGGTAAGAATCACGTGATGTACTGAAATTACGCCCATGGTTTCTCATTGATTCACGGTGTTCTAAATCGAAACGCCACAGAGACTCAGGGTTGGAGAGAGATAACTGACCGACTGTGCTGATTTTGTCATACACTTTGTTTTTAAATTTATCGTGCTGACCTTGGTATTCTTCTATTTCCATATAGACATTGGTTTTAACACGCCAAAAATCATTATTTGTTTCAGAAAAGCAAATAACAGGAAATATAAGTATAATACAATATACTAAATTAATTATATATTTCATTTTTATCCTTGCGAGTGATTTAATTAACCTTTACTGATTTGTTAAGCAAGATAAATCTGAATTAAAGCCGCAAGGATGTCTATTATTATTGTTTGGTTTAGGATTAATTAAAGATGTAATTCAATATGTATTACATTGAAAATAAATCTATTTTTTGATTTTTTGTTGTGTTTTTTATTCTTATTTAATCGTTTGATTTTTAATTTGTTATTAATTTAATTTTTTCTATTTTTATTTTAATTATTTATTTTTAAATTTAATCTAAATAAAAAACCGCCAATCAATGGCGGTTAATTGTTAATTTACAAAATAATATTATTTTGCTTTTTTGGCTTGTGCAGCGGCTTTAACAATGACAGCGAATGCATCCGCTTTTAACGATGCGCCACCCACTAATGCGCCATCGATATCTGGCTGGGTAAACAGTTCAGCCGCATTGCTTGCGTTTACTGAACCGCCGTATTGGATAATAACTTGTTCAGCAATCGCCGCATCTTTTTTCGCAATATGAGCGCGAATAAATTTATGGATAGCTTGTGCTTGTGCAGGGGTTGCAGATTTACCTGTACCGATAGCCCAAATCGGCTCGTATGCGATGACCGCACCTTGGAATGCTTGCGCACCTAACGTGTTTAACACGGCATCGATTTGGCGAGCACAAACTTCTTCCGTTTTACCTGCTTCATTTTCCGCTTCAGTTTCACCAATGCACAGAACGGGAATTAAGCCTTGTTCTTTTAATACTGCAAATTTTTGAGCAACAAACTCATCGCTTTCTTTGTGGTAAGTACGACGCTCAGAGTGACCAATGATGATGTATTTTGCACCAACATCTTTTAGCATTTCAGCAGATGTTTCACCAGTGAATGCACCAGACAGGTTTACGTCAACGTTTTGTGCACCTAATGCAATGCGGCTACCTGCCAGTGCATGTTTTGCTTGAGTTAGGTAGATTGCTGGTGGTGCGATCGCTACATCACAGCCATCAACGCTGCTCAGTTCGTTACGCAGGCCAGCGATCAGGTCATTGACCATATGGGTGCTGCCGTTTAATTTCCAGTTACCCATTACCAATGGATGTCGCATGTTATTTCCTCCAACCAGAGAGTTTGAATGATTAATCAATAAGTTATTCATTGCGCATTAATGCTGCTGACGCAACGTGACAGTTTTGCCGCCATTCACCTTAACGTATTATAAGAACATTAGGGCATAATAGCTTTGCTTTTCATCATGCTTGTTGTTAGAGCGTGATCACAGTCTGTTTAGGGTGTTTGTTGCTCTAGCTTAATCGGTTCAACAGCAAAAGTAAGCACATTATTGTCACTTTTTACTAAAATATATCGTAGGCCACCTAACCGTGCTTCTTCCGCATGGGTTGGGTTTTGGTTGGCCATAAATTTATTTAAAGCCGTGGTGAGTTCAGGGGCTTTATCTAAAGATACCTCAGGGGCGAATTGATGGATAATCGCAATTGTATAGCGTTCCATTAATTGGCGATTTTCTTGGGCTTCTTGTGCGTTATCTGTGGGGAGTAAGGTGATTTGTAAGCTTTTGATTTTTTCACTACCACGCTCTAACACAGCAGAAGAATAGATATGTTGGTTAATGCGCGAGGCTGCGCGAATATAGGGTGCCGCAATATCTTGGCTTGCAATTACTTTATATTCATGAAGATATAAATCTTTATAGCTTTGATTAAATTGATTGCGTAATTCAGGAATGGTGAGATCAAAAGATGCCGCATCAGGGGCTAAATAAGCCACTTCAAAATCCGTGTCAGGGAGTGTTGGCACTTTTTGTGCGAGCGCCAAAGGTGGCGCACTGAGTACAAAAATGGTTATGATGGCGGATATCGAACGAATTAAGGTTTGAGTCATTTTTTTGCCACTCATTCTTTGGTTTTTCACATTGTATCAGGATTATAGGTAATGACATTACAACAATGGGCTTTTTCCTTCAAAGGTCGAATGGGTCGACGACCATTTTGGGCGGGTATTGCCGCCAGTTTTATTTTAGTGACCGTGATTGTCCTGTTACAGAATACATTTTTATTGCCTGAAATGGTGACTCTGTTTCTTTTTGTCCTCCTGCTTTATCCCTTAGCGGCTATTTTCTCAAAACGTTTACACGATAGGGGGAAATCAGGTGGATGGTTTGCATTGATCGTGTTGGCTTTCGCGCTTTATTCTATGGATGTTAGTCAATTTGCGCCCATTTGGCAGTGGGGGATTGGCCGATTTTTACCCTTATTTATTTCGATGATTATGCTATTAGATTGCGGCGTCTTTGTGGGAATGGATAGCGCCAATAAATACGGCGAAAAAACCGAAACGGTGAATTATTTATAATATATTCCTACCCTGAAATTGCTCAGGGTAGTATGTGTGCGAGTTTACCAATATTGCTCGCTAGAAATATGACCTGGCTTGCGGCGTAAATGTTTAATCATTCCATGGCTATGTTTGAGCATATCACGGGTATCTCTCACCATTTCAGGGTTACCACACAGCATAACATGGCATGTTTCAGGGGAAAGAGAGAGACCAACGGCATTTTCGAGTTGATGGTTTTCAATTAATGCAGGTACTCGGCCATGCAACGCATTTGGCGTGTGCTCACGGCTAACAACCGTGACAATTTTTAATTTTCCTTGATACTGTTGTTCGAGTTTTTGCATCAATGGCAGGTAACTCAAATCTTTTTCATAGCGTACTGCATGCAATAACACGATGTTATCGAACCGCTCGAGATCTTTTCCCTCTTGCAAAATAGATAAAAATGGGCCGATGGCAGTTCCTGTCGAGAGCATCCATAAATTTTTGCATTCTGGAATTTCATCTAACACAAAGAAACCTGCGGCTTCATCTGTAATTTGCAGTGTATCGTTAGGTTTTAATTGTGCGAGCTTCGGACTGAGCTTTCCTTCGGGAACAATCACAAAATAAAACTCAAGTCGATTATCGCTGGGGGCATTCACATAAGAATAGGCCCGTTGAATGCGTTCTCCCTCGATTTCTAGGGCAAGTTTTGCGTACTGTCCTGCGGTAAAAGGTTTAATGGGGGCGTCGATGACAAGGCTAAATAATGTATCCGTCCAAAATTTGGCTTCAACCACCTTTCCAGTGACCCAATTTGCCATAAATCCACCTCTTGTTATTTCAAAATCCGCGCTGCTAAGTAAGGCGATATTTTGCCGTAATTAGTCAGGGCATTGTTCAGTAGGTTTTAATACTAAAGCAGTTCACTATTTACGCTTATCGATTATGTGTTCCAGTGAATTATTCTTAATAATGGGTATTTTTTGATTTTAATGTACAGTTAAGTTGACAGGTGTGGCGAATATGGCTGCCATTGGTGTGTAAACTAAAATGTCGAGCTACTTAGAAAAAAGTCTAAATTTTGTTATCTTAGTCACATTAGAGCAAAACGTGTTATTTGCTGTTTATCTGGGCAGTTGTTAATACGTAAAACAACATTAAATATTTGTCATTCAATTCCAATATTCGGTTTGTATTATTAAGTTTTAATAATACTGGGTTGCTGTGTGTCTGGAATTTTTGCTGTGTCTGAGAGAAAAATGAGAAAGCTGGAACATTTCAATCTGTTATTAATGCTTATTGCATTGGCGGCTGTCGGCCAAATGACACAAACTATTTATGTCCCTGTGATCGCTGAAATCGCGGTGTACTTTGATGAGCCTTCTGGTGCGGTTCAAAAGGTGATGGCGGCGTATTTATTTTCATATGGCTTTTCACAATTATTATATGGTCCGTTATCTGACCAAATTGGTCGTAGACCGGTGATTTTAGCGGGACTGACCATTTTCTTGTTTTCCACCATTGTGGCAATTTTTGCGCCAACATTAAATACGCTGACGATTGCTAGTGGTATGCAAGGTCTTGGTACCGGGGTCGCAGGTGTGATGGCGAGAACAATGCCTCGAGATTTATATAAAGGCACGGCATTACGCTATGCAAATAGTTTATTAAATATGGGGGTTTTAGTCAGTCCATTATTAGCCCCGATGTTTGGTGGGATATTAGCGCACTTCTTTGGCTGGCACGCATGTTATATTTTCCTATTTGTCTTAGGGGCGAGTGTGTTATTTAGCATGTACCGCTGGTTACCTGAGACCCGTCCAGTATCACCAGAAAAACATAAAATGATAGCATCGTATCGCGAGTTATTATCTAGCGGATCATTTTTATCCTATCTCACTATGCTAATTGGCGCGCTGGCAGGGATTGCTGTTTTTGAAGCAAGTAGCGGCGTTCTAATGGGCGGTGTGTTAGGGCTGAGTAGTATTACTGTTAGTATTTTATTTATTTTGCCAATTCCTGCGGCTTTTTTCGGAGCTTGGTATGCCGGGCGGGAAGGTAAAACCTTCTATAATTTGATGTGGCAATCCGTGTTGATTTGTTTGTCAGCGGGTTTAATGATGTGGGTGCCTAGCTGGTTTGGCATCATGAATACATGGACATTGTTAGTGCCAGCTGCCGTATTTTTCTTTGGTGCAGGTATGCTGTTTCCCCTTGCCACAACGGGGGCGATGGAACCATTCCCTTATTTAGCCGGTGCTGCGGGCGCTTTGGTGGGGGGATTACAAAATGTAGGATCGGGGGTGGCAACATGGATTTCATCACTTATGCCACAAAATGGTCAGTTCAGCTTAGGCTTGCTGATGTTTTTAACGTCGGTTTTAGTGGTTTTGTGCTGGCTTCCACTGGCTAGACGTATGGATCAAACGGCACGGATGGTATAAGAAATAAGGCGGTAGACGGTTACCGCCTATTATTTTTATGCGATCAGCGGTGCAACCAATGTTGTGGATGGTATTAATTGCTGATGTGCTGATAACGCTAAATCCCTTTGTGTTTCTGGTATGGAAACAAATTGTTCAGGTTGATCGGCGATTGAATTAAAGATCACTGGGCGGTCATAGTTTAAAAATTCTCTGTTTTCTGCTAATTGTCCTGATTTATTTTGATGAAGCCAAATAGAGCTTGCGGGAACAGCATCCTGTAAGTGCTTATCGATATATATTTTTATACCAGCGAGTTCCA
The DNA here is from genome assembly GCF_041075285.1 of Providencia rettgeri. Lineage (NCBI taxonomy): Bacteria > Pseudomonadati > Pseudomonadota > Gammaproteobacteria > Enterobacterales > Morganellaceae > Providencia > Providencia rettgeri. Next base: position 3,437,646 of record NZ_CP163512.1, on the reverse strand, counting down.
ACCCCGGTGTACTGTCTATCGTTCCTTTGACCGTCAATGTTTTTTGATTGCCAGATATATGCCAAGACTCCAGTGGTGTGTACTCTTGGATGTTTCCTTGCTCATCATAAATCATCAAAACGACCCAATAATGGTAATTATCTTCAGGTAAACCTAACCTTAAAATATTAATTTGTTGGTTAACGTGTACATCGGGTAAAAACGACTGCGACGACAGCACGTTAATATGTGTTGAAGGGGTATTGTGTGGATCACCTTGCATATTCAGATGATTGAGTGGGAAAAATTGGGTATTGGTATCCTCTTTATGCTGTTTACCAAATGGCTTTGCAAGCGAAATAGTGTGTTGCCGACGCCGCCCATTTTCAATCCAACTCGCGAAAAGGGCGCTTTGTGGGGTAATTTTATCCATATTCACAACACCAGTAGAAAAATCGAGTAGTTCTTTATCTGTGGTGGCCCAAAACACTGGGCTGCCCGACCAATAATTATCGAGATATAATTTTTCAGGTAATGTTTCTTCATGATGAAGAGAAAAGACTCTATTGATTAATGAACTGGGGTTTTTATATTGGTATACAGTGGATCCGAGCGTTTTTTGTGAGCTTAATTCGTGGATTGAAAATTTGACTAATTCACCTTTATCGGCAATGTTTAAACTTATAAAATCTTGCCCAGCTTGGATTTGCAAGCGTTCTGTTAATAATCCGCCTTGAGTTGCATAAGTGACTTTTAATCCATAACTGTTATATCGAGTGAAAGGACGACCTTCTCCTGTTTCGAGATTATGATAATCGGCAGGTAAATGGCCGATAGTGCGATCCACATTGATATAGTTGTAGGGGTGTGGTGAGCCATCCGCTAGCTTTAAAGAGAGTCCCCGTAGCCAATAAACGGGGACATCACGTTGATGAGGGAGTTGATCAATGTCCACTTGGTGATAATTGTATTTTGACCAATTATATTGCGTTAGGGTGACCCATGTTTGTGTGTCATCATCCCAATGTTGGTAGAAACCTTCCCCCGCAAACCCACCATCTTCTTTATCTTCACCTTGTATTTCATTTGGTTGCCAGCGCATTTTTGTTTTTAGATTACGATGGATTTTTTTATTGTATTCACCAGTATGAGGTAAAAAGGCATCATATTGTTCACTGGTAAAATATGAATGATATGGGTACATGGTAGGGTACATATCCACATAATCACCTGATGCATTTTTATATTTATAAGTAATGTAATGTTGCCTGTATTGGTCATAAGCGATGTTGTTACCATGGTTTTTGTCCGTTGTATGGGGTAAGCCAAGACCATGACCAAAGATTTCATGCCATAAAGTTATTGGGTTATTAACCCCTCCGCCATAATGTGGTGATGCCAATCCCAATACCTGCCCATGGGGTTTTAATGGGATAAATTGTTCAGTCGCTGTGTAATAGTAATCAGAGTTAACATTATGTTTTTCCTTGTGTTGTTGGCTATTTAAAGTGGCCCAATATATCTGAGAATCAATATGGTAGGGGATTTTCTTCAAGTCATCATATTTCGGGTTAACTAACACCGAATAATGAATATTACGATCAATATAGGGCACCAAACTGGGGTTACGTGAGCTGCTAGGGTAGCTATAGAGTGTTAATTGTTTAATCGGCAGCTTTGCCGCAGCTTCTAGCCCCCAACTTAGTGGTGAGTATGTATATACCCCATGCCCCTGTCGATAAACACTGCTGTTATCAACGTAGGTCACAATATGGCTATCAAGGGTGATATTGGGAGAAATAACACCATGAATATCAGTATCATTTGAAATAATTGGGGTATTATTCGCTAGAATACGTATTTTGATATTGGGCTTTATCCATTCCCCTTTTAATGGTGCGGTAAAACTTGTGGCATGCGCTTTGTGTGCAAATATATTGGTTGCATCAGGCTGGGGTGTTAATGCGATAGGCAGGGTATCAGGCCCAATAAGTCTAACCCGTCCAAGTTCTTTTCCATCGTTATCACTAATGATGGCGACAAAATCCGGGGCTTTCGCAGAGGATGGGCTAGTGATGTCTAATTTAATTAGAACCCACCGATTGGCCGTTAAGCTTACAGAGTCTGCATTTGGTGATTGCAAGTGCGTTTGAGCAACTTGGATAGAATGTATATGCATATTCTGTGGCACAGGGTGATAACGTGGCTTAGGTTGTTGATAGATAGGATCTGGGATGGTAAATATTCGCTTCCCAGGAAGGCTTAAATTCGGTGGCGTATTGGATTGTAGCTGAATAGACATCGGTGCAGAAAGGCTTCCATCACCCATGATAGCGACAAGATCAAATTGGTCGTCATTGGTTTCGGCGGACTGTTCGTTAGCGTAATAGAGCCACTCTTTTGTTATCGGGTTTAATGTCACTTTGCCAAATTTGGGCTGCTCTAAGATTTGATATTGCTGAATGTTGTTATTATCCGGTAGTTTACCTTGGATCGCACCTACCACTAATTTGTTAGCTTCAGCCTCTGGATTTTCAGCAACGAGTATTGGGAAAATTTGCTGTTGATACCCGAAGTTAAACTGCTCAAATCTGCGACCTTTAGGGACAATAATTTGTAGATGTTGTTCTTTTCTATCGACATATTGATTATCAATTTGCTTGAGCACAACACGAATGGAATTGTCATTTAATTGATGACGTAAATAATTTTCTAAATAGTTAGCAAAATTTTCTGCGCTGCTAAATTGAGTATCAAATGCTTTAAAAGGTGCACGATATTGCGTGATATCTCTATTGTCACCAACAAATCTGAACGACAAGTGGGTCCAATGGTTAAAGCCATTTAGCTTAAATGTCATTTGGTGAATGGTTTTTTCATTCTCAACAAAGGTAGACATCTTTTTATTGACTTGAAAATAGGGAATATCATTTATTTTTTTTAATTGGAATTGAGCAAAAATCATGCCTTTTCCACGAAGGTTAAGTGTGTTGTTTTTATACCGTACCGTAATGGGAGGCAGGGAACGAGACGTTAAATCGTGGTTCACTTTTGTTTCTATTTCTTGCGCTAGTGCCTGCCATGAATGGGACGGGTTAACCTTGATATCATGAAAAGTCACGATAGGTTTGTTATTAGCGTCTTTGATATTGAGAGAAAAGTATTGTACGTTTTCGAGTAACTCAGGGCTAAGTCTGTGAGCACTGAGGGACGAGGGGGGCAAGGAGATGACTTGCTGAAAAGCGGTGTTTGTCAGCGTTGGTTCTGCACTGTCGATATTATCAATAGGTTCAATAGCGGTGATTAATTTTCGTACAGATGGGGACATGGTTTTATGCTTATCCCGAATAATTAATAGGCTGCCTCCCGTTAGTTCAAGCCAGTGCTGAATGAGTTCCACCTGCTTATCATTTGCACTTTCTGATATCACGACAGTATCGTAATGGCGATGCCATTGCCCACTCGGTAATAACAAATCCGATAATTGAGCTTGTGCTCTAGGTTCACCCTTTGTCCATTCATGGGGAGAATTAAAGCTATCCACGAATAAATTTTGATTTGGGTGAAAGTCAAAACCCGAAAATTGCGTGGAGGGTAATGTGCTTAAGATGAAGCTTTGTTTATTTTCTCCAGCTAACCGTGGCTTGTCTATCATCCAGCTAAATAGGTGATATGCACGCAAACCATTATTTGAATTTTTAGGGTTATTTTTTAGGGCGGCTAAAATTGGTGAATGGCTGTTAATGACCGCGATCCGGCCTTTATTTTTATATATCCCTATGCGCAGTTTTTTCTGGTGGTTTTTTGTCGTTAATATATTCACTGTCGCTGCAACTACAGGCTTAGACGGGGCAGTGCGGTTGTTTGATATCGCAGGCGAGGTAACCGTATAGTCGGGGACAGGAGTGATGAGGCCATTTATGCGCCAAAGAAAACGAAACTTAGGAACGTAACCTTCTGTTAGTGCAGTAAATTTAATTGGGATAGGCTGGTTGTGTTGTAAATCAGTGAGCGTGATCGTTTCAAAACTGTTTTCAGGGTGGAGATGGATTTTTTTGCCTTGTATTTCAACAGACAACGGGCTGTTATGGTTATCTACTAAAAAAGTTACTGTGCCTTTTTCAAGAGGTCGAAGCGTGCCTTCATACACCCATTCGGTTTGTTGTTTTTTAGGCTCAATGGTGGATGAATCAGAGTAAATATCACTCATTGGAACGGTTTTTTCATAGGTAAAAGAAGTTGTTGCTTTTGATCTTCTCTCCCGGGTATGAACTGAAAGTCCAAATCGATTATTTGGGTATTGAGCAATGGCGATCATGCCTTGTTTTTTTGGGTTTTCCATAACCACTTTCCTCATTTTATTGAATAAATTATTCCGGAATTAGTGTAAACAAGCTCATTTAACCTTTCTAATTTATTATTTGTCTAATGACTAATGTTTTATTTATTAGCTAATTGATTATTACAAAACAAAAAAGGCGGTACCGAAGTACCGCCTCAGACTGCTGACAAACATAAAATGTTTGGCGGCAGATTGGATAGGTTTTGAAAATAAACTAGGAAAATCAATATATTGATTTTCGCCTAATAACACAAAGTGGGAAAAACCACGTTTTTATCCCACTTTGTCAACAACCTCAGGCGGTACCGAAGTACCGCCTTTGCATCAACGAGCCCAATGTTTAATTGATAACTAAGCTTTATCTTCCCACTCTTGTGCACGTGCAACGGCTTTTTTCCAGCCTTCGTATTTGAAATTGCGTTCTGTTGTTTCAATACCTGGCTTAAACACACGTTCAATCGTGGTTTTGCTTTGTAGCTCATCAATGTTATTCCAGAAACCGACTGCTAAACCAGCGAGATAAGCGGCTCCTAATGCGGTACTTTCGCGCACCTCTGGACGTTCAACAGGTGTACCTAAAATGTCAGATTGGAACTGCATTAAGAAGTTGTTTGCCACTGCACCACCATCAACACGCAATGCTTTTAGGCGTTCGCCAGAATCGGCTTGCATTGCATCAAGGACATCTCGAGTTTGGTAAGCAATGGATTCTAGTGTTGCTCGGATGATATGGTTGCGGTTAGCACCACGAGTGAGTCCGAAAATTGCGCCACGTGCATAGGGATCCCAGTATGGTGCGCCTAAACCTGTAAAAGCAGGCACCACATATACGCCGTTGCTATCTTTCACTTTCATCGCGAAATATTCAGAGTCTGTGGATTCATCAATCAGCTTTAATTCATCACGCAGCCATTGGATAGATGCGCCACCAACGAACACTGCGCCTTCAAGGGCATAATTCACTTCCCCTTTTGGTCCGCAGGCGATGGTGGTTAGCAGCCCATGGTTAGAGCGAACGGCGGTTTCTCCTGTATTCAACAGCAAGAAGCAGCCTGTACCATAGGTATTTTTCGCCATGCCCGGTTTCACGCACAGCTGACCATACAGGGCCGCTTGTTGGTCACCCGCCATGCCTGAGATTGGAATGCGTGTGCCGCCTTTGCCCCCAATGTTCGTTTGCCCATACACTTCAGAAGAAGGGCGGACTTCAGGTAACATGATCCGTGGAATATTCAATGCCTTGAGAATTTTATCATCCCACTCTAAATTGCGAATATTAAATAACATAGTACGAGATGCGTTGGTATAGTCCGTTACATGTACACGACCTTGTGTCATTTTCCAAACCAGCCATGTATCGACGGTACCAAATAGCAACTCCCCTTTTTCAGCGCGTTCACGAGCGCCTTCGACATTATCTAAAATCCACTTAACTTTCGTTCCCGAAAAATAAGGGTCAACGACAAGACCTGTATTTTGGCGAATATACTCTTCTAAATCTTTTTCATTTTGTTTTAGGTGGGTGCAGAAGTCTGCGGTGCGGCGGCATTGCCACACAATGGCATTATAAACAGGTTTACCCGTCGCTTTTTCCCAAACAATGGTCGTTTCACGTTGGTTGGTGATCCCAATTCCAGCCACTTCATCAGTACGAATGTCTGCTTTGGCTAACACTTCAACCAGTGTAGAGCTTTGTGATGCCCAAATTTCCATTGGATCATGCTCGACCCAGCCTGGCTTTGGATAAATTTGGGTAAATTCACGCTGTGAAATGCTCACAATGTTCGCATCATGGTCGAGTACGACAGCTCGAGAACTGGTTGTGCCTTGATCAAGTGCAACGATATATTTTTTTTCAATGGTAGTTTCAGTTGTCATAATTTAAGCCTGTTCCGAGGATTTTGGTTTTTTGACGGATAATTTTTCTGCTTTGGTCTCTTCTTCACATACCATACATGGTAAGTGGCGACCGATTAATTTGCGATAACCGAAGGCCCCTAGCAGACCACCGACAATCGGTGCTGTCAATGGGACAAGGAAATAGGGAATATCGCGACCACCGGTAAAGGCGATATCGCCCCATCCTGCCAGATAAGCGACAACTTTAGGCCCGAAATCCCGTGCTGGGTTGAGGGCGAAACCTGTCAGAGGACCAAATGAACCGCCAATAACCGCGATTAAGATACCAATTAACAGTGGAGCGAGTGGGCCACGAGGAACACCGTTGCCATCATCCGTTAAACCTAAGATTAAGCAAACGAGAATTGCCGCGATGACGACTTCAATAAAGAATGCGTGGAACACACTAATTTGTGGAGCAGGGTAAGTCGAGAACACCCCTGCGGTGAATAAGCTTTCTTGTGTACCACGGATAATGTGGTGAACTTGTTCGTAATCGAAAAAAACAGGGGAGTACATGGAATAAACCAATGCAGCGGCACAAAAACCGCCCAGCATTTGCGCAATGATATACGGCACAACTTTGCGTTTATCAAAGCAAGCAAATAGCCATAGCGCGAGGGTCACTGCCGGATTAAGGTGAGCGCCTGAGATACCCGCGGTGAGGTAAACAGCTAAAGCAACGCCGAACCCCCAAATAACACTGATTTCCCAGAGGCCAAGCTGTGCCCCTGCTATCCTGACGGCGGCAACACAACCTAAACCAAAAAATACAAGCAGTGCGGTCCCTAAAAATTCCGAAATGCACTGACCTGTGAGAGATGTTGAGGTCATTTGGCTCATATGTTTCTATCCTACGAAAATGAAAATTATTGTAATGTTTTTTAAGTTAAGATTTTCTAGTTGAAAACCCCTACCTGTAAATTTATCGTTAAAGAACATAAACGAGAAATATCGAAATTGAAAAATGCGTGTTGCATCACTAAAGCGAAAAAAAACAAACAAAAATAGTGACGGAATCGACCTTTGCTATGTGATCAGACCAGTGTTTTTATCATAACGATATGCGGGATCAGAAGGAAGAAACTGGACACAGAGGATCATGCTACTTACAATCGTGTTAAAGCTGATAAGGGAGACCAGAAACATGTCATTTGAAGTATTTGAGAAACTCGAATCCAAAGTCCAACAAGCGATTGATACAATTACCTTGTTACAAATGGAAATCGACGAACTAAAAGATAAAAACAGTGCATTAAGCCAAGAATTAGAAACGGCAAAATCAGGAACTGATTCACTCGTGCGTGAAAATGAGCAACTGAAGCAAGAACAGCAAGCTTGGCAGGAGAGGTTACGTACGTTGTTAGGCAAGATGGAAGAAGTCTAAATTCCTCGTCATATTTCGCTTCGTAGGGGTGTTGGTTGCACTCGGCTACCCAAGTCACATACTGATGTATGCTCCTTGGGCTAGTCTCGCTTACCGCCTACCTACGAAACGAACTATATAGAGTAATTTCCTCGTCATATTTCACTTTGTAGGGGAGTTGGTTGCACTCAGCTACTCAAGTCACATACTGATGTATGCTCCTTGGGCTAGCCTCGCTTACCGCCTACCTACGAAACGAACCATATAGAGTAATTTCCTCATCATATTTCACTTTGTAGGGGAGTTGGTTGCACTCAGCTACTCAAGTCACATACTGATGTATGCTCCTTAGGCTAGTCTCGCTTACCGCCTACCTACGAAACGAACTATATAGAGTAATTTCCTCGTCATATTTCACTTTGTAGGGGTGTTGGTTGCACTCGGCTACCCAAGTCACATACTAATGTATGCTCCTTGGGCTAGTCTCGCTTACCGCCTACCTACGAAACGAACTATATAGAGTAATTTCCTCGTCATATTTCACTTTGTAGGGGTGTTGGTTGCACTCGGCTACCCAAGTCACATACTGATGTATGCTCCTTGGGCTAGTCTCGCTTACCGCCTACCTACGAAACGAACTATATAGAGTAATTTCCTCGTCATATTTCACTTTGTAGGGGTGTTGGTTGCACTCAGCTACTCAAGTCACATACTGATGTATGCTCCTTGGGCTAGTCTCGCTTACCGCCTACCTACGAAACGAACTATATAGAGTAATTTCCTCGTCATATTTCACTTTGTAGGGGTGTTGGTTGCACTCAGCTACTCAAGTCACATACTGATGTATGCTCCTTGGGCTAGCCTCGCTTACCGCCTACCTACGAAACGAACTATATAGAATAGAGGAATGATGTGGATTATTTACGGAAAACTGATTTTAAATCAGGTCACTATTAATGTGGCCTTTTTTATTTTTATGAGTATCTTCGAATTCAATCATTGCTGTACCTGTTGTAAACAGAAACGAGCATCTGCTTAATGACAAAAAAATAAGGGCGATTGCCCTTATTTATCGATTCTTGTATTTGTGAAGGTTATTCGTCGATAATGTCGTTAAAGTCGTCATCACCGTTGTCAGTGAGGGGCTCTTCAGACAAAATGATCCCTGTATTATCAGCATACAGATAATCACCCGAAAAGAACGTTACGCCACCAAAGTTAACGCGGATATCGCTTTCACCGATACCTTCATCAGGGCAGCCTGCGGGTATCGCAGCGATAGCTTGGATCCCAAGATCCAGTTCCATTAGGGTATCAACTTGGCGCACGGCACCATAAACCACAATACCTTCCCAGTGGTTATCAACGGCTAGCCTTGCCACTTCAGCATCGATCAGCGCCTTACGAACAGAACCACCGCCATCGACTAGCAGAATACGGCCTGCGCCTTCTTCTTCCAGCAAATCATACAGAAGGCCGTTATCTTCAAAGCACTTCACTGTAATGATTTGACCGCCAAATGAAGTACGTCCACCAAAGTTGGAGAAAAGAGGTTCTACCACGTTAACGCTTTCTTGGTATATATCGCAGAGTTCGGAAGTATCATATTTCATAGGATTTAGGTCTTTTTTGCTGCAAGAGAATATCAGTATATCCCTTTTGAACCGCACTTGGCAAAATTCCCCGCCTAAAAATAGACGGGAAAAGTCAAAAATTAGTCAAATAACGCAGATTATTTGCTCATTACCACGCCAATAGCGAATAAAACGTTCGTTACCAGTGCTGCTTTGACCATGTTTTCAAGGAGGGGTCTCATCCCTTCGGGAGTCGGGTCGGTCACAACACGACGAAGGTGATTGAGCAGCATAGGAACGGCAAATAGAAATAACCAGCCGCTCCAACCTGATAGGTAGGTAAGCTTGAACATCACTAAACATAGGATGGCAACGATAATGATTATTGCATGATAAATGCGCGCACCTTGTGGCCCTAAACGAACGGCTAAGGTGTTTTTTCCTGCTTTGATATCATTTTCGATATCACGCATATTATTGATGTTTAATACGGCGACAGAAAGCAGCCCACATGCGGTAGCTGGGAGTACGGTGATGATGTTGAACGTATTGGCTTGCAAATAATAGGTGCCAATCACACTTAGCCAACCAAAGAAAATTAAAACAGAAATATCGCCTAACCCCAGATAACCATACGGTTTTTTACCCACGGTATAGGTAATAGCGGCGACAATCGCCACCAGACCAAGGGCAAGAAAGCCAAAAGCATCTTCAGGCTTTTCACAGGCAACAATGATTAACAATAACCCAGATAGGCAGACAGCGGCAATATTGAGTTTCAGTGCCTTTTTCATGTCCGCTTGGGTAATAACCCCTTTTTGCATTCCACGTAGTGGCCCAATACGTTCAGCGGTGTCTGAGCCTTTTACTGCATCGCCGTAATCATTCGCGAGGTTAGATAAAATCTGTAGTAGGCCGGCTGTAATCAGTGCAAGCAAGGCGACAGGCCATTTAAAGTTACCCGTCAGGTAGGTGAGTGCAGAGCCAGTGACTATGGCGATAACCCCGAGAGGCAGGGTTTTAGGGCGAAGACTTTCAATCCAAGCTTGTTTACGACTTATTGTTGTGGATGTCGGCTGCATGCAATTACCTATCATTCAAACTCTTTGAGATGCGTACTTAAAAATGTAATAACCCATCGCATGGAAAAATACCTGAGTATATTCTATGCAATGGGCTGAATATTTCATAGAAAAAGTGCAGCGATAAAAGCTGCACTTTAGCCAATGTATATTAAGGATACATGAAAACCTGATAATTAATAAGATTATAAAATAAATCTGCTCAAGTCTTCGTCCGCAACCAGCTCATCTAAGTGCTGTTTCACGTATTGTGCATCAATTTGGATGGTTTGACCGCTACGGTCGCTCGCATCAAAAGAGATGTCCTCCATTAAGCGCTCAAGCACAGTATGCAAGCGGCGTGCACCAATGTTTTCGGTGGACTCATTCACTTGCCATGCAGATTCAGCAATCTTACGAATACCATCAGCGGTGAATTCAATATTCACCCCTTCAGTCGCCATTAGCGCTTTATATTGTTCCGTTAAAGAGGCGTTTGGTTCGGTTAAGATCCGCACAAAATCTTCAGTCGTTAGCGCTTGTAGCTCAACACGGATTGGCAGACGTCCCTGTAATTCCGGGATCAAATCTGATGGGCTCGAGACTTGGAACGCACCGGAAGCAATAAACAGGATATGGTCAGTTTTCACCATACCGTGCTTAGTCGAAATAGTGCAGCCCTCAATGAGTGGCAGTAAGTCACGTTGCACCCCTTCACGAGAGACATCAGGACCTGAAGTTTGTCCACCGCGTTTACAGATTTTGTCGAACTCATCGATAAATACGATACCATTTTGCTCAACAGCTTCGATGGCTTGTTCTTTTAACTCTTCTGGGTTAACTAGCTTAGCGGCTTCTTCTTCCACCAGCAGTTTGAATGCCTCTTTGATTTTCATCTTCCGAGGTTTCTGTTTTTGCCCTGCTAAGTTTTGGAACATGGATTGCAATTGGTTGGTCATCTCTTCCATGCCCGGAGGAGCCATAATTTCAACCCCCATTGGCGCAGCAGATACTTCAATTTCAATTTCTTTGTCGTCTAATTGGCCTTCACGTAATTTTTTACGGAATCCTTGACGTGCGGGTGATTGCTCATCAACTGGTTCCGATTGCCCCCAATTATTTTTTGCCGGTGGGATCAGAACATCAAGAATGCGCTCTTCTGCCATTTCTTCCGCACGGTAGCGGTTTTTTTCAATGGATTGTAAACGCACCATTTTTACGGCGGAGTCGGTTAAATCACGAATAATTGAGTCGACCTCTTTACCCACATAACCCACTTCAGTAAATTTTGTCGCTTCAACTTTGATAAATGGTGCATTGGCTAATTTTGCAAGACGGCGAGCAATTTCAGTTTTTCCCACCCCTGTTGGACCAATCATCAGAATATTTTTAGGTGTGACTTCATGGCGTAACACCTCGTTTAATTGCATACGGCGCCAGCGGTTACGCAGGGCAATGGCAACAGAACGTTTGGCTTTGTGCTGGCCAATAATATGATTGTCGAGTTCGCTGACAATTTCGCGTGGAGTCATTTCGGACATACTAACAATCCTTATGATTTTGAAGAAATTTCTTCAAAGTTGACATTATGGTTGGTGTAAATACAGATATCGCCAGCGATAGCGAGCGCTTTTTCAGCAATTTCTTTGGCACTTAAATCTGTATTTTCTAATAGTGCACGTGCGGCAGATTGCGCATATGGACCACCTGAACCGATAGCGATTAAATCGTTTTCTGGCTGAACTACGTCACCATTACCTGTAATGATGAGAGAGGTGTGTTCATCTGCGACGGCAAGCAGTGCTTCAAGCTTGCGTAGCATACGGTCTGTACGCCAATCTTTGGCGAGTTCAACGGCCGCTTTGGTTAAATGACCTTGGTGCAATTCGAGTTTACGTTCGAACAGTTCAAAAAGCGTGAATGCGTCTGCGGTGCCACCGGCAAATCCGGCAATGACTTTGTCATTATAAAGACGGCGAACTTTGCGGACATTGCCTTTCATGACGGTATTACCCATCGTCGCCTGTCCATCACCACCGATTACGACCTGGCCATTACGGCGAACACTTACGATTGTTGTCATGAGTTAGCCCCTGGTTTTATTACAAAAAAATGCAGTTGAGTTTTATTTTCAAGAGACAAAACCCAAGTGATAGTTGTTGGTTAACTATCACTTGGATTAAGTTGAAGACAAAAATAACCGCTCATGAGTGCGCTAAAACAGTAGATGGGGTGGGGGATGGTATTTTTCAACCCCCTGATGCACGAAGAATACAACCTGAGACACCAACACTTGCTGCTCGGTCGCGCATTTTTTCTGCTGTTAACTTGGAATAAGGGCCAAGTACGATCCGATGCCAGCCACCACTAGCGGTTACTCGACTCTCAATTCCAGCAAAAGCTAATGTTGCACGAACAGACTCTGCTTGGTCAGCGGTACGGAATGATCCACATTGCACTAACATGTTTTGCATGTTATTTGCAGGTTTTTGCTCCGCAGGCGTTGCCGGTTGTACGGAGGTAATTGGTGCCGCAGGGCGAGTTTCTGGTTTCGGTTCAGTATTGATAATTGGCTTGCGCTGAACGGGCTCAATAGGTTGAGCGGGTTCATTGATGATCACTTGCGAACGTGGAACAGGCCTGCCATTGGACGGCACCTCCTGCAAATTTGTTACAGGTTGGCGTCTATCTGAATCTATTTGCTCTAATAATTGACGCTGTTCTGGCGTTAAATCAGAAGGACGCAGAATATTGTTGCTGGAGCTAGGTTGCTGAGTGCTTGGCAGGTCAACACCGCGGCGTTCCAACTCTTTAATATAGCGCCAACGCTCTTCTGGTTTTGGCGGAAGCGTGCTACCCGGCGGTGCTGAAGGCGTGGCAATTTGTGGCTGCGGCGCATCCTTTTTGTTGTGGGTGATATAAAACAGGCCGCCAACAAATAGCACAACAATCGCCACTGCAACAACCAACGTGGTCATTGGTAGCCCTTGTGCTTTTTTTGATTTCCCTTTGCCTTTTTTACGGGCGGATGACCGCCCACGAGCTACATAATCTTTTTGTGCCACGCTATTAATTCACTAGTTATCAATTGTTAGTCATCATTTGGACTAACATGTTACTTAACCTGAACAATTTTGACTAGCTTTTAGGCGCTTTTGTACTCTCTCTGATGATTAAATCAGAATCTAGGAGACGCGAACCCGGTGTCACATTATTGCCATGGATTTGTTCAAGTAGCAATTGCATCGCATGATGACCAATTTCTGCGCGAGGTTGGTTGATCGTCGTTAATGCGGGCAAGGTATATTTTGCTTGCTCTAAGTTATCGAAACCAACAAAAGATAAATCATCAGGCAAGGTTAATCCCATTTTTTTGGCTTGCCACATTGCCCCAATCGCCATGATATCACTATGGCAAAAAATCGCAGTTGGCGGTTCAGGGAGTGATAGCAGGGTTTTCACCGCTTCAGCGCCACCCTCATGGGTAAAATCACCGCGAATAATGTACTCATCACGCAGTTTTTCCCCTGTTCTTAACATCGCTTTTTTATAGCCTTCTAAACGGTACTGGCTTAGTGGCATATGAGACGGCCCTGCAATACAGGCGATCAGCTTATGGCCTTGTTTTTGAAGGTAATGGGTGGCATTAAATGCAGCGGTTAAGTTGTCGATATGCACTGTAGGCAGTTTTAATTCAGGGGCAAACTCATTTGCCATGACAATCGGTGGTAGATTTTTTTGTTCTTCAGTTGACACATCGAACGGAATATTTGAGCCCAATAACACCATGCCATCGATTTGTTTGGTAATAATCAGATTAATAAAGGCATTTTCTTGTTTTTCTTGGTGCTTGCAGTCACCAATCAGCACAAAGTAACCTTCTTGGGCGGCGATTTCTTCAATGCCACAGACGACATCACTAAAAAATGGGTCACGGATATTGGGAACCAGCACAAGGATCGTTTTTGATTCATTGCGCTTGTAGCTTCTTGCCAAGTTGTGAGGATAGTAGCCAACATCCATAACAGCTTGTTCAACTTTTTGGCGCGTTTGTAAGGACACCTTTTCAGGGTTCATTAATGTTCTAGAGACAGTCGCTGTCGAAACGCCCGCTGCACTAGCAACATCTTTCATTGTCGCCGTGTTATTGTGTTTTTTACTTTCCACAACGCCTTCCTTAGATTGATTTAATCGTTTGCTTTTTTTGAATGGCGCAAGTACGTCATTATTTATGATTAGAAGTTATTCTAATTGGATTCTCAATAATATCTGTTACCTAGTTTGCATAAAAAGTGTGACACGTATCATTTTTTAGAGCTGCTTCGCAAATTTCAAAAATAATTTAGGGTGCTAAAGGATAAGTGAAACTCAAGTTGTATAAAATTTGCACAAAATATGGCATTTTATGCAAAAAAAACAGATAGTTCACAATATCAATAAACTGGAAGCGAAAAGGCGAAAGAAGACCGACAACATAACGAGAGCAAAGTAAAAATGACCCTTTAAATTCTGTAATACTTTAGCTGTCCGTTGGGTCGACATCGACATTCCATTTTACTTTGCGGCTTTCTGGCTGTTTGAGGATTTCAGGCAATAATTGCGCCATAAATTGCTGCAAGTAGGGACGAGATGGGTGCTGTAACAGTAACTGCCAGCGGAAACGCCCCCCGCGTTTTGCCTGAATTGATGGCGATGGTCCCAAAATCCACAGTTTTGTATCACTTTTTGGGTGCTCAGTGATGTACTGACGGACATTTTGTAAAAATTGCCGCGAGTCTTGGTTATTGTGATCTTCAGAACGGATCAAAATATGGTTGGTATAGGGAGGGAGCATCGCCACACGCCGTTCTTCCATTGCTTCTTGAGTAAATGCGTCATAACCATTTTCTAACAAGGTCAGCAGTAAAGGGTGCTCAGGATGATGCGTTTGTAAAAACACTTCCCCTTGTTTGCCTGCTCGACCCGCACGACCTGAAACTTGCACATACAGTTGAGCAAAACGCTCTGCGGCACGAAAATCACTGGAAAATAGCGCGCCATCGACATCCAATAGTGCCACTAATGTGACATCGGGGAAATGGTGTCCTTTGGCTAACATTTGCGTGCCAATAAGAATGCGAGCGCCGCCTTCGTGCACTTGGTTTAGGTGTTGCTCAAGCTCCCCTTTTCGACTGGTTGTGTCGCGATCAATACGCGTAACAGGGATATCTGGAAACAGCTCAGAGATCCCTTCTTCAAGTTGTTCTGTCCCCATACCAACTGGGACTAAATGTGTTGAACCACATTGCGGACATTGGCGAGGAACAGGGCGTTGGCTGTCACAATGGTGGCAGCGTAGCTGGTGGATATTTTGGTGCAGCGTATAGTAGTGGTCACAGCGTTGACACTCAGCAATCCAGCCGCATTCATGGCAAATGAGGGCTGGGGAGTAGCCCCGGCGGTTTAAAAACAAAATGACCTGATTATTCTGTGCCAGATGCGTTTTGATATGCTGAACAAGTATGTGTGAAAGGCCATATTTTAGCGGTTGGCCTTTTAAATCAATTAAATGTTGCGTCGCAGGACGGGCATTCCCTGCGCGGATTGTAAGGTTAAGTTGGCGATATTTCCGCTGTTTCACATTGAGTAAAGTTTCGAGTGAAGGCGTTGCGGTGCCCATCACAATGGGAATATTATTTTTTTTCGCGCGAAAAACAGCCAAATCCCGTGCGTGGTAGCGCCAACCATCTTGTTGTTTATACGAGCTGTCGTGCTCTTCATCAATAATAATAATGCCTAGGTTGGCAAATGGCGTAAACAACGCGGAACGCGTACCAATAATGATGGCTGTTTGACCGAGTTTGGCGCGCAACCAAACGGCTAAACGTTCGCTATCATTGAGGGCGGAGTGCAGTACATCCACAGGGGCATTAAACCGCTCGCGGAAACGGTTAATGGTTTGTGGGGTTAAACCAATTTCAGGTACCAGAACTAAGGCCTGTTTCCCTTGTGCCAACACATTTTCTAATACACTCAAATAAACTTCCGTTTTCCCTGAACCAGTGATCCCCGCCAGTAACCAAGGTGAAAATTCGTCGTCCTGAGCCCGTATTGCACCGATAGCGGTCGCTTGTTCGCTGTTAAGGCGTAATCGTTCACCGCACACATCAAAAGTTGATTGCCATTTTTCAACGCTCGGCTGTACTGGGTGCAATTCGATATACTCTTTCTTTTTAAGAGATTGCAGAGCACTTTCACTGATTTCAAGCTCGCTGATTTGGTGACGATAAACTGGGCGGCGCTTGAGCAGTGCTAACGCCTGTTGTTGTTTAGGGGATCGTTTCAATTCGTTCAGATCGACCGAGATCCCCATCTCAGTAACTTGCCATTGCCAGATTGGGGTAAATTCAGCGGCTTTTCCTTGGCGCAGTAACGTTGGTAATGCGTGAAATAGCACTTCGCCAATTGGATAATGATAATATTGAGAAGACCACAGTAAAAGTTGCCACACATCGTCAGGAAACAGAGGTTGCGTGTCGAGAACCAGCTCGATAGTTTTGAGCTGGTCTTCTGTAAATTCGCTTTTATCGCTATGCTTGACTACGATGCCAAGAGCTTGGCGTTTACCAAACGGTACCATCACACGGCTTCCTACAACAGGGAGCGGCATGTTATCTGGGAGTCGATAATCAAAAGTGCGGTTTAAAGGAACAGGTAAAGCCACCTGAACGACGATCATAACTGGATTTCCGTCTGTTTTTTTGTTCGATGTTAAGTGCGATAGCCAACTAGAATATCACAAAATTTACGCGTTTTTCATTGCGCAATAAATAGAATTTCTGTATGATCCGCCGCCTTTGGTACTTAATTTTACCAATACGTTAAATTCAATCAACACGACGTGTGGTGTCCGGCGTTAGGGCTGGAATGGCGACACGGCCTTAATAGAGGTTCTCCCATGAAAAAAGGTATTCACCCTAAATACGAAGAAGTTACTGCAACTTGTTCTTGCGGTAATGTAATGAAAATTAATTCAACTGCTGGTCATTCGCTGAACCTGGACGTTTGTGGTAACTGCCACCCGTTCTACACTGGTAAACAGCGTGATGTTGCGACTGGTGGTCGTGTTGATCGCTTCAACCAACGTTTCAGCATCCCAGGTTCTAAAAAATAATCGAACTTGTGAAATGCGAAAAAAAGGGAAACTGAGTTTCCCTTTTTTGATGCCTAAAATTGGCACTATGTATTTCTAAATAGGAAAATTAGAAGCGATAAAGCACACCGAGCATAATGTCATTACTACGCACTTTTACTTTAGATTTAATGGTGTTGCCATCATCGTTATAACTAACCTCAGATTTGCCTGCATCTAAGAAACGGTAGCTTAAGTCCAACGAAAGATTATCATTAATCGCGTATTGTGAACCTAAACCTAAGCTCCAAGCAAAATTACTGTTGGTTTTTGATTTTGAGAATTCATCATATTCACTGCCACCTGAATTGGTTTCAGTATAGATATATTGCGCTTTATGTTTAATACTTGCTAAACCTAAGCCAACAGACACATATGGGGTGAAGTTGGTTTGGTTTTTGAAATCATAGTAAGTATTAATCATAAAGGTATTTAAGGTAATATCGTTTTTACCATCTTCACTTTCGTAGTAATAAGATCCATTGCCATTATCCCATGAATCTGTGCCCAAGTTATGCTTAGATGAGGCTTTACCACGCAGAGTAATATCTAATTCTGTGCGCAGAGGTAAAGAGGTTGCATCATATAAATCATAACCGAGAGCGATACCGCCACCAAATACACCTTTTGTCTTACTGCCGCCTCCAATGGTGTCATCTTCATCAGACCATTTTTGGTCAGACAGTTTGACTATGGAGGTTCCCATCTTACCGGAAACATAAAAGCCGCTGTTAGATGCCATCGCCATACTTGAGATTAAACTTAAAAGAGAGACTGCAATTATTTTTTTCATCGTGAAATACCATCCATTTAGCTTATTAATAATTAGCATTTATTATAAATTAAAATGTATTATATCTTAAGGTAAATGATCAATATCAATATAAATGGGAGAAATTGCCAAATAGCACGACGAAATGTTATTAACTTAGAATTAAAATATAATAAAAGTTAATAATTTCAGTCTTTATTTGGTGAATTTTTTATCAACGTAAAAAAGCGCAATCGTGAGATATACGCTTTTTTCGCTATTATCACTAACGTTTACGACACGGTTCTGGAGCGTATTGTGTCTCTGCTGGGAACGGATTGGCTTCACAATCAGGGAGTTCTTCACGCACTTCAAAAAGTGCAAAGCCAATGACACCAATATTGCGTTCGTCACCTTGGACATTTTGGTTCACATAGGACTCTTCAGGAGCCGCAAAGCGGAATGCAGCGACTTGATTTTGGCTTTTACGGAAGCCTTCAATTGTCACTTCACTTCTTGGGCGAATTAAATATCCGCTATTTTGATAAGAGCCTGCTCGACCATTTAATACATCAATGCCATCGACACTTGTTACGACTTCATAAATCCGATTTCTATCGGTATTTTTGATGGTTAATTGATAACGTTGTCCTTCTTGGGCTGGCAAAATATATTGCCCTTGGTTATTGCGATACATAGGCATTTTACGACCGCGTTCATCCGTTACCTTGATTTCGATAGGGGATAACGAAATATAATTCATGGTTTGAATGTGACTCGGGACTCTTTCACCACGGTAATATATAGCGGCAGTATCAAAGGGCGTATTGGTTAAGCGAGTGGCATTGACCGTGGTAACCGCAGAATTGACATCTTCTCCCCATTTTGTTCCAAGTT